>NZ_QORY01000005.1:0-124647 GCF_008368755.1 Bacillus sp. AR2-1
AGTGGTATACGCGATCGAGTAAGTGTAGGCCAATGGGTAATTGAGTTTAGAGATAACAACTGGATTTATATTACAGATAAAGGCTGGGTAGAGTTTGACGAAAAAATTATTCGTTGGATTCGATAGATTTGTTAAAAAGAAGAGTAGGTCCTTATGGAGCGACTCTTCTTTATTTTTTATTAATTAGAATCACAAGCTAAATAACAATGTAGCTAGAAAAAGGATTTCTATCAATGATTAACAAAGGAGCATGTATAAATGAAGAAAATAGCAGATATATCTTATCATAATGGAAATATAAATTGGGCTGAAGCGAGTAATGATTTGGAGCTGGCTATTATTCGTGTACAATATGGATCTAATAAGGTTGATTCAAAATATAAAGAATATGTCCAAGGTTGTAAAGCATATGGAGTTCCATTTGGTCATTATGCTTATGGATGTTATACAAGTGTCCAAGACGCTATTGTAGAAGCAAGAGATTTTATGAATCGTGCAGACAAGGATGCAAAATTCCTTGTATTGGATGTAGAAGATGACACACTTGCTAGTTGTGGACCCACTAACTTAGCAAAAGCATCTCAGGCCTTCATTGATACATGTCGTGCAGCGGGCTGGAAAGTTGGATTATACGTGTCACATCACATGTATACAAGTTATGGACTAAATAGTGTGAGTGCAGATTTCTTATGGATTCCTCGTTATGGTGGCAGTAAACCTGCATATAGCTGTGATCTATGGCAATATACTGAAACTGGTAGCGTTGCAGGAATTACTGGTAATGTAGACTTAAATTACTTAGTAGGAAATAAAACTATTGAATGGTTTATAGGAAAGGGCTCTAATTCAAATAATCCTGATCCTACAGATGTAGACACCCGAAAGAATGTATCATTACCACCAGATTGGTTAACCAATAACTTAGGTTGGTTACAATGTGTAGAGCGACAGTCTTGGGTATATAAAGAACCAAATGAACTTGCGGAAGTAGTAGGAAAGATTCCTCTTGGCAGTGGCCATGTATATTTAGAGAGTGCATGGGATGGGAAAAGATTTTGGTTTAAAATCGCCAATGACAACTGGGTTCCTGAAACAGCAATACGTATCGAAAAAGATGGTAGGAGTAAAGGTGTCATTTGGAATGAATGGAAAGGATTAGAGTGTTACCATCATGCGAATTACAACAGTGGTATACGTGATCGAGTAAGCGAAGGACAATGGGTAATTGAGTTTAGGGATAACAATTGGATTTACATTAAAGATAAAGGTTGGGTAGAATTTGATGAAAAAATCATTCGCTGGATTCGCTAATTAAAAAAATTATTTGTATTAAAGTAAAACTAAAAAAGATGAAACATATCGATAGGATAGTTTTAGAGCAAGTAGTGTTTGAGTTGCATTATAGTACAGGGTACATCCGACGAAAATATGCTGAAATAAGAAAGATTGTCAAATTTTTAGTTGGGTATTAATGTTACCTTTTTGTAGGCTACATGCGGTGTACAGAAAGTATTGAAAAAGTGATTTATAGTAGTAATATAAGATTTCGACGAAAGAGCAACTATTTTATGGTTGCTCTTTTTGTTGTGAAAGAAGGTGAGCAACATGAAGTAATTTTATAGATTAATGGGTATTTGGCTGATAGTCATATTTAGTATAGTAGTAGTTTTTTAGGCAAACATAATAGGAAAATAAGGAGATGTTTAGTAGTGAGTATATTAGCTGCTTCAGTTAAAACAAAGAATTTGCCACAACAAGTGTTACGTTGGAAATCAATGGTAGAAAGTGAATGTTCCGCACAAGGAGTACCTGAGTTAATTCCTTACGTACTTGGAATCATTATGGTGGAAAGTGACGGGAATTCTGAAAAAAAACCTGATATTATGCAATCAAGTGAATCACAAGGGTGGCCAATGAATACAATTAAAAATCCTAAAGATTCGATTTATTATGGAGTAAAGCATCTAAAAGGAGCTTTTGATGATGCGAAAAAAAATGGTATTACAGATTTAAGTGCCATTGTTCAATCATATAATTTTGGACGAGCTTACCTTCGCTGGTTAGCTTCTAACAAGAAACAACATTCATTACCGGTGGCGGATCTGTATTCTAAAACGGTTGTTGCACCATCACTTGGAAATACAACAGGTTCCATGGTTCGATATAGTAACCCAATTGCTGTGGCATACAATGGTGGCTACCGATATAAAAACGGAGGGAATTTCTTCTACGCTGAAATTGTTAAGCAATATGTTGATTTTGATGGGGGAACTAATCCTTCTGAAAATAAAGAACCATCAGAGTGGGCGAGAAGTGCATGGAAGTGGGGATTAGAAAAAGGAATTGTAGATGGGAATTCACATCCACATGGAACGGTAGTAGAAGAAATCTTGGTACACATGTTACAACGTGTATACAACAACAAAGTATTTTTAGGTACTGGAAGTGCAGTATCCTTCGCTATTGATACAAGTTACCGGAATGGAGAACCGTCAGAATGGGCGAGAGACGCATGGAAGTGGGGTCTAGAAAAAGGGATTGTAGATGGAAATTCACATCCACATGGAGAAGTGACAGAAGAAATTCTGGTACACATGTTGCAACGTGTATACAACAACAAAGTATTCTCAGGTACTGGAAGCTCAGGAGCATTTGTCACTAATGTAAGTTATCAAAATGGAGAGCCATCAGAATGGGCGAGAGATGCATGGAAATGGGGATTAGAAAAAGGAATTATAGATGGGAATTCACATCCACATGGAAAAGTAACAGAGGAAATTTTAGTACACATACTACAACGATGTACAAATAATGGGGTATTTAAGTAATTATAAGACTTTCATATTATAAAGATTCTTGTCAAATAAAAAAGTAAACGAAGGTACTCATTTAAGTACCTTGATTATACTGTGCAAAAAAGAAAGGAAGATTAGTATGGCAAAGTTTATTTATCCAACAGATACAACGAGAGTAACAAGTGGTTTTAGAGGCAGCAGACCAAATCACCATGGGATAGACCTTGCTGAAGCAGGGTATCATCCGATTTATGCAGCGGCTAATGGAAAAGTTAGTCGCTCGTATTTTTCATCTAGTTACGGTGAATGTATTATGATCGTGCATACTATTGATGGAGTTACATGGGAGACTGTATACGCTCATATGCGTAGTGGTTCTCGAACGGTGAACGTAGGAGATTATGTTACCCAAGGACAAACTATTGGAGTTATGGGGAACACTGGGGATTCTAGTGGCCAACACTTACATTTTGAACTGCATAAAGGCGGCTGGAATATTAATAAGAGTAATGCTGTGAACCCATTAGACCATTTAGGAAAAGGGCCCGATCCTTCTGAAAATAAAGAGCCATCAGATTGGGCAAAAGATGCATGGAAATGGGGATTAGAAAAAGGAATTGTAGATGGAAATTCACATCCACATGGAACAGTTTTAGAAGAAATTTTAGTACACATGTTACAGCGTGTATACAATAACAAAGTATTCTTAGGTACTGGAAGCGTAGTATCTGTTTCTATTGATACAAGTTATCGAAATGGGCAACCATCGGAATGGGCGAGAGATGCATGGAAATGGGGACTAGAAAAAGGGATTGTGGATGGAAATTCTCATCCACATGGAGAAGTGACGGAAGAAATTTTGGTACACATGCTGCAACGTATATACAATAACAAGGTATTCTCAGATTCTAGAAGTACAGTGTCAATCGCCTCTAATGTGAGCTACCAAAATGGAGAGCCATCAGATTGGGCAAGAGATGCATGGAAATGGGGATTAGAAAGAGGAATTATTGATGGGAATTCACATCCACATGGAAAAGTGACAGAGGAAATTTTAGTGCACATTCTACAACGATGTGCGCATAATGGAGTATTTAATTAAATAAAAAGCTTGATTCTTATTCTACTAATCCCTGTCTAATGGACAGGGATTAAAATTTATAATTAGAAGATTTAAATTCACAAATCGTTTGTTTTTAGTGTAGCTGAACTAAGTGTATACAATCAATGTTGTGTTTTAGAAATAGTATATGTTTACTAGAAAATATTTTTGATATTAGGTTACGACGTAAGTGACCCGAATTGGTAGTTTTTCTGTTAAATACTGTACTCTGTAAATATCTGAATATTCTTGTGAAGCAGAGAGTAAATATTACTCCTTTCATTAAATTAAGATATTATTTTTCAAAACTACATAGCAAAATTGACGTACTAAATGAGATTGTTAGAAAATCAATAAACAAAATTAAAAGAGCAGCTAGAACTGCTCTTTTAATTTTGTTTAAAACGGGAGAGGACGATATGCCAAATACACATCCAGAGGAAAATCAATTTCAGAACCAAATTCTAAATCAAATTATGCCAATACTAGAGAAGTTAGTTATGCAATTCATTCAAAACCCGAAACCGAACGAGGATGCGATTCCAGGTAATGACAATAAATTTATGGAAATTGATGACGTTGTGGATAATTTAGTGAATGCTGGGATTATTACCGCTAGCAATTTTAACGTCAACGTCGAGCTGTTTAGAGGAAGTCCAATTACTGTTTCCATTGTAAAAACGGGAAATCCAGCAACAGAGGTTCCTACAAAAGTAGTTACCGAGGATATTATTGAGGGACATATTGAGGTGGACGTTAAACCAGAAGGGATTAAATGATGAGATGAAAAGAAAATACAAGTATATGCATATTAAGATTTTTAATTTTTAATTAAATACGAAGTAGGAGAGAGGTGGAAATAATGGATGGTTTGCAAGAGATGAAAGGTGATGTTCAGGAAATAAGACAAGATATTAAAGATATACGATTAGAGATTAGAGGTCTAGAAATGAGGACAGCAGGTAATGAAAAAGACATTATTAATATTAATAAGCAATTAGATAAGATTAGTGCAAATACAACATGGATATTACGCCTTATTATTGGTGGAATAATTGGAGCAGCTCTGACCTTCCTCTTGAAAGGTGGCGGTATGTAATGATTGAAATTACGGCAATGATTGGGGCTGTTATAGGGTTATCGCAAATTGCTAAAACAAATGGATTGCAAACAAAATATATCCCAATATTTAATTTGACGCTTGGCATTATACTGGGTGTTTTATTTTTGTCTCAAGATTTCAAAATGAATATATTTCAAGGAATGATTATCGGATTGTCAGCAAGTGGATTGTTTGACCATACGAAAATTATAAAAAAGGATGACAATAGGAAATGAAAAAGAAATACAAATACAAATACATTCTATCCATAGTTGTTGCTATGATTTTAGTAATATCAATTGGAACAAACACATTTGCTGATAGAATGCTACTTATTCCAGATGTACCTAACCAGCCTTATCGTTACGGTGTTGATGCTTATGAAGGTGTTGTGGCACATTCTACAGCCACCCCTGAGGCACCAGCAATTAATATTCAAAAATATGAGTCTCGTACATGGCGTTCAGCATTTGTTCACTATGCAGTTGATTGGGATGAAAAGATTCAAATTGCATCAACAAAATATCGAGCATGGGGCGCAGGTTCGGCAGCAAATGTAAGATTTGTTCATGTTGAATTGTGTGAAACAAGTAATTCATTGAAATTCAAACGTTCTTATGAACGGTATGTAGAGTTAATCGGAGCAATCTTGCGGGAACGAAATATTCATCCTTCTAAAGGGCTATGGACACATAGGGATGTTACTTATAAATTAGGTGGGACAGATCATGAAGATCCTCTGGATTATCTTCGTAGTCATGGTGTATCTGAGGCTCAATTTCGAGCGGATGTACTAAATGCCTATAACAGAGATTCAGTTAAGGTTGATGTTAAACCACAAAAGTCAAATGAATTATCTAGCACAGTGGAGGCAAATGGTGTTGTATATATTGAGGGATACAATGTAAACCTTCGTTCTGGACCATCAACATGGAATAGTGTCATTCGCAAACTACAAAAAGGAGAAGCGTATAAAGTAGGTAGGAAAGTAGGAAGCTGGCTAGGCCTTGGAGGTAATGAATGGATTTATTATGATTCCTCATACATTCGTTACAATGGGACAGAAGCCTTTACTGTAGTTGGTAAAAGGGTTATTTCTAAAGAGGCCAATTTACGCTTCTATGAATCTCCATCTTGGCAGGATAAGGATGTTGCTGGTCTTGTAGATGCAGCATTAGGATTTACGATAGATGCGAAAGTAAATGTCAATGGATTGTCACAATATAAAGTACACAATAGCAAAGGAAAAACATACTATGTAACAGCAAATGAAGCCTATGTGTATGTGAGGTGAAAAAGGATCGTTTCCTGTAGTGGAGATGGTTCTTTTTATTTTTGTTTAGTTAATATTCACTAATTCTTTAAACTTAAAATTAGTACTCAAATCGAATCCAGTTGTACAATATACAAAATGTATTAACAATAAACCTTGCAAACTCTGAACTTAAAATTTTATTAGATGGTTAGATGTGCATAAGTGATACTATAAATATTTGAAGTGAAATAAAAAAACAAAGTCTTCGATGAGGCCTTGTTTTTTTATTATCTATTAATTATTTTCTTTTAACACCTATGAATAATGAATCATAGTCTTTTGTTTGAGGCCTTGTGCCTAACTCGATTTGGTATTTACCTTTATCTAAGTAAGTGTGATAATCTCGCCCGCTTGCTTTTTTTGAAGGCATTGCTATAACATCATTAATTTCTTTATCTAGATTAAGATCTGAATTTATTAAAGTAATCCAATTTTTTGCTAATTCAACAGTTGCGTTATCAATTATAAACATAATATAGAAATCATGTTCATTTTCACCTTCTACAAAGAACTGCCCTTGTCCTAAATCATAAATCCTTCCTAAATTAGGGTTAGAAGTACGTAGCTGTACACTTTCAGGAAGGCCCATACTGCTGACAGAGGCGCTAGCGTATTTATAATCTTCATTATATTTCTTGTTTATTTTGGTAATTAAATTTTGAGCTTCATTAGATACAGATTTTTTTAGCACTGGTGAAGCGTTTTTCCAGTTGTTACTGTCGTAATAAAAATCATTTGTAAACATAGAACTATGGATACCGAAAGGTGTTAATTCAGGTTTAACTACTACCGTATTCATTGTATTATATAGAAACTGCGCATATTGTTCACGAGTTACAATTTTTTTTGGTTCAAACATATTATTTCCTGTTCCAACAACAATTTTATTTTCTTGTAGTGCACTAATTGCGTTAGTAGCCCAATAATTTTTTTCAACATCTTTAAATGTAGTTATAGATGTTGCTTTTAATTGAAATGCTTGTGTTAGAACAGCTGCCAATTGCTCACGATTTAGGACCTCGTTTGGTCCGAACTTTCCATCACCATATCCGCTCATAATCCCTGCTTTTGTGATTGCTAAGATTTCTTTTTCGAAAATAGTACCTTTTACATCATTAAATGGATTTTTGAAAGAAGGATCATCCACTGGTTGTAAATAAGCATATAATAATCTAGCAACTTGACCACGTGTAATAGGATCGCCAAAACCAAAAATACCATTTCCATAACCAGAAAAGATATTTCTCTCTTTTAAATCCATAATTGCTTTATAAGACCAGTGATCTGAAGGAACATCGCGAAATCCAGTCTCAGCGTGTTCTTTCTAGAAGAATGAAAGGATCATCTCGTTGGAATAAACAACGAGTAAAAATAGCTAGAATTCATGAATACATATCAAATGCTAGAAAAGATTACTTAGACAAAATCTCAACTGAAATCATCAAAAACCACGATGTTATCGGTATAGAGGATTTGCAAGTATCAAATATGTTAAAAAATCGTAAGTTAGCAAAAGCAATTAGTGAAGTATCTTGGTCACAGTTTCGAACCATGTTGGAATATAAAGCAAAATGGTATGGCAAACAAGTCATTGTCGTATCGAAAACATTTGCTTCCAGCCAATTATGCTCTTGTTGTGGATATCAAAACAAAGACGTTAAAAATCTAAACCTACGTAAATGGGACTGTCCTTCTTGTCGTACACACCATGATAGGGATATTAACGCAAGTATCAATATAAAGAATGAAGCAATAAGACTTCTAACCGCAGGGACTACGGGGTTAGCCTAATCAATTAGAGTTCGATAGAACTCTTTACTTAGGAATCCCTCACTTCTAAACGAAGTGAAAGTGGGGGTAGTTCAATCACTGCATAATACGCGCGTTGAAGTGGACTTGGATTTCGTATTGTCTTTTGTAAGTATAGTATCCTACAGGAGCATCCTAGCGCATGATATGCGGAATATGAGTTGGAAAATTCAATAAAATAGTGATTTGAATAAAAGAAACCCCGTTTATCTACGGGGCTTCTAAGGGTAAGTGTCAAGCAATGACGTACTCGACTAATTAACCATATCATGAATTTTTTGGTAAAAATAGTGGAAAATGGGCCCAAATTAATGGGAGCATTATTTTAAACAAAACGTTATTTTGTAGAAAAAATTTAAAAGAACCCACATTTGAGGGGGTGGGTCCTTTTATAAAAACTAAGCATAATAGGGATTTCCTATATATTACCAAAAACGGAGTTGGTATTCTACACGATAGTTGTTGAGAAAAGTTTTTCGCACAAAAAAGAGCACTATACACAAGTGCTCTTAAAAAGGAGACCCTATTAGCGAAAGAAAACTATGTTAATAATATATATGCTCGTTTAATTAAATCGTGACAAGTTAAAAAATCATTTTGCACAACAAAGCAGCTAGCCTATGTAGCTAACTGCTCAGTTGTACAATTTTAGAAGTTGCACTGGATACAGATATATGTTGTAACAAAAAGTTACAACTATAGTTTAAACAACTATCGAAATATTATGCAGGAAAGAAAACTAAATTAAAAATTCATTCAGCACAACAAAGCAATTAGCTAACTGCTTGTAGTACAAAAGATTTATGCTTATACGTAAAAAAGGCAGGTAATTGACTAAGTTACCTGCCATGCCCAAATGATACGGAGTAAAGAGCTCCGATTTGAAAGAGAGTGGCTCTGGGAAGCTGACTTGCAGATAGTATGTGTAAAATAAAAAAGATTATTCGTAAATAAGAATGAAAAATTATTTTATAAGGACGGGCATCCTTTTAGTTTCAAGTCTTTCAAAGTCTATAGGACAAAATGCAAACGTTATGATAGGTTCTAAAGTTTTATTTGTTTAAAAAGTGTGGTTAATTACTTGGCCGGAAGAAGAATAAAATGTAATTTTGGTTTTTGAAATAGAAAGAAGGGTTATAACTAGCGGTTTACTTGACATATTTATCAACTCCCAAATTATTTGATGCTTTAAGAATTTAAAATATATTCAAAAAATCTTTATGAACTCAATTCATAAAGATTGTACTTTGTGAATTGAGAAATTCAAAAAATAGTTAATTTAATAAAAAAAGCAGTCAGCTTGCGCTAGACTGCTTTGCTCCTTAATGGAGTTCTCGTTATGTAATTTAGATGAAAATACTACTTACTAGGAATAGAGCTCCTAGCAAAATTAGAGAATCAACTAAAATCAAGAACTGGTTTTTTTGTGGTTTTCGAAATTCTTTTATCAAGCTTAAAACTGCAATCATTATGAAACATATATATAACAAAATCATAATTGTTTCTGTCATAACTAACACTCCTAATATATTGATAATTTAATTATATAACGAAAAGTATATCTATGTAAGTTTTTAACAAAATCATTATTTGAATAAAGAAGGGTACCGTTAGAGCGTATGGCGCTCTTTGACCAAGAACTATATTGCATATTTGTTATAGTCCGTATAAGTATATGGAAATTGAAAATAAGGCGTGAATTAAATTTTAATAAAATTGTTATTTGGTTACAGCGTATATAAACAAGGAAGAGCCTGATATGGCTCTCAGGCTCTTCCCTCAATAGCAAAGAGTAAGTCTTTTAATTACTCCTTGTTCATATAGTAAAAGATTGTTAACGAAAATCCAAAGCTCTTTATATTGAGAAATAAAGAAGAATTATTATAAAGAACCTCATCTTTTTTCGTAAATAAAAGAGCAGCAAGCAAAAGCTAACTGCTCAATACAAGGAGATACAAAGAAAACTACTTCAAATGAGTTATGGCATACAGCCCATATACAGTATTGACGGGAAATTTATTTTAAATCCAATTTACTTAAAGTAAATATCCCTACAGATATAATGGCTGCGCCTACTGCAGAACCTATCCAGTCTCTCAAGCTTAATGTATTTAAAGGTGTATCTGTTAGATTCATAATTAAAAAGATAGCAAAAATTAATATACCGAATGCTAAGCCTCCCCAAAATGTTTGTAACGATTTAATAATCTTCTTTCGGAATTTGTTCATAAAAATCATCCTTACTAATACTTTGTATTTTTATAAATAAATTATTGCATGTGTAAAAATTGAAAGTACGAAATATGCACTATTGCATATTAGAACTCAAAAAAATGATCCATTCATAAGTAAATAGATTGAACGGAGGGGAACCGTATCGTATAAATCAAAAGGAAATTAGTATTATGTATGATTGTATCTTTACTTATGTTGGAAAGCTTAAAAAGAAGTGGAAAAGTGAGAAGAAATGGAAAGGACCAACTGATATGAGAGAAATAAAAAAATACTAGGATTTTTCCTAGCATTCAATGTAATTAGTTTTTACTATGATTTGAATATGAAGAGAATGAGTATAAAAAGATATGTATTTAATAGAAAAACAGCAGGATAACACCCCTTTTAATTAAATGGGGTGTGGAAAATTATAAAATATGTTAACAAAATAAAAGTTAGGGTAATTTTGAATCCATCCTTTTTTAAGTCAGAAGTTAAGAATTGTTGATTTGTATGAAAGTTTTTCATTAATTCTACAAAGAAAAACATAGAAATAAAGATTTGTACCAATAGTAAGATGGGAGACATAGTTGATAGTATGGAGGATAGATCATTAAGTGGTGTAACTTGCTTATTCTCTATTGAGCTTGCGAGCAAGTTTCCCAACTCAATTTGTAATGAGATCTCGGCTATATTATAAGTTAAAAATATTGTCGCAATACAAAAAAGAATTTGTATGGGTGTACTAATAAATTTAAAAGGTCTTTGTAACAATGAATACTTAATAATAAAAAGTATGGCATACAAAATGATGAATGCATAAATAAACAAACCAAACGTTTGCACTCCATTAGATATAACTCGTGCAATAATAGAAAGCATAGTTTCTCTTTCGTTAAAAGAGATTAATGGAGAGTTTTGAATAATAGACAAATTATTATATAGAGAATGAGCTATAAATGCACAAAAAAATAAAGCAATTAAAGAAGGAATGAAATTTAGTACTTGCTTAATTTTTTTGTCGGTAGATGAAATCTCAAAATCTATTATTTCAAAAGTATCTTCTGACTTCCGATGTGTGGCCTTTTGTTTAGCTTGCTTATAAGATTTATATGTAAAGTATACGCCGATTCCTGTAATAACTTGACTAAAAACAAACTGAAATAATTCTAATGACATGCAATTGCTCCTTTCTATAAAATTATAGAGAGATTATAACATATTTTTACATAAATTGAGGGGTGACTTCATAAAAAATGAGGAATGAAAGTATTCATAATTATAGACCGTAATGATGTGTTGCTTGTAGTTGGTGTAGATGAAAATATAGTAAAAGAATATCATTTTTATAAAATTGCCCAAATCATGCATTTCACCTCAGTATGAGTATGTCCTGATGAATACGATTAATTAAATTTTTATAATCACTAATTTTGTTTTATGCTAAAACCCATTGGGGATTTATGTGTAATCAGAACCGCCTAAATTAGATTCTGTAGTGGCTAATCATATCGTTAAAGCAGAGACATTAGATACTTTTTGGAAAGAGCGATTAAATACAATTCTTGATGAAAAAGATGCACTTCGAAAAGGGCTAAATGAAGTAACGAAAATGTACGAGGAATTAAAAGGTTTAAAAGAAAAGTTAGCGAAAGATGTTATCGCAGAAATAATATTATGCTTGGAAGCGAAGGATGCGCTCAAATTCATGCGAAATCAGCTACAATCTCGTGATGAGGATTACAACACATTACTTAACCAATTTAATGCAATTACTGAAAAGAATCATGAACTAGAACATGACCTTCGAAAAGTGCATATCTTTATAGCACTCTTTTTTGTGTTTTTAATACTTAATAATTTAAAAGTTGTAGTTTCAATCGGGTTTCACGTTTAACAAAACAAACGAACACAGCGAACGAAGAATAGTGATGTATGAGATTTTTATTTTATTACATTTAATTTTTAATAAAATGTGAAACTATTCAATTGAAACAAAAAACAAGGTTTCCAATGAGAACCTTGTTTTTTATCTATTAATTATTTTCTTTTAACACTTATGGAAATTGATTCATAATCTTTTGATGCAGGCATAGTGCCCAACTCCATTTTGTAGTTACCCTTATCTAAGTATGTGTGATAATCTCGCTCGCCAGAATTTTTGAAAGGTAATGCAACAATATCGTTAATTTCTTTATCTAGATTTAAATCTGGATTTATTAAAGTAATCCAATTTTTTGCTAACTCTACAGTGGATTTATCAATTATAAATACAATTTGGAAATCATTTTCATTCCTACCTATTATATAGAGTTGCCTTTGTCCATAATCATAACTCTTTCCTAAATTGGGGTTAGAGGAAAGTAATCCTACACTTTCACCATCGCCCATCTGACCGCCGCTGATATATACGCTTTCGTATTTGAAATCTTCATTATAATTCTTGTTTATTTTAGTTATTAGATTTTGAGCTTCTTTAGATACAGATTTTAGAAGCAACGGTGAACTGTTTATCCAGTTACTACTGTCGTAAAGAAAATCACTTGTAATCATAGAGCTAGGGAGATCAAACGGTGGTAATTCAGGTTTTGCTTCTACCAAATTAATTGCATTATATAGAAACTGTACATATTTTTCACGAGTCACAATTTTTTTAGGTTCAAACATATTATTTCCTGTTCCAACAACAATTTTATTTTCTTGAAGTGCACTGATTGCGTCAGTAGCCCAATAATTTTTTTCAACATCTTTAAATGTAGTTATAGATGTTGTACTTAATTTGAAAGCCTGTTTTAATACAGCAGCCAACTGTTCACGAGTTAAAGTATCATCTGGGCCAAATTTATCATTACCATATCCACTCATAATTCCAGCTTTAGCAATCGCTAAAATTTCTTTTTCAAACATAGTACCTTTCACATCATTAAATGGATTTTTGAAAGGAGCATTAGTAGGATCAGTCACTGGTTGTATATAACAATTTGAAATCTAAACAAAATCCTTATTTAGACATAGAAAAGAGCACAATATATGTGCTCTTAGACAAGAAAGATAGATTTCTATGAGCGGAGAGTCTCCATACAATAACATATGCTTGTCCAGTTAAAAGGTGAGAAGTATTTTTTGAAACCAACAATAAATGAATAGAGCGCCTTGGGAGAAAGACGCCCTAAGGGTGAATGTACTGTAACGACTATTTGGTTTAGTATATGGAATTTATTCAAGATTCAAGACGATTTTGGTAAAAGAAAAAATGAAAAAGAGCGCATTTTTATATGCACTCTTAGTAAGATAGGCGAATGTCTCATAAAATACAAATCTAAAAAGTTGTAATCAGATTTTTATGAGTTAATTTTTTATATTGTATGCCTTACTTGGAGTTATGGAGCATGTCATTAAAGAAAAGAGGCAAGTGGGAATTTTAATGAAATCGTTATTTAAATAAAAGAAACCCCGTTTGTCTGCGGGGCTCCTAAGGGTAATTGTCAAGTAATGACGTACTCGACTAAATAACCATATCATGAATTTTTTGGTAATAATACTGGTAAATCTGTCCAAATATATGATTGTTAATTTGAATAAAAACGCTATTTGTACGACACGTTTCCCTATAAGTGTGTAAACACGAAATGGGAGGGTTATCAATTTTGATGGCAACAACGGATTGACCGAAAGTAGGAATGAAAGCCGTCAGGTTGAGCTGAAACTACTTATCTGATACTCCTACATGCAAGGCGTGATAGTAGTTACAAATTGTATGAAGCTAGGTGAAGTCGGCTGAACAAAACCTAAGTGAGGAATCATATGGTAATGGATAGGTCAGGATGCTACAAAATATCTATGGTGAGAATGTCCGAACGGACTAGCGAACTTGCGAATGTACAGGTCTAAACGTTTAATACATCAGAAATGTGTATGTCGTCAACGACGGCGTTATCTACCGAGAAGTAAGATTAAATAGTATGAAATTCGGAACATCTAACGATGAGGATGTAAAGATAACAGGCTTAAAGCAAGCACCTAAGGATATATGTATAGCTAGGTCAATTGGAACGTGGTAAGCAAGAAACTGTCATTAATGTCTACTAACAGACAGGTGTATATAAGGTTCTAACGAACCGAAATTACTTTATTCTTGTGAAGGTGGGGACACAGTACTGACGAGGCATGTAATGAATGTGGAGGGATAGTCCCTAGTCTTGTTCGTTGAAAACTAAATCAATTAGATGTAACTCACAGGATCGAGTAAGATGATGTGGCCTTTCGCAAGAAAGGGGAATGAATACGTTGGTGAGTACAACATTGTTTGTAATCTAGTTGCTTTAGTATAAAAGGATAAGATGGGGCGCTGTATGCGATGAAAGTCGCACGTACAGAGTGCTAAGCGGGGGAAAAGATGGAGATAACTTCAAAGTCTTACCTATCGCAACTAAATAAAAGAACAGCTAGTGAAATCTAACTGCTCAGTTCTTTGAAAAATAAGAATTAGAATTTATTTTATTAATGTTTTACATCAATCAACGAAATTACTTTATAGAGGTTAATAAACTTTTATGAATACGCAATAATGTTTGAACATCGTCTGCTTGAAGCTGCTGTAATGCTAGGGACATCGCTTTGTAGGAAGTAGAGTTTTCAATGGATTTTTTCGATGCCTCTTGTCCTTTGGGTGTTACTTTTAATTTTATTTCTCTACGATCTTCATCTGATTGTTTTCGTTCGATGAACTCTAGATTAACTAAATCATCTACATTTACACTCACTGTACTTTTAGGAACTGAAAGACGTTCTGAAATCTCCTTAAGAGTGATATTAGGAATTACATAAATTGTATTTAAAATACCCATTTGTTGTACTGTTAATCCTAAACTGGAGGCGTTTTGATGTGTGAACTTTATAATTTCTTTGTTTATTGCTACAAATGACTGGACAACTTCTCCTGCTTGTTTGAAACTTTGATTTTTTAAACTCATAATACTCGTCCCTTTTCTTTTTTTATTTAGTTTAACATAGAATAGTTCATCGATGAACTATTTATTTCTAAATTAATTTAGAAAAGAAATCAATATACGTTATTAATAGAAAGCTTAATAAAAATTTCATTTTGTATTAATTTGAAACACCAAAAAGAGCACTAAATAAAGTGCTCTTTAAGGGAAAAGTGAGATATTGAAAAGTAAATTAGTTTTTTGCTTCGAGATAATATATGAACATTTCATCATAATGTGACGATGAATCACAAAAGAGCAGCTAGCAAAAGCTAATTACTTTTATAAGAAAATCGTAGAAACATAACCATGTGTCTACAGTATTGACCGTATATTAAGTTTTATTCTAGCAAACCTAAAAAGAGCACTATATAAGTGCTCTTTTTAAGAGTGAGTATAAATACCAATCATCCTGTACTAGTATATGCACTGTATCATGTAGTTGATACTAAAATTAACTTCATTTTTTAAAATTAGAGGTTTCTTTTAATGAAACCTCTAAAAAATTACTAAATTTACGTTATTGTAAATTCGATTGCGATAGGAGTTCCTCCATCTAGGACAGCGCCTCCTACAATAGTAGCAGCTGTAGTAGTCACACCAGTAATAGTATCACCTGTTTGAATAACGCCATTAATATAAAGCGTTAAAAAAGCATAAGAAGCAGGGAAGGTTGTTACAGCACCAGTGTCATCAGTGAAGTCTGTGTTAGCAAAAGTTAAATCTGCTCCAGCGACAGTCCCTGTTGCTGCAGTACTTACAAATCGTCTTCCAGCTATAAAGGGTTTAACGATAGGCATTTATGTTCACCTCTTTTTGAGAATAAACTCAGACAAGTTTTTTGAAAGTCTTGTCCTGTATTTTATTCTATGTTGTGCTTCTTTTAAAAGATACGGCTTGTATACTAGTAAAAAAGTATAATTATTATGTGTTTAATAGATGCTGTATAAATTTAAACAAAATAATTCGTTTATAAGTAAGTAGATTGAACGGAGGGCAACCGTATCGTATGAATTACTCTTCTAGAAATATAAATGAGAAGGAAATACGTCCTTTCGTGATAGAGGTATTACGTGATTACCGGCTGTTAAAAGTAAAATTCCAAAACATACAGGAGCGGAGTTACTATTTCCGGAACTTAGGAAAAGTACAAATGATGAAATTAGATATAGAAGATTAAAATGTGCATTTGAAGAATTTTTGGATGAGGAAGAGCAACGGGCTTTACAAGCGAAATGCATGAGAAGACGTTATTAAAAAAGAATATAGTAAATACCCTGATTTTAAAGATGGGAACAAATAAAAGTAGCGAATCAGCTGCGTTCTTATTTTATAAAAAATTAACTTTAAACATTTCTTATAGTTACGAATATTTATGTAAATATGGGAAACAGATTTGATTCTTGGAATGAGGGGATCGATGTGGATATAACACATATTATGGCGAGAATAGTGGTGAATGGGAAAGATCTTCCGTTTACTTCAGTTAGAACTTCTGCGTGGATTAATGGACCTGCGAACGATTTAATTGTTACAACTAAGCAAAGAGTGAATGAACTTTATCGGTTTATGTGGTCACGTGTGCCAGTTATGCTAACAATGTATTTCCTTCAGGGTGCTGATGTGGTGAGATTTGCTAGGGTTGCTGGAGTTGATGAAAGTATAGCGGGAGAATATATATATCATTTTATTTGGTGATAAGACAAACTTTAAGTAGCCTAACAGCTGCTTTTTTATTTTGAACAGAAAAAAAGAACCTGCAGTGGCTCCTTTTCACAATGCTACCTTATACTTATTAATTTTTCGCTTAACATCCATAAAAGCTAGTAGTGCTGCAGTAGCGCAAAAACCTTTAAACCAAAAAAATTCAGAAGAAAATAGTCCGCCAAAGAAAGCGACCGAGTGTACAAAGCAAGTAATACCAAATAACCAAAGCATGAACTCTAATTCTTTTGAAGAATACTTATAGTTTTTGAATCTTTCCCACATATATATCAACTCCTACTGTTATGCGGTTCTGTAGTTTTTCTTTTTAAAATCGCGCATGTTGAGGATAAAGAATAAAAGGAAGATAACAGCTGCGATGCCATTAATCCAGTAGTATGTGCGCCCGGTTGTGAATCCGTTATAGAAGGAATAGACATTCCAAATAATTAGAAGTACTGAACAGACAGTAGAGATCATTAATGAGCCAAAACTTCTCATGATTTTCACCTCGATTCAAAATGTTAGAACTTATTTACAATTTTACATTTAAATAAATAGATTTACAAGAAGAGGAATGAAAAAGAACCCGATGGAGTTCGGGTCCTTTCATAAGTGATGATGTATTCTCGGCTTGGGAACTGAGAAAATACAAAAATATAATACATCGAGATTTAGAGAATTTCAATACTAAATTAGGGATTACCGCAAGGGGTGAATATGGTTAGGCAACAAAGCCTAAATTGTAAAGTGAATAATTTGTTACTATATTTAAATTTTTACAAAAAATAACCATTTTCTTCAGATTTCAAGAAGGTTTTACAAAAAAATACATAGAAATATAAATATATGATAATGAAATGAGTCGAATTTTCATCATGACTGATATCCATAATATGTTCATTTCAATTAACATGAAATACATATAGAGGAGAGCGATTATGAAAAGGAAAATTGGTACAGCAGTCGTAGGTTTATCTGTTTTAGGATTTGGAATTTTTGGTTTTACTCATGGAAATGGTGGAGGTATTGTTCAAGCGGCTTCAGAAGGGGATGGAGGAGGAGCGCCTGCATATGCACATGGAAATCATGGAGGAGCACCATCTTATACTCATGGAGAGGGATGGTCTCCGAGTTATGCACATGGACATACAGGAGGAGCACCGTCCTATACTCATGGGCATACGGGAGCACCAGTTTATGGATATGGAGACTATCCAACACCTTCTTTTAATATAGGAGATACTCCTGCACCGAAGTTAGAAGCTGATGGGGATCATGGAGGAGCGCCAACTTATACTCATGGACATTTCCCTGCGCCGAAATCAGAATCACATGGGAATACAGGAGGGACACCGGCTCATAATAAAGGAGATACATGGTCTCCGAGTTATGCACATGGAAATACTGGAGCACCAGCTAATACAGAGCCTGGTGGGGGAATTTAACTAATACTAATATAAAAGTTGTAAGTTTATATATAAGAAAAAAGACTTTGTAGTTTACAAGGTCTTTTTTCTTTGTAAAAAAGTTATTCAAAGAGGAAAATAACCGAATTTCTTCCTAGTTGTATAGAAAGCGGTGGGTGATATGAAGTGAAGCAAAAAAACGAGTTAGCTCAAGAAGATTACATGCATGGTATGAAGTACAAGGAACTGGCTGAGAAATACGAGATTAGTATTAATATATTGTTAAGTCTTGGAGAAAAAGGCATGATTGGAATCGAAAATGGATGCACCCAGATGCGTAAAGATGAAAGAACGAATCGTTTGGCAGTAACATTACAAACCGATTAATCTATTCTAGGGTTTGTTACAGGGAGGGTACAATGGGAAGAAGAAAATTCTTAAAATTAAAAAAATACCAAAAGATAAATCTGAAAAAATTAAAAAAGGTGATAAATTTGTTACATCTAGTCTAAGTGAAAAGATAATATCTGGTCTTGAAGTAGCAGAAGTGGTGGACCAAGAGTCAGATGAATATGGTCTTACTCAAATCATTTATTAGGGTAAAAAATAATTTATAAGTGCTAACAATTATGTAGAATAGACAAAAATAATCGCTAATATGTCGTTTTTGAAAATAGCTGTAATTAAATCACACTTATACGAAATGCTCATAAGATTATTCGTGATATCAATCATAATGTCTAGAATTGTGTAGTATTCAATTGAGAAACCATCAATTTAAATAGGACTCAAGCAGGTTAATTGGATTAAAATTAAAGCAACAAATCAATGGTATTAATAATAAAGTTGGATAAAATCAAGTTTTATGTATTAAAAGAGGCAAAACTGCCTCTTTTTTTATTTTTAACAAAATACGGATTTGATATGGAATTTCCTCCAATGAATTCACCATGAATAGGGTTGTCTCATATCATGTAAGGATTGCTTTATTACGATTATAAAAGGGTGTGAACGTATTGGAAGATGTTTATGCAAAAATTGACAGTCTAAAAGCAGAACAAAAAGAAATTATGCGAGATATTCGTAATTTAGAAACTCGCACAACAATTAATGAGAAAGACATAGCTACAATTAATAAGCAATTAGAAAAGATTAGCATGAATACAACTTGGATTTTACGAATTATTATTAGTGCAATCACTATGTCGGTTTTGGGTTTAATATTAAAAGGCATGATTTAAAATTTAAAAATAAAAGTATTTATGGAGAGGGGGACACGTGTCTCTCTTTATTTTTATCGTTTTAGCCAAGAGGGTTCCTTTAGAACATGGCATAAGTGATCTGTAAGATTAAATGGGAGACAGTAGTCATTGTTTATCGATAGTAAAGTAGACGTATATAATTTAAAAGGGAACCAATGCAACAATACAAATAATAATTTGTATGCGAGCTTAAAAAATCCTAAGATGGCCCTGGATAGGAGGGGGGCTTGGTATTTTTCATTTTGTTTTGCTAACTTGATGTCGATATGACGTAACCTTCAGTATTAAAAAATTAAAAAAAGTCCCTCAATAATGTTAAAGGGACTTTGCTCGCGCAAATGATCTGTAAATCAATTTATCTTTGATATACAGATCATTTGTATGATAATATTTATAAAGAATTGCTAAACAATGAAATTACATAAATGCTTTTAGAAGTTCTTGAATTAATGGTATTGCTCCACCTATAAATTTTAAAACTGCCATTGCGATTTCCATATTATTCGCTCCTCTGTTTTTGTATTAAGATGTGTTGAATCTTTATAACCTTATTATAGTAAGCGCTTACATATATAACAATACATTTTTGTATGCAATATTGCATATTTATACGTTTAGACAAAAATTATATCTCTACTAGTCATTCTTTAATGGTACCATACGGAGGTGAGAGTCTTTAAGGGTTCGACATAATAGGAGGAAATATGGAAAGAGTACAAGTGATTTACAGTAATCTGAAAATTAAAAGTTGGGCTAAACAGGTATTAGCTGTAGGAGGAATATTAGGGTTCTGCTACTTGGTGTTATATGTTTTTAGTTTCTTAGTTGTTATGTAAAAATTATATAACTAAACTAGTAGAGTCTTGCCTTGATAGGTAAGGCTCTTTTGTTGTATCTGTGATGAGCAAAATACATACAAAACCTCTCAAGTTTGTCAGGTACTATGTATGGTGCCTTATTTCTCTATATTTTAGAACACTAATTCCTATCATTGAAAGTAAATAAACTTCTATTTAAAAGTACTCATTTATATTGAAAACACAATTTTATTGATAAAAAATGCGTTTTTATTAGATACATCTTAAAAAGACAAGTATAAGTTATATTACGTTTTGGTGAAATTTTTTTATCTGTGAAAAGGATTTAAATCTTACAAATAGATTTGATCCCTTTCTGTATATCATAATTCCTATATTACCATATGAATATAATATACTGAAAATGATTTAAAAGCAAGAATATTAGTAGGGGTCCGCCACATGTCCATCAACTTAAGATTTTAATGTATGTGAAGTCTTTATTTCATAACAAGAGAAAAAGAGCACTTTGTATAAGTGCCCTTTAGAAAATAGCATAAGATAATTACTACATACTTAATCAACTGTAATATTTATCGCAAGAGTTGCTTTCACTATTACAGCAAATACAGAATGTTTTTTCAACGAATATACTAACACCACCATTTTCGTTAGTTGCATTTGTGAAAATAAGACTTTTAAAATCTTCTACTTGAAATATTCTAGTATCAAGCGCCTCCAAAGTAACAGTAATTGGTCTAGAAGAATTCCTTGTCACAATGGTTACTGTAACAGGAGGGAGACCACCAATAACAAAAAATTGAAGTAATGCTTTATTATGGTTGTTAGTGAAATCTTCAAATGCAGTGATTGTTGAGTTAGGGGGAACAAAAATATCTAGTAGTATATTTCCATTTAAATTAATCCCAGTACCAGATATCGTATGTGTTGCAATGGAGCAAGAAGCTTTTTGCTGTTCAGAATCCGACCGTTTTTTATAACATTTTTTACTATCATTGTAAAAGTAATCAGCCATCTTTATCTTACTCTCCTTTTTCGAGGTATCAATATATTCTATTTATCAAAAAGGAAAAGTGCTTGTACAAAAATATGAAATTCGCTCTATAAAGCTGAATGAAAACGCTATTTTAAAAGGTATTCTTTAAATTTCTACTTATACTAATATAAATAAAAAATGAATAATTTTGATATAACATACAAAAGATTGTTCAAGAAAGAGCAATATCCATAATAACATTTGAAGGTAGAATTATGATTGGAAATTTAAAACGCCATCCTCATTATGGTCACACTTTAGCTGACCATCCTATGGAGCATCATCGTCATCCATTATCACATCACGGTCCTATTGTACATGTTAAAGGAATCATAAAACAAGTGGAAGAAGATGATACAAACCCTCAAGGGGGTACTCATCAACATATTATAGTTGATCAAGTAGAACTTATTGATGCCCATGGATTACCAGAATCATTAACCATCGATACGATAGTATTTTGTGCAATTCGTTATGGGGATAATTTAGGAATACGAAATCGTATCCCAGATTTAGAAGAGGGAGAAGAAATTGAATTACAAGGTGAGTATTTAGATAAAACTACTGCGACTCCAAGCGAAGGGAATCCTGGGTATGTGGTAATACACTTTACTCATCGCCCTGTAGGATTTATTACGTATCATGGGACAGAGTACAGATAGAGATTTGAATATCAGAAAAAAACAAAACTAATTTCCAATTTTTCGAATGGAATGTATCACATGTAAGTGATACATTCCATGAATTACTTTATTACTAATAAGTATTTTATATTTAAACGTTTTGCATAACTTTACTCGAACTTTATGGGTGGAAGAGTTAAGGAGGAATCATAGATGAAGAAGGAATTGAAATTAGCGTTTTCTGGAGGTGGGTTTAGAGCGACTTTTTATGCATTAGGGGGATATAAACGTTTAGTTGAATGCAAGCTAGATCATTGTGTAAATAGTATTAGTTCTGTTTCAGGTGGCAGCATTACTGCCGCCGCTATTATGCTTGCATTGCATAAAGGTGGATCATTCCGTAATGTAAATGATTTTGAAGAACGCGTAGTGAATCCATTGGTAAAGTTAGGACAAATAGATCTTCGTACCAAGTTACTCACGAATTCGTTTACAAAACAAGCGTTATCTTTCAAGTCTATTCGTGAAAAATGCAGCAAGGCCTTTCCGACAATGTTAGATAAATATTTATGTGAAGGGGTAAGAATGAAGGAATTAGAAAATTCCCCTATAAAATGGTACTGTAATACAACTTGTTTAGATACGATGAGGATGTTTTATTTTTCCAATCAAGAAATATATGGAACACTTATTGGAAAATCAAATGATTTTGATGATATTACAGTTTCTTATGCTGTTGGGACCTCAGCTGCTTTTCCAGTTTTATTCGCACCTATATCACTATCATTAGAGGGAAGAAATTTTAGTGATCCAGAAAATAGAATGCAGGGGAATCCTTTGTTGAAATTTGACACACTTTGGTTTTCTGATGGAGGAGTATTTGATAATATCGGGACTGAGCCGATATTAATATCAGATGGTGAGAACAAAAACAGTAGCTCCCCTTCAAATACAAAACATAGAAAAGAGCCTATGAAATTTATTCCTGATCCAGACGCAGGTATTGATGAAATTTACCTTGTTTTAGACGCTTCTGCATCTGAAAAATTTTGGAAAGAAGATGAAATACCTTCACATTTTGAATTAACTAAACGGATTTTAGATACATCTAATAGTCAAATTGTAGTTTTAAGGAGAAGATTATTAAAAATCTTAGATTCCAAAATATACCCAGGATTGCAACTTATTCTTAGTAAACCTATTCAATCATTATTCGAAAAAAATAATAATCCTTTTTATAATGATAAAACTCCTTTACCTGATTATAAATTACCAAATCGTTCTAAGGATGTTGAAAGTCTGTTAGCTGGTCTTCGCACTGATTTAGACAGCTTTCATGATAGTGAGATTAATACTTTAATGCGTGCGGGCGAAATAAGAATGGATATCGCGTTAAGGTCGTTATTACCTGAGTACATGGAGAATATAAATACCGTGCCTATACCTGTATTTCCTTCGGAAGATATGGATGATCTAGAAAAAATATTACGCCGAGGTGGAAAACATAGATTTACGGGAGGATTTTTTGAGAATTTACATGATGTAGATAAATTTTAAAATAATGAAAATGTTTTGTGTAATTTTTATTTTGTTTAAAAATACTAATAATATTCATACGCTTGTAGTTTGAAATTATCAAATGGGGAATTTAAAAAAATAAATTAAAATAGCCAAAATGAGAATTAGCTAAATCAAACAATAGATAAAACTGAATATTATGTTGATAAAAGAAAATCATAGTTGTCATGCATGAGTGATAAAGTTAATCAAAAGAAATTAATAAATTTTAGAAGAGGGATTTTAAAGGGATATTATATAGTCCGATTAGAAAACTAGAGGACATCAATTCATTAAAGCAGCAATGAAAGTTGTTTTAGGAATAGGTGTTCTTTTTATTTTGAAAAGAGAGATGGGAAAATGAAGGTACTAAGAGATCAGTTACGTGAGTGAAAAAGCAATCCAAGAAAAGAAAGAAGAAAAAACAAAAAGAGAAATTAAGTACTCGTGAAATTGGGGAGAATGAGGATGCATAGTCCTTATTATGAACGTAGACGCGAAGCGTTAAGAAAAAAGTGATTTTAAAATAAAAAGGAGTGCTTTTACATGATTAAACAATTATCTTTCTTACCAAAAATCGATAGAGCAGCAACGCAAGAGAAGTTAGAGGGTGTTCTTATATAAACAGTTAGGAATGATTTGTAAGGAAATGAAAGTCACCCCTCCTTATGAAAGGAGAGAACATGGCCCTATACATACTGTTAGAAAGGCTTTGGAGGATATAGCGATTGCTAATTTGCAACAAAGTGAGCATGAAGAGTGGCTGGAGTTAATGTCATTTTGTATTGATTAGTTTTTAAGCCGCTTAGAACATGGCTGTACTGGTAAGATACAGAGGGAGATTATTAATAAGCGTTATTTAGAAGAATCTGTATGTGATTATATGGTCTATAGCGAAATTGGAATGGCTGAACGTATGTATCATCGTTGGAAGTTCAGAGCAATTTCTAATTTAGCTTTTGCTCTTAAATTAGAAATTAAGAAGTAATTGATTTAAAGCTAAAAAAAGACCACCCTTTTAGGCGGTTTTCTTATTCATATATTTGTACCACAATTATTTTTTTGTATGTGGTTAAAACTAGTTTTTAAGAAGCATATGCTTTAGCAACTGCAGAAATTCTTTATCACTTTTATCATCTTTCATATAATCCTGTTCATAGTTAAAAATCATTCGCACTAACATAAAAGCTGTTAGCGGTAATGGTACCTTATGAAAAGTCCTTTGCTGATAACCTTTTTCAAGCAAATTACTTATCATTTTAATTGCTTCTTCTTCAGATTTTTTAAAACAAGCTATAATTTCAGGTGAATGGTATTCTTTATATTCTTGAAAGAGTGTAGAAACAAATGGGTCTTGATGATATTCTAGGCTGATATAATGAAGGATTTTTTGTATTCGAAGTAAAACATCCTTTTCCTCTTTATATAAATCAAATAATTGTGAGCGTTTAAGCTGAATATGACGCATATAGCAGTCACATAATATTTGAGTTTTATCTGTATAGTAATAATAAATAGTTCCTTTACCAACTTTAGCTTTCTTTGCAATTTCATCAACCGTTGTGTTACGGACACCACGCGTAGAGAACAGTATTGTGGCAGATTGAATGATTTTCATTTTTTTATTTTCTTTTTCTAATTTTATCATCGTCTACACCCTATCCTTGAGATATTTAGCGAAGTTTTCTGTCATTACATTCTCTATCAGTCTATTTGTCATTTATTAACGCCTAATAGAAAGTCCTCTAGTTGCTTCTTATAGAATAACACACATCATTCCTATATCTAGTATATAACCATAATAGAATACGATTTTACATCTTAAGAATAGAAATGAGAGTATGAGATCATAGGTTATTAATTGGATGATGAGAATTCAAGTGAAAGGAGACGGCGATCTCCTCATCGATTGAATAATTTGATTTTTTACTCAATTCATTTTATTATATAAACATGACTAAAAGATGTTTTTAGTCGGATTTTTTTATGAAAAACCGACTGGTATTTGATTTTAGTCGGTTTCTATACTATTTGAGAGAAGGTAGACACTATGTGTGGAATTGCAGGGTGGATAGACTGGTCTAAAGACTTGTCTAATGAACAAGAAACGTTAAAAAAAATGACAGATGCTATCATTCACCGAGGACCTGATGCAGAGGGGCATTGGTTTTCAAAACGAGCGGCATTAGGTCATCGACGTCTCATCGTTATTGATCCTGAAGGTGGCCTTCAACCTATGCTGTATAAAGATGGAAATGATACGATTGGTCTTACGTTCAATGGAGAAATTTATAACTATCAAGAATTACGTAAAGAACTTGAGGAGAAAGGTCATGAATTTCAGACAAAGTCTGATACAGAGGTATTACTACATGCCTATTTAGAATGGCAAGAAGATTGTGTTCAACACTTAAATGGGATTTTTGCTTTTGGTATTTGGGATGAAAGATTTGGGAAATTGATGCTTGGTCGTGATCATCTAGGTGTGAAGCCTTTGTTTTTCGCTCAAAGAGGGAGTGCAATTCTCTTTGGTTCAGAGTTAAAAGTTTTACTTTCGCACCCACTTGTAGATGCAGAAGTAGATAAAGAAGGACTTTCTGAGATATTTTGTCTTGGACCAACACGTACCCCAGGTCATGCGATTTTCAAGGATATACACGAAGTGCGTGCTGGTCATTATATAACGTTTACCTCTAATGGCTCGGATACGACACAGTATTGGAAACTTGAAAGTAAAAACCATATAGATGATATTGATATGACAGTGGAGACAATCCGCTCCATTTTACAAGATACGGTTAAACGTCAGTTAATTGCTGATAGACCAGTGGTATCTATGCTTTCCGGGGGTTTAGATTCAAGTGGTCTAACAGGTTTAGCAGGAAACGAATTTGGGAATAAAGGGGAACACCTTCATACATATTCCCTGAATTTCATCAATGATGAAAAAGACTTTGAGCAAGACTTCCTTCGTTTCGATCGTGATGAACCTTGGGTGAAACGTGTGGCTGAATATGTTGGAACAAAGCATCACTCTATAGAGTTGGGATCAGATAGTTTAATAGAGCATTTATTAACTCCAATGCGAGCGCGTGATCTACCTGGAGTTGGAGAACTAGAAACGTCTCTTTATTTGCTATTTAAGGAAATGAAAAAAGACGCAACAGTTGCACTTTCAGGCGAATCCGCAGATGAAGTATTCTCAGGGTATCCATGGTTCCATCAAGAGAAGTTTCTAGATGCAGAGATATTCCCTTGGAGTGTTAATTTATGGTATAGTACAGAAATTTTATCAGAGGATTTTAAAGCGAAGATTAGCCCTGAAAAATATCAAAAACAAAAATTTGAAGATGCAGTTGCTGAGGTTCCCTTTTTAGAAGGTGAAAGTAATCTGCAAATGAAGCAACGTCAAATGTCTTACATGTTTATTACACGTTTCTTGCCATTTATGCTAGAACGAAAAGATCGCACAAGTATGATGAATGGCTTTGAAGTACGAGTTCCATTTTGCGATTACCGGCTTGTAGAATACCTATGGAATGTCCCATTCGAAATGAAAAGCATAGACAATATTGAAAAAGGTATTTTACGTAGAGCTTTTGAAAATGTACTTCCAGAGGATGTACGTTATCGCAAAAAAAGTGCATATCCAAGCACTAAGGATGCCTCTTATCTACAAGGTATTAGTGATTGGATGTTGCATGTGTTGAACAATCCTGAATCACCTATTTTGCCATTAATTAATGTAGAAAGAGTTCGTGCTATTGCAGAAGGAAAAGACGAAGTAATTTCAGGTA
Source organism: Bacillus sp. AR2-1 (assembly GCF_008368755.1). Taxonomy (NCBI): domain Bacteria; kingdom Bacillati; phylum Bacillota; class Bacilli; order Caryophanales; family Bacillaceae; genus Bacillus; species Bacillus sp. AR2-1. Next base: position 27,532 of record NZ_QORY01000005.1, read on the forward strand.
ATGATGCACGAGGTATAATAGATTATTTACTTCAAGTTAATAGTTGGCTTCAGGAATATAATATTAAATTAGTATGGTAGATGTAATTTTTAAATAAAGAGAATAGCTGAAACATTAATGACCTAAGTGAACCGCATCTCCAATGTATTAGATAGTTATCTAACATTTGGAGATGCGGTTTTATTATCTTGATTTGCAATAACGCTAATCAGTTAGTAAATTAGAATTGAATAAGGGACATGGAAAGAACTAGGGGGAATAATATGAATTGGAGGTCCCACGTAAAGGAGAATACGATGAACCTTTTAATTAGAGAATTAGAAGTAGATGATTTAGACAATTTACCGGAGATTGATGATAGTTTTATAGTAGACTCTCGGTTAATTCTTTCTCTTTCAAAAGTAAATAAGCAAATAGAATATACAGTAGAAGACGTTCCAAGTTATGAGAAAAGTTATTTACAAGATCAATATAATGATGAATTAGCCTACACTGAATATATAAATAAGCCTGATCAAGTAATTTACATAGCAATTTTACATGACCAAATTATAGGAGAAATGGTATTGAAAAAGAATTGGAATCACTATGCTTACATAGAGGATATAAAGGTGGATAAAAAATATCGTTCACTTGGAGTTGGTAGGAGGTTAATTGAGTAAGCAACGCAGTGGGCAAAAGTAAGCAATATGCCAGGTATAATGCTTGAAACACAAAATAATAATGTAGCAGCATGTAGGTTCTATGAAAAATGTGGGTTTGTAATAGGTGGGTTGGATTTTTTAGTATATAAAGGGATACATGAAGAAAGCGATGAAGTTGCAATGTATTGGTATTTGCATTTCAAATGAAAGTACACCAAAACTCGAATATATAAATTCCTCGCTGTTACATTCGGGACAAGCAAATAACTAAAAGAAAAAGGAGGTTTCTTTCTGAGAGTAGGGGGCATTTTTGATCTTGCTACCAATAATCAAATGATATGTGAATTAGATTTGAATAAAATCAATAGGTAAGTATTTACGGTTGCCTTTCTATTTTTTTAGAATTGTTTTAGTGAATCAAAATTCTATTTTTGTATATATCTTTTGTACTAGTAGATATAAGTCTAAAAGTATGTACAATTACACCATTTGGCTAGTGGGTAAATTTTACGAACTGATATATACTAGTATTGTGTCTTGCCTATTTAGGTGCAGTACACAGCCGGTGATTGGCTAGTGGATGTTCTTCCATTTTGCCAGTGCCGGTTTTTTAGTGGATAATAAAGAAAATGAAGTTTTTATAAAGAAAGAAGGGGTTGTTTTGAAAGATGTAAATTCTATCTTTATGAGAGAAAAGATTGCTAGTTCTTATCTTTATTTTATTTCTTTTCTTGGTTTGGTTACTATAACTATATCTTTACTTGAAATTAAAATCCCTTCTCATCCAACAATACTAATATTGTTGTTACTATTTATGGGGATCGCAGAGTATTTTCCTGTAAGATTTTGGAGAGGAACTAGCTCGCTTACCTTTCCGATCATTTACGCAATGAATTGGCAGTTTGGAATCCATGTAACTATTATTGCTATTGTACTCGTTACGCTACTTATTCACCTGCACCGTCGTTCACCGATACAAAGAATGTTATTTAATAGTACTCAGCATGCACTTAGTTTGATCTTGGCCGAATGGTTTTCAAACAAATGTATGTCCTTATTAATTAATAAGATAGTTATGTCAGTTCTATATGAAAATTTAATATCTTTGTTATTATTTTGCGTGTTTTTTTGTTTTTTCAACAATCGGTTTTACGATTTGTTAATGATACTCCTTCCGCAGTCATATTCAATCTATCAGTGGTATAAAAAAACTGTAACGGTATTTCTTTGCGAAACTTTTGGTTTCTCTTATGCGGCATTGATGCACGTATTAATTAGTACATATAGTGTGGAAGTAAACGGGATTACAGTACTGTTTTTCTTTTTTCCACTTGTAGCAACGTCAGTTATTAGTTCTTTTTCTGTACGGATAAGGATGGAAAAGGAACGATTATATGAGTTATTTCTTATTACGACCGAAATTAGTCGAGGATTAACCGGAGGAAACTTGCAACATATTAAACAAGCACTTAAAGGTTTTTTTGGCATACAAGCATATGTAATATGGACAAAAGATGATGGGAACTGGAATATTCTATTAAAAGATGGGAAAGTCCGCTCTTATATATCTGATGATTCAGAAAAGTTTAGGGCGTTTGAAGGAATCTCTAAAAATCTTGTATTTAATGATTGGAAAATTGGTACGGCTCCTGGAGATGAAATATTTGATAGTGTTATACGATCACTTGTATATTTTCCTCTTATAGTAAATGATGAATTAATCGGAATGTTTGTTGCAGGGAAAAGTAGAAATGCGGGTTTCTTTCCAGAAGATGTACAGTCGTTAGCTACATTTTCTAACCAATTAGCTAACGTAGTTAAAACAAGGATATTGATTTCTGAACAGGAAAAAAGAATGATCTTAGAAGAAAGAAATAGAATGGCTCGTGAAATTCACGATGGTATTGCGCAAACATTAGCCGGGGTGATATTCCAACTAGAATCTGCTCAGAAAAAATACCGTGATAAACCAATAGATATGCAGCAAGTAGTAGAGAAAAGCATAAAAGATTTAAGAGGAAGTCTAGGAGAAGTTCGCTATTCTATTTATGCTTTAAAACCATATCCAACACAACAATTAGGCCTTAAGCAGGCGATAGCAAGTAAAATAAAATCTTTAAAACAAGAATATGAACTAGATATTACCTATCATGAAAGAGGTCATGCGCGAGCGCTTAGCTTTTCAAAAGAAAGAGTGATATTTGATACATTACAAGAGAGTTTGCAAAACATTGTAAAACATGCGCAAGCAAAAAAGGCTGATGTTTTACTCAGTTATCAAAGTGAACACGTGCTTTTAAGAGTTAAGGATAATGGAGTTGGCTTTTCACTATTTGAGTCTATGGTTAAAACAAAGAATGAGCCACATTATGGTATATTACATATGAATGAACAAGCTGACCAATTAGGGGCTACTTTACAGATTGATAGTTCTGTAGGGAAGGGGACAGAAATTACACTGTTAATTCCAGATTCACAAACAAGGGGTGCGTAAAATGATTAAAATATTAGTAGTAGATGATCATGCTTTTTTACGGGATGCAATTCGGAGCATACTAGAGGATGAATCTGATATGAAAGTGGTTGGAGAAGCTAGCTCTGGGGATGAAGTATTGGGAAAAGTAGAAGAATGCGGACCAGATTGTATTTTGATGGATATTAACCTTCCAGGGAAAAATGGGATTGAAGCTACCGAGTTAGTGAAAAAAAAATATCCAAATTGCCGAGTACTTGTGTTTACAATGTATGAGCATGATGAGTATTTAATGGATGCACTCCAGGCCGGCGCTGATGGTTATTTATTGAAGGATTCCTCATCAGAGCAGGTAGTAGCAGCAATTCGAATGTTATATCGAGGCGATTCAGTTATTCATCCGCGTATGACTAAAAAATTAATTACATATCATCAGCAAAAAATGAAAGTAGAATCAAATGAAAATGAACTGACGGAACGTGAAAAGGAAATTCTCTTTGAACTAGTAAAAGGACTTAGTAATAAAGAGATTGCTGAAGTTTTATATATTAGTGATAAAACAGTTAAAATTCACATCAATAAAATTTTTAAAAAGCTAAATGTGAAAAGTCGATCGCAAGCAGTGATTTATGCAGTCCGAAATCAATTGGTTCCGCTAGATTAAATAAGAAATCTTTCAAAGAACTATCGTGTTGCTTTATTCTGTATAACAAAGAATAAAGGACAAGATAGTTCTTTTGTACTATGTAGGCATAGAATCCTTAGAGAAAAGATACTCCTTTTGTTCAATTTTCAGAATAATCTAAATGTGGAATAATAAAAATAGAATTACATTTTAACCTTGTTAATAATTCATTTTGTAAAAATATTTTGTTGAAAATAAATGATGGGGGGCTCTTATAGAAAGAGTAAAGTGAGTGATTAGCTATATGAGGTATGGGGATGGTTGTAGTGTTGGAAATCTTTCATGATACAAATGATTAAGATTAATAGAGTTTCCAATGCTAAATGGGAATTTAAGAATCAATTTGTTTCAAAAAATAATATTAAAAATGGGGAGATGCAATATGAAACGAGGGAAATTTGGAAAGATTCTTATTGGAACGTTAACAGCTGGAATGTTATTGTCTCAAGGAATTCCATATAACGTATTAGCGGAAGAGGTAAATACATCTACTTTAACTGGAATTGATGATGCAAATGCTATCTTAAAAGGCCTTACAAAGGAACAACGTAATGCCTTAAAAACGTTAGATACAAAACCGGGTTTTGTTATTTCGCCAGGTATCAATACCGCAAGTCCTAATAATGTGAATGTGATTATAGAATTTAAGCAAGCACCTAGCAAAATTGAAGTATTAAAACAAGCGGCTAAAGGGAAAAAGGTAGCTCTTTCAAATGCGGAACAAAAGGTAGAAGCATCACATAAAGGATTTAAAGCAGAGCTTGAACAGCTTCAAAAGAATAAAGAGAAAGGGACAAATTTAAAAGCTGCCAAAATAACAAGAGAATATAAGAATGCTTTTAATGGTGTAGCGATTTCTATACCTGCGAACATGATTGAAGATTTAGTTCGTACCGGTATGGTTAAGCGTGTATGGGAAGATCATGAGGTTAAAATTGATTTGCCGAAAGAAACAGCTAAGACTGCTGTTGAACCAAAAATGGCAGATAGTGTACCGCAAATTGGTGTGGACAAGCTGCATGATGAAAAAATAACAGGTAAAGGAATTAAGGTAGGTGTACTGGACACAGGTATTGATTACAACCACCCAGATTTAAAAGATGCATATAAAGGATATCGTGCAAAACAAGGTGAGGACCCAAGTAAAATAGATCCAAACTCCATAAAAGGATGGGACTTTGTTAATAATGATGCTGATCCAATGGAAACAACATATAAGGATTGGCAAAATTCTGGAGGATATCCTGAGATTTATGAGGGAAGTGCATATTATACATCCCATGGTACTCATGTAGCTGGGACGATTGCTGCAGACAAACAGAATAGTGTGGATTATGCAGTGAAGGGCGTTGCCCCAGATGTAGATTTATATTCATACCGCGTATTAGGTCCATATGGAAGTGGACAAACAAGTGGTATTCTTGCTGCGATTGATAAAGCAGTGAAAGACGATATGGATGTTATTAATTTATCACTAGGAGCGTCTATTAATGATCCTTTATATCCTACTTCTGTCGCAGTGAACAACGCGATGTTAGCTGGTGTTGTTACAGTAGTAGCAGCTGGTAATAGTGGTCCACAAGAAGGTACCATTGGATCACCTAGTGCAGCAGCACTTCCCATTACAGTTGGAGCCAGTGACGCTGCAATGACTATTCCAACGTTTTCCGCCGATGCAGGTGATGTACATGTAGATAAGATGATGCTACTTGGAAAAAGCTTTACTGATAAGATTGAAGATTTGAAAGGACAATCCTTATCGGTTGTATATGCAGGGCTTGGGAAATCAGGTGATTTTACAGGGAAAGATGTAAAAGGGAAGTTAGCTCTTATCCAACGCGGTGAGATTACATTTGATGAAAAAATTAAAAATGCTAAGGAAGCAGGCGCAAAGGCAGTAATTGTATATAACAATGTAGATGGGGAAATTACAAGTTATCTTGGGGAAAGTACTTCATCTATTCCATCGTTCCGCTTAACAAAAGTAGATGGTGAGAAATTACAAGTAAAAGCTGGACAAGGAGATGTGTCGTTAGCTTTTGGAGAACTTAGTAATATAAAAACAGAGGGAGATCACTTAGCTGATTTCAGCTCCCGCGGTCCTGCAACTAAAACAGATGATATTAAGCCAGATATTGTAGCACCAGGTGTGTCTATCTTCTCAACTGTTCCTGAATATATTAATGATCCAAAGGATGGAGAAAATTATCCGGTAGCGTATGGACGTATGTCAGGTACATCTATGGCAACTCCTCATACTGCGGGGGTTGCGGCACTGATTTTACAAGAACATCCAAACTATAGTCCATTTGAAGTAAAAGAAGCACTTATGAATACTGCAGTTGACTTAAAAGAAGAGCGTTCTGTATTTGAGGTGGGATCAGGAAGAATTGATGCATATCGTGCAGTTCATGCAGATACATCTATTGAGGTTATCGATAAAACATCAAACGTTGTAGATGATGAAGAAGTAGAGATTGAAGAAAAAACAGGTTCTATTGCATTTGGGTATAAAAATCAAATTGAAACTGGGCCTATTAAAGATAGCCGAAAAGTGTTAATTAAGAACAGCAGTAAAACAGATGGGAAAGAGTTTAAATTAGAAGTAGAGTTTTCACCTACAAGTGTAGGTGTGCAAGATGCAGCGAAGAATGGTGTGAAGCTAAACGTACAAGAGTCTATTAAAGTAGCTCCTGGTACATCGGAAGAAATTAGCCCTGAAATTATCATTCCAGGAAACGCTGAATTTGGTAGATATGAGGGATATATTCATATTACAAATAAAAACAATGAAAAAGAAGTATATCAAGTACCATTTGCAGTTAAATTCACAGAAAAAGGGATTGCGTCTGTAGATTTACTGAGAGATGCAATGGCAACAGATGCTTCTAAATTCCATCCGTTTATGGAAAGACCAAGTTCGCCGTTGACATTTAAATTGAATAGTCCTCTTGAAACCATTGATGCAGTTGTGAAGGACCGAAAGACTGGGAAGGCATTAGGAGTCGTTGGTACACTTAATGCAAGTAGTCTAACACCGAATGTTGAATATATGATGTTTTCTGGTATGGGAGGGTATGTACTTCCATTTACAGGAGATCCAACTCATCCAATTGGGGATAAACCTGTTATGTTGCCTGATGGAGATTACGAATTAAACTTTGTTGGATATGATAAAGAAGGAAAATCGTATACAAAAGGCGATAACATAATCATTGATAATGTAATACCTGAAATGAAATTTAAGGATGTACAACCTGGTATTCACGAAGTCAATGATTCTATGTTTAAAGAAGAAGACGGCCAGCGTGCATTATGGGTGCATGGTAATATTTATGATTCTACAGTAGATGCATTAAAGGCCAAAGGTTTGCAGTATGATCAAAAAGCGAATCAAATCGTTTATTATCAAAACTCAGCCTTCCCATCAGGTTGGTTGAATACAATTCAAGCAAATGGTGATTTTAAATTTGGGGTACTTCCAGAGGAAATAAATGAACCGTTAAATTTAAAATTATTTGGATATGACCTCGCAACTGCAGGGAATATGGCAACTGGATATAAAGATTATGTCTTTGTAAATGAAGGGACAGAATACGCTGTTCCAAGTTATAACAAAGATAAAATTAAATTAGGAGAGAAAATTACGTTAACATTGAATCTTAATAATGTAAAACAGCTTATGTCAGGTACATTTGAAATCCCTTATTACAAGCAGCTATTTAAATTTACAGATGTGAAACCAAATCCAGCACTTACGGAATATGTAAAACAACATGGACTGAACCTTAAATTAGAAGATCCGAAGATAAATGAAGAAGGGGCTTGGGAAAACAAGGTGAAAGTTGGCGCATCATTGGAAGGAAAAGAATTTAAAGGATTAGATGGAGATACACCATTTTTAGATGTTACATTCGAGATGACGAACGATGAATACTTTAATGATTTAACTGCATTTGGAGTAGATAAGTTCTCTTATACAAAAGCTGGTGCATCAGAAGGCATTGAGATTCCTGCGTTTAAAGATAAATCTTTTGCTATTGTTTCAAAACATTCAACGGTTACAGGATATATTGGTCCGGAAGCTTTCTTGAATGAAGAGGGGTATTTAGGTAAGAAAGACTATACAAAACTAGGAGCAAAAGTGTACGCAGTTGGCAAGGATGGAAAGAAATATACAGGAACGATTAATGAAAATGGGCAATTTGAGATTCATAGTGTTCCAGTAAGCGATAAAGAATATGATATTTTCGTAGAAATGCCAGGTCATTTAAATAGTAAATTAACAACAAAAATAGGGAAGATGCAAGACGGTGAATTAGTGGGACAAAACTTTAGAGCTGACATGGATGATAACCTTGCAGGTGATGTAAACGGCGATAAAATGGTAGATATTCAAGATGCTAGAATAGCAGCTCTGTCATATGGAAAAGGAAAAGTATCTGTAAAAGATGGAGATATAAATCAAGATGGTGTTGTAGATGAAACAGATATTCGTTTTATTGAGAAAAACTTCTTGAAAAAGGGTCCAGATGCCAAAGAAAATCAGAAACCGAAAGAAAATGTAGGGCCAGTGACGTTAGAAAAAATCTTACGCTCTATCGGCTTAGAACCCAAAAAATAAGTGGACAAACTTCTAGAGTAAATAAACTAATCAGACAATGAATAGTAAATGAAATGAGATTGGCTAACAAATGACCGGTAATGATTCACGGTAATATTACCGGTCATTTTAAAAGTTATAGTCGTTTGGGTACATGAAGTAATTTGTTTAAACTAAGTTCGCTTTCGTTATGGGACAAGGTAGTTGCTTAATGATTATTGTTTGTGGGATGGAAATAAGGTTTGTAGTTTGAACTTTAAAAATAGGGGGACTTGTGAAATGGGTATGAAGAAAAAACTTGGTATGGGTGTCATAACTGCAGCGCTAGGCTTATCTTTAATTGGCGGGGGAACATACGCGTATTTCAGTGATAAGGAAGTATCACAAAACACGTTTGCAGCGGGTACTTTAGATTTGAGTGTAAATCCTGAAGTTGTTATTAATGTCGACAATCTGAAACCAGGTGATGAAATGGAGCGCGGTTTTCAATTAGTTAACAAAGGAACCTTAGCAATAGGAGATGTGAAACTCCTGACAGATTATAGTGTAATCGATGCGAAAGGGGATAATGGAAATGCTGATTTTGGTGATCATATCCGTGTTGATTTCTTGTGGAATTTAGATAAAAATGAGGTTCCAATTTGGTCTACTACATTATCTGAATTAAAGGTAGCTACGCAAAATGGAAGTATTCCTGACCTTGTAAAGAAAGGTATTGTAGATCGAGATGGAAACGGACTTGCACCTGGTGATGAGGATACATTTTATGTAATGTTCACATTTGTAGATAGCGGTGAAGACCAAAATGTATTTCAGGGAGATGCATTGAAATTAAATTGGACTTTTAATTCCATGCAAGCAAGCGGTGAAGAAAAGTAAGTGTAATAATTTGTATACTCTATGTTCAAAACTGTAACAAGAAGCATAAGATGACCGTTTTGATCAACTTGGCCAACTTATGCTTCTAATATGTATACAACAAAAATAACAACTAGCCCCTCGTAAGAGATGCTAGTTGATGCAAAATCCGTTATTGGAAGTCAATTTGTTTTATTTAGTTCTGTATCGTATAACACCGAAATATCATTCCAACCATAAGCTACATCATCTACTACTGTTTCTCCAAACGTGCTGGTTCTGCGAATATATTCCTTTCCACTCATTCGGTTATAAAAACCAAGTCCAGACTTATTTTGCTCCATGACCCATACTAACATAGAATGTATACCGCTTTCCTTAAAGTGCCGAGCAACAGTTGAAAGAAGTTGTCTGCCTACACCGAAACCTCTACAATCCTGTAAAAGATATAGTGCATATAATTCACCAGTAAAATGTTTCTCCTCAATGCTTCTTCCTGATGCAAAGCCTACAATTTTTCCTTTATCATTCATGGCAACATATATAAAAGACTCATTCTCTTTATCCAAAAACTGATTCCAGCGTTTTTCAGCCTCTTCGTATGATAACTTATCGAGATATTGATCTGGCACTAATCCCCGATACGTAGTTTTCCATCCATCAACATAGACCTTTGCTACACCTTCTATATCCTGTTTACTTGCTTTTCTAATCTTCAAATGAACCACCTTACCTAAAAAAGAAATTTATAAGAAATGATTATACCATTTCTTATTTTACTGATTACTTCATCATTACTAAAAAAGTAGTGTATATTCTATACATGCCCGGTTAACATAACGTCTCAATATCAGAAGTTCTCCTTATCAACAATCCCCGACTAATTTATATTCGTGAAACATCCTATTCACCTATGTATGCAGTTTCTTATTCATTCTATTATATCAGTGGTTAAAAGCAATCATTTCCTTTACTCCATATGTATAAAATTTCGCATAAACTAATGGCCAGCTTATGGGTAAAGTGACAAAACGTTAAAAGAACTGTTTTAAATTAGCCGTATATATAACTCCTTAGATTTTTTGATAATTATACATCGCAGTAACCTAAAATTCAAAAGGTTGTTGCTAGTATGCAGTAATTACAGGGGTTTATAAACTTAGGCTCCCTTCACATTGTTACCAAGCCATAAGATAAAATCCCTCCTAAAACGAAAAAAGATGAACAAAATAATAAAAAAGATTCATTTCTATTTCTTTTTTAGTTTCTATTCTTTAGTAAAAGAACTTAGTAGATGAAAAGGGTAGATTGTACAATTAATTGGGGGATAAGTATAAGTAACTTTGAACAATATTAAGTTCACCATTTTTATGATGCCGCTTTTTCTATAACGGTAAGTTCAAATTATGTTTCTATTAAATAAAAAATACATCCTTATAGGGATGTATTTTTTATTTAATGATAATGTTATAAATTATTCTACATGAACCGATATGCTTTTAGATAATACTTGCATTGAGAAAGGAACTCTAGCTTCAAAAGCTATAGTGTTTGTTGAATTTGGTGTGTTTGAGAAGATGTACGAATCTTTGATACGTAATCTAAATGTTTTTTCAGATCCGAATGGACCAGTATAAGAACTGACTTCGTCTAAAGAACTTCCTGCATATCTAACACCATTAATAGTTAAAGCTTCTGAATATGAATCCGGTGTACCTACTTCACTAACTTTCACATAAAGATAATCGCCTTTAAGAACAGGAATAGATAAGTAAGAACTTGCACTATACATTTTGTTATTATCGCCTACAGCACTAATGCTAACACTTCGTAGTGGAGAAGAATCCGCTTTTGAAATTGTTGGTAAAAATGCTAGTGTAAGTGCAAAACACATAGCTAACATGCTCATAAATTTTTTCATATTAACAACCCCTTAGGTATTTATTTAACATCCTGTATTTTACAGGTTAAAAATGTAAATTTCAATATCGTTATATAAAGAATAATTATGTAATTATGCATATTTGATATAAAGTACACCAAAACTCGGATACATAAATCCCTTGCTGTTACATTAGGGTTACGAAAATAACTAAAAGAAAAAGGCGTCTACAGAAAAAAATTCTATTCTTATATTTGTAGGATAGTTTTAGATAAAAAAATAAAGAGTTTAGTAATATATATGTGTCTTAATGTAAAATATATATTGCATAAATTTTGTTGATAATTTAATATATAGAATATAAGATATTGTGGTATGAAGTTAACTTTACAAATGAGGTTTATTTAATGTTTGTAAGTAAAGAGAAAATGGGAAGAGTTAAAAAGGTCTAACTCAACAGGAGTTGGCCGATGTTGTAAACGTTACGCGACGAACCAGTAGCCTTATTGAAAGCAATAAGTGTAACCCTTCTTTAAAGCTTTGTATGCATATAGCTAAAACAATAGATAAGAATTTAGATAAATTATTTTGGGAGGAACTCTAAAATGGAAAAACTAAAAAAATGGTTTTCACTCAGTACACACTCAGATGAAAGAATTCAACAAATCGAAATGAAAATTTGGGCGCAATCTGGAATTATTGTCCTACTTTTAGCTTTTATAGATGTTGTAATAAGGGGAGCATATCTACACCACCCATTCCTAGAATGGATTGCTTCATTAGCCATTATAATTTGTTATATGATTTTCTTCTTTATTAAATCTATTCTAACTGGTGTTTATGAAACAGATATTAATAATAAAGAGCAATTAAAAGAAAAATTAAAAGAAAAAATGAGTAATACCTTTATTTTTTGTTTTGTCGCAATAGGTGCTACTACATACAAATATTACTTCCCTGAAGATTTGGGTGGATGGTTAGCAGCAATAGCAAAATTCATTATACTTTTCGTTTTCCTATTTGGTATTCAATATCTTATTACAGTAATAGCTTGGAAGAGATCAAATAAAATTTAATACATATAGACAAAAAAGCTTATCCTATAGTACTTAATGATAAGCTTTTTTATTATTTTTTTCATTATTTTTCTGCTATTGTGTACTTGCTTCTCTTAGGTTGATAGTGATGTGGCCCTCCCGAATCGTGCTCTTAAAAACAGTAAATCTAATATCTAGTATTATATCTGTATCCAAAATTTAATTGATAAATAAAACCCATAATATTCAAATAATAAAATTGTAAATATCTTGAAACCGCGGTTTTAAAGGTAATAATCGTTGAATTTTATTATTTTTCCGCTTTCTGTAGGGTATATATTTTTATAGCTTTATGTATTAAGATAGAGTTTCTCTAGAAAATACCGGTAAAAAAGCATAAATAAGGAAAAGGGATGGGATTAAAAATGAAGACTATGTTAAGGAATATTGTATCAATGGCTCTCGTACTAGCTTTGTTTACAACTTCTTTCGCTGGAATCTCCAAAGCTCAAGAGATCAATAGTGAAGAAGAAAAATTAGTACAAGAAGTAGCTGCACAATTGAAATTTGTTGTTGAAGAAGCTTCAGTTAGAGATAAACATGGAAGAGTAGTAGATATTGATATTGATATGATAGAAAACAAATATGGTAAAACTGAAGAATTAGAACAATTGAGACAAGAAATCCAACGTGTAAATACACCACCTGGCTATGAAGATCCATTCAAACAAGAAACAGAAGCTGTAGATAACTGTATAGAAAGAAAACTTATTGCAAATTATGTAGAATTTCTATCAGTAGGTTTTTTAGGTTCTATTATTGCTAATATTACTAACAAAGAATATGAATTAGCAGCTAGAAAAATGATTAGATTAGGCGTCAAAGGTAATTTAGTTAGTTTAGCTGGTCAACTTGCTTGGTATCTAGGTACATGTATATATGAAGAAGAAGGATGGACTGGAAAAACTTGGTGATTAATAAAAAACAACCTCTTATCTTCTAGAGGGTGTTTTTTTTGAAGAAAATAACCACATCATAATTTCAAAAAACGCTACTATAAATAGTGTTTTTATAAGGTTTTCAAACCAATTGAAATGATTATGATTAGCATAGTTAAAAGCTATCAATACAATATACAGTAGGACTATAAAAATTAACGGTCTCTTATAAGTGAAACTCAAATTATTCACCCCTTAAATACTTACTTAAGTAAGTTACCTTAATACTTTGTTAACTCAAATTGCAATCATTTTCGATGATTTTCTATATTTCTCCATATTTGTAACAGCAACCCTTTTTTTAAAACGCGTTCTCATAATAAATTCTCTTTGAAAAAACGTCGAAATTTGTCGTCAGAATGCCCCCTATATATGAGAGGCCGAAACCAGTTCCTGCTGATGAGATATTGAGTGAACGTATAACGTTGTTTTTCCTTATTCGCAGGATCTTTTAATTAGCATGCAAGTAAGAGGTAACGAGCCTTACTCTGTATGTATTTCTTGATTTCATTCGTAATTGAAATAGTCTTCAAAACTTCATTAATTTAAATTGTCTAAGCGGAGGAGAGCTTCTGTTCTCCTTTAAGTTTATACCTGTGCCTACTAATAGGGTGTCAATTTAAAGGGGTACGGAAATATCCCGATTTGAACTACCCCCACTTTCACTTCTAAACGAAGTGAAAGTGGGGGTAGTTCAAATATATTACGAATATTCACGATAATGTAAATTTTGTTGCAGTTAAGGTATGAGTTATAAAACTATTAAAGGGGGAATTTTTATGTTCAAGAAATTAGTAGTGGGAGCATTAGCAACTGGTTTTGTATTAACGGGGGGTATGGGAGCCTCAGCTGCAACATCTACAGTTGATCATACTAATAAAAAACTTGATTCACCACAGTTTTCATCTTATGAAATGTATGAATATCATACTAGTTGTCCTAGGCTTACTAGTAATGCTCCCTATAGAATGTCAATGATAAATGAAAATGGGATTTTCGCTAACTCTTTTACTGATCCAGAAACAGGAATCACTTGGTACTTTAAAGGAACTGGGGCTCATAAGTCCATTGGATGCTACGAGGGAAAAACGAAATAATCAAAAATACCCCTATAAAGGAAGTACACCAAGAAAGGTATTAATTAAAGAATAGCATCCGTAATGGGTGCTTTTTCTTTGTTATATAGAAATTACACAATCATGAACAAATTTAACACCTAAAAAGAAATTGGGTATAAGCACATTATTCTTAGAGATACATATTATATATCATGAAAAACTTCTTTGTTTTTCAAATAACGGACAAAATGATGTGAACGAAACTCGCAGCAATAGTACATAAAAAGTTCGCCTTAATTGGTGAACTTTTTATTTTGGACCAAATGGATATCGGTAAAGGAAATGAGAGGTGACTTTAACACTAGATGTCTTGTTTGTCGTTAAGGAAAGGTCAGCGCAAACGTGTTGCATTTTGCAAAACAAACTCAACACAGACTAAATATTGTAAAAAGGAAGTGAAAACCATCTAATGTAACACAACGTATGGAGGGGGAAGGAATGAAGTTTGTGCAACCAATTCGAGATAAGAAAAAATTAGAAGAAGTGAAAGAGGTTTTACGTCGCCAATCTTATCGTGATTTGTTTTTATTTGAAATGGGAATCAATACAGCGTTAAGAGAAAAAATAAATGAGTATGTAAACGGAATGAAAGAAACAGATTGTTTATTTGCTTCTAAGAAGACGGGAAAACCTATCACAAGAATTCAAGCTTATCGAATCATGAACGCTGCTGCTGAAAAAGTAGAGCTTGATGAAATTGGAACGCATACTCTTAGAAAAACTTTTGGATACCATTATTACCAAAAGACAAAAGATGTAGTAATGCTACAAACAATCTTTAATCATTCTGCCCCATCAATCACATTGCGTTATATAGGGATCCAACAAGATGAGATTGATAAATCACTAGAAGATTTCAGTTTATAAATAAGAAACAACTAAAGTAGCGAATCCGCTGCTTTTTTTATTTAAAAAAAGAACCTGCAAACCTGCAGATTCTCCTGACAATGATTTATATAAATAAGATTCGAAAATGAGTTCAAGATCGTTTGTTAATTCAATCTGTTCTATAATCGTTGTTTCTAATTTTCTTTTTTATATCTAAAAATCCTATAAGCATCATTGCTATAAATATTAAGTTAGTCCAATAAAATTCTTGATGGAACATTAGTCCATAGAAGAAATCATAAGTATATATTAGCCCAATGATGGGGAATAGCCAAATCATAAATTTCAAATCTTTTAAATGATATTTGTAATTATTGATTTTTTTCCACATATGTATCAGCTCCTTTTATTATGAGTTACTTATAATACTACATTTAAATTAATAGATTAACAATAAAATACAAAGAAATTATCGTGAGGTGGTGTAAATGGAAGAAGAAACTATAAATGTTCCTACATGCTCTGTTTGTAATGAGCCTTGCATGTGGACATTAAAAATGCCATTAACTATTACTCATTTTGATAAAACATATATTCGTGAAGTGAATACGGATAATGCTCATATATGCATTGAGTGTTTAGAGAAGGAAGTGCAAACAATTGGATAAGGGGGCAGGTGTTATGTAATTATGGCCAGACAACGAAGTCCACACCGTAACAAAGCGTATGAAATATTTAAAGAACATAATGGTGATATTACGAATCGTAAAATTGCTGAATTGTTGTCTACATCCGAAAAAACTGTAAGTGAAAAAACGGTTGGCGGATGGAAATCAAAAGATGGATGGATAGACAAACTAAATGGAGTACTCCATAAAAATGAACGGAGTACTCCAAAGAAAGATACGGAGTACTCCAAAAAAGAAACCAGGAGCACCCAAAGGTAATAAGAATGCTGTCGGTAATTCCGGTGGTGCTGCTCCACTACGTAATGGTAATGCAGCTACTCATGGTTTATATAGAAAGTACTTACCTCAAGAAATATTTGATTTAAAAGAAGAATTAATAGAAGCAATTAATAACGACCCTTTAGCAATCATCTGGGAAAGCATTATGCTGCAGTACACTCAAATCATTCACGCTCAACGTATAATGTTTATTAGAGATAAAGAGGACATGACAAATGAACTTCGAAAGAAAAAGCTCACCGAAAGCGGATTTGAGGAAGAATGGGAAATTCAATTCGCCTGGGATAAGCAAGCTAGTTTCTTAAATGCTCAATCGAAAGCAATGTCAACGCTAGTAACCCTTATTGAAAAATACGATAGGTTAGCTAATACCGAGGAACAAAAGCTACGAATTGAGAAACTTAAGAAAGAAATTGCTTCTATTAAAGTTGCTGGTGACACTAATCAGAATACAAAAGACTGGAAAGAGTCACTTATGAAGATAGCAGAGCGCAGACGTAAACAAAAGGAAGCTGAAGCTAATGAGTAATACGGCTTTTAGTGAATTTATGGAGATTATCGATGTTTATTGGGATGATCCAGTTGCGTTTGCCGAGGATATGCTTGGTTTTTATCCAGATGAATGGCAGAGAAAAGTTCTTATGGATTTGGCACAAAGTCCAAAGGTTTCAGTTCGTTCTGGCCAGGGTGTTGTTGGTGGTGTTACGGACAGATTGAAAGAAGTTATTAAATCTGAACGATTACCATTCAAAGTATATCCGGTTGTGAATAACGGGAAGCTGCTTGATGATGAGCATTATGATAATGCAGGTGCTAAAGGTTGGGCTGTAGTAAGGGATTTACTGGAAGAGAATATGAAAGCATTTATACAGGGTGAAGAACCTACAATGGAGATTCCAAATGATGAAAAAATGATTTCTCAGTTTTCTAGCCGTAAATACAGGATAACAAGTAGAGGTAAGATTGCATTAGAGCGAAAAGAGGAAATGAAGAAACGCGGATTGCAATCACCTGATAGAGCAGATGCTATAGTTCTAGCCTTCTATAAACCAAAAGTAGTTATGGGTGGAAAGGTTAAAAGAGTGTAGTCGGACATTAATTGTTCGGCTATTTCTTTTGCTTCCAATTAATAGAAGAAAGGAGGATATACAAACGATATGAGCGATAAGAAGACAATTAAGAATGTAAAAGTATTTGGTATTAATAAAGCTGCAGATGATCCGAAGAATAAGGAAGACAACAGCAAGCAAATGGCAGTTGATCCATTCGCTCAATCATATATTGATAAAGGATTAATTAAACCTCCTTATGATATGGCAACTCTACTGGATATAAAGGAAAGTAATCCTATTCATTCTGCTTGTATTAGCGCAAAAGTCGATGATATTGCTGGTGTTGGTTTTGACTTTGCCCCTTTTGAAGAAGTAAAAGAAGCAGCGAGCCAGGAGCAGTATAAAAGGTTAAAAGAATTCATGCGTAATTGTAATCCAGAAATGACAAGTTCAGAAATCATAAGAGCCGTATGGGATGATTATGAGACAGTTGGCTGGGGAATTATTGAAGTTGTTCGTAATAACAAAGGTGAACCGTCAGAACTATACCACATTCCAGCTCATACAGTTCGTGCTCATAGGGGTAGCACCACATCGCTATCAAGCTAAGAAAAGCAAATACCCCCAAAACAAAAAAATGAACAAAATCCTCATGGACACCTATAAAAAGTTGAAACCTTCGTTTTGGAGACACTTCAAAATGTTAGCTTGATGGGCATGGGGGTAGACCAAAGAAATTAAAACAAGAACTCTTAAAATCATATTAGGTGAACAAATTGTATTTTTCATGAAGAAACAGGACATATTAAAAGGAAGTTATATGATAATTTAGGAAGGTGAATCGAATGACTTGGTCCCTTAATTACTGGGCAGGGTATATAAAATTTCCTGTCAGTGGATATACCTCAAATCCCTCTATTTCCGCTAAATGGAACGTTCCTGAAATCCAGGCCACTCCGGTAGATTCAAATGCACAAGTATTAGTATGGGTAGGGATAGGTGGTGGTAAATCATTGTTTGGTGCACCTGATGTACCTAGGTCAGGTGTTATCCAGGCTGGCATAGGAGCAGATTATGATTCATCTGGTAATCCTGAATATTTTGCTTTTTGGGAAACTTTCCCTGCGAACCCAGAACAACGACTTTTACCTCTGAGCCAATATAAAGTTAAGCCCCTTGATGATGTCGGAGCTCAGATATTTTTTTCTAACACAGGTTGGGATATTACAATATGGAACTATACTCAGAATTGGAGTTTTCATCAGAGTGGAGTACCGTATACTGGAGACAAATCAACATTTAATTTTATAGTAGAAGCTCCACTGGATAGTAGTTATAATCCTGTGCCTTTACCACAATTTTACGGAGTTGTAACTTTTAGAGATTGTACGTATACAAATGGAAACCCAAACTTTGATTATAATATAGATCGTGGTTTTATGACTGACCCTAAAAATCCAAGTAAAATAATATGTAATTCTTTAAACCCATTTACTACTGGAGACGGGTTTAGCGTTGTATGGGGGACGGCACCGGCACCGGCACCAATGCCTACTAGACATCATCACTAAATGAAAATAGTATTGTCCAGGCCTACATATATTATTATTGGCAGCAAACAGATTCTTCTAAGTGTTCATAGAGTAAATAACAAAGAGCATAACCGAAATGGTATGCTCTTTGTTATTTATTATTTGATTCATCAGTTTTATTATAAAGCCATTTGGCTCCTCTAAAAAAACCACCAGTATCCCATTCGCCACCATAATGAGCACATCCTAAAGGGTCGCCATCGTCCCGCATACTTGGACTGAAACATCCGAATACTTTCTAAGTGTGCTACCACATACCTACAATACATATACTTGTAATCATTTAATTTAAACCTTCAACTTCTATATTTAGATTTCCAATAATTTTAACCATAGCACTAAGCTTTCTCTATTTAATGCCCCCTAAAAAATGTTATTACTTCTCATGGTCATTTGGTGTATTCTCTTAATTCTTCTAAATTTATTATTTCTTTCAATTTAATTTCTTCTTCATCACTATTTGTAGAGTAATAGTCCGCAACATCTATTTCCTCTTCAAATTTATTATCTGCATAAACAATGCCTTTTGAATTCCCTAATTCGTAAATGTATACTGTCACTTACACCCACTTCATTTATGTAAGTTTTAAATTAAATCATAATGGAACATAATATAAACTAGGTTTGCAGATATAAAAACCGAAACTAAGATAACGTGATACTACGGTACACCTCTCTTCTCAATGTTGGGATAGCGATGAAGAAGGAAATTGTACTAACACAAAGGAGAAATGAACATGGCAAATATCACTGGACCAACTCCCTGGGCAATTATTCTTTGCAAGTTTTCCGACCAAAACCAAGAACCTCAAAACCCTCAGTTTTTTCAAGATCTTTTTGTCAATCCTTCGACAGGTGGAATGTTTGACTATTGGCACGACATCTCTTACGGAGCGATTGACCTCACGTATTCAAAAGTATTTGGCTGGCTCCAGTTGCCATACACATTGGCGACCGATAAGCAAAGAACACGAATGCAGAGAATTACATCCGCAATTGATGCTGTCAAGAACCAGGTCGATTTTTCACCTTTCTACGGGATCATCGTAATCCTAAATGCACAAGTCGATTCGGGTAGCGTCGGTATCCAGCAACTTACCTTCGGCTCCACAATCAAGAATTATGGACTTCTCGTGCTCGACCCCGGTGCTTGGAATAACACATTTGCGGCCCATGAAATGGGGCACGGTTACGGTCTCGATCATTCCTTCGATACAAATCCTGTAAGTTATGACCCTAATGATGACTCAAGACCCGGTGCCTACGGTGATAAATGGGATATTATGAGTGCATTCACATTCGCAGGATGCAGTGCGACGTTTCAAGATCCACGCTTTGGGGCGAGCGGACCAGGATTGAACGCGCTAAATCATCTCGTGCTCGGTTGGGCTACCAACCAAATCACGGACGTGGACCTGAACTTGAACAACTGGCGGGAACGTGTAAATCTTTCCCCACTCAATCAACCGGTTTCAAGTGGCTCTTCGGCTTTCGTAAGGGTTTTGTACGGTAGTTCAACATACACGGTGGAATATCGAAAAAAAGCGGGATGGGACAGAGGTATTATTCATGAAGCAGTGCTGGTTCATAAATTACAGAATGGAAGTTCTTACTTACAAGAGGGTAAATACACTCAGGACCTCCAGGAAGGAGATGTGTTCTTAGATGTGGGTGTTACAATTAAGGTTGAGACAATCAACTCCATTCAGGGGTATGCAACTGTAACCATCGGACCACCAAATTCACCATCAAATCCACCACATCCTTCTGTGTGCGATAATCTACGGAGGATGATGGATGCGAACAGTAAAGATTTTAAAGAATTATCCCGCCGCCGGCAGAACACTACTTGTGATACAGAAAAAATAGAGCTTGATCGTAAGATTGAAGAAAACCAGAAAGATTTCGATGTCTTATTCGACGAATGGGAAAATTCAGGTTGTCCTTGATCCTCGATGATATCTTCAAGGGCAGCTAAGAGCCTGAAGAACGCCATGATTGTTCAGATTGCTATCCTAACGAAACCAAAATATTGTCAGCTTGATAGCGATGGGGTCCCGCCACATTGCTATCAAGCTAAAGATTTATTACAACCCCCAGAACGAAATTTTCAGACTGTCTTGTAATAAAAAAAGTTGGCTGTCTGTGTGTA
Source organism: Bacillus sp. AR2-1 (assembly GCF_008368755.1). NCBI lineage: Bacteria > Bacillati > Bacillota > Bacilli > Caryophanales > Bacillaceae > Bacillus > Bacillus sp. AR2-1. Next base: position 48,422 of record NZ_QORY01000005.1, read on the forward strand.
ACTTCTCAATGATTTATAAAATCCACCTACGAAACCGCCTCCTATTGTAGAGTTTTTCCTGTATATTGGAAAATTAAATTTGGAATGTACCTAATTTAACCATTTAGTATATAATAGTATCTAGAAAATAAAGGAAAATAAATATGATTAAAGATTATTTTCTTCTTCTTTTCCAAGCGATACAGAAAGACATCCAAGAGCTATCAAAGATTTTAATTCGCCTGTTCAACCTCTTACAGCAAAACGGGAGAAAATCTCATCGATATGAAAAGAAAACAGTCTTTGATATATTAGGTGTCGTTTACAATTGTACCATGTCTGATAATCAAGCCGCTTAATTCAAAAAATTGAAACCCGTTAGGGTTTATTTCGTATGCAAATCTTTCAATCATCTACACTTGCCCTTTAGAAAAAAGAAACAATCTCACCTAAAATTGACTTTGCATAAGCTAAGGTTTTTAAATTCACTCTAAATGAAAATTATATGTAATTTTCATATCAAAATGGTTTTTATCTAGCAGCTAATACTTTAATTGTAGTTGTATCTCCGTCTGAATATACATCTAGCAAATTCTATTCATACAAAAAACAAACCTGATTTCCGCTATGCTTAGGAAACCAGATTTGTTTATTATTGGTACATAAAACTTCGATTGTTATAAGATTTCTTACTTATTAAATAAAGGTGCGATTTTATCAATGCGATTTGTCCAAATTCCACCTGTGTAATCATTGGGAAGGCGTTTTATGTCATCTTGCGAATCAAATCCACTTGAAAATCCAAGTCCATTTCCTCCTACAACGATAACTCGAGTATCTGCTTTATCCATTCGATTAAGAAATCGGTTTGGCCATCCCCAAAGCCAAGGTGCCACTTTTTCAGGTATATGTAACTGCCCATGTTTCAGGCTTGAAGGCATGTATCCAGTCCACCCTAACGCGATATAAGTAAGAAGATCTTTTTTCAGGGTTGCTTTTGACATGGTGCGTAAACTAGGGATACGCTCTTTTATCGCCGCAATCGGTTTATCGCCGCCATATATAGTTAGCTGTTCAAGACGTTTAGCTGGGAGTTTTTTCAGGTAATCAGCCATTTGAATTCCTTCTTTTTCATCATCACTTTTAATATGAATAAGGAAAGTACGATCTGGAAAATGGTTAAGTACTTCATCCAATGTTGGCATAAGATTAATTCCTTTACCACGAAACGGGAATGTTTTTCCCCCATCAGCTGTATAACCATAACCAATATCAAGTGCCTGTAATTCTTTTGTTGTAAAATCCCTTGTAACACCTTTACCATTAGTACGACAATCAAGAGTCCAATCATGAAAAATGACAAAATTATTATCTTTAGTTGGTTGAACATCAAACTCTACTAAATCTGCGCCCACTTTAAATGCCGCCTCCATAGATGGAATTGTATTTTCTAAATAAGAGTGTTCAGGTTCATGTATACGCTCAGCTGTACAAGTATCCCCTTCTATGTCCTCCATAGCAAATGTTTGAGATAGCCCTCGATGAGCAAGAAGAAGAGGGGAATCGACATTACGCTTAGCAAAAAAGGAACTATTATTCACATAGATAAATACGATTAGGATAAAAATAACCCAAGTCATTTTACGTTTTAATAATCTGTTTATTTTGTTCATTGTATTCTCCTTCTAAATATCGATTAAAAGTTCAATCAATGTTTGTTATGTAAATACTGGTACATATTACACCTTGTTTTGTTCTTTTACAATGGGTATCATTGGAATCTAAGACCTAGTGAAAACTACTGTTCACTACTGCTTATTGTATAAATTTGTTCCATCGCTACACAGAATTCTCCTTTCTATAATAATACAGACATTTTACGGTGGAAAATAACTTTGATATAGTAAATATTGTTTGAAAAGCTTTAGAGAGAAAGGTTGTATCCAAATGAGAAATGAACAATCTATAATAACAGTAGACCAATTAACAAAACAGATTGGCTCAAAGACATTAGTAGAAAATATAAGCTTTGAAGTAAATAAAGGTGAAGTTGTTGGTTTGTTAGGTCCAAATGGTGCTGGAAAAACAACATTAATGCGGATGATGGTTGGTATGATTAGTATGACTAAAGGTGAAGTATGGATAAATGGTCAATCGATAAAAGAGCAATTTGAAAATGCAACTGCAAAAATTGGTGCAGTGATTGAAAATCCAGAGTTCTATCCTTTTTTAAGTGGTTATGAAAATTTAACTTATTTTGGACGAATGAATGAGAACGTTACCAAAGAACGAATAGAAGAAGTTGTTCAACTATTAGGTATGCAACAAGTCATTGACCGTAAAGTAAATGCATATTCGCTTGGTATGAGACAACGTCTAGGAATTGCACAAGCACTTATACACAATCCGGATATACTTATTTTAGATGAACCAACAAATGGGTTAGATCCCAATGGCATTCATGAAATGCGAATGTACATAAAAAAGATTGCTCATGAGCAAGGGAAAGCTGTCCTTGTGTCTAGCCATCTATTATCAGAAGTTGAATTGATGTGTGATCGAGTAATTATTATCCAACATGGACGGTATATTGCAGAACAAGTGATTCAAAATAATGTCCAAGAAGATTCAGCAACTATTCATATACGTGTTGATAATGTGCAACAAGCAAAAATTCTTTTAAAGTATAATGTTGAAATTAAAGATAAGGATATTATTCTTACAGTTAAAGATGAAGAGATTCCTAATATCATTAAAATATTAATAGAAAACAACATTCGTATTTATCGTATTGAGGAAGAAAGAAAAACGTTAGAAGAAAAGTTTTTAGAACTTACGGAGGGGAAAGATATTGTTTAACTTAGTTTATAACGAGATATATAAAATTTTTAAGAGAAAGCAAACATCGTTACTCTTTATAGCTATTGCAATTTTGATAATGGGCTTTGGATTCATTGCGGTAAAATATTTTCCAAATACATCAGGAGATTGGAAGAAAGAGTATACAGAAAGAACAGTGGAGATTGAAAAAAGACTTGGAAGCACAAAGCAAGAACTTATAAATCAAAAATCAGGAGATGTGCTTGTTAAAGAATACCAGTTAAAAATGAAGTACTTGGACACAAATACTCCACCAGCTGGCGATTCCCCTCTTTCCTTTATGAAAAAAACTGGGGAAATTGTGTTTCCTATTTTATTACCTGTTATTCTTGTATACGCAAGTACTATTTTTGCAAATGAGTACAACTGGGGGACATATAAATTCTTAATGACTCGTCCAGCAACCCGATTCAAGATTTTGACTGCCAAATATATTGCAATTGTTATATTTTCAGCTTTGTTATTTATATTTAGTATGCTATTCTCATTTTTTTATGGTTTAATTATTTATAAATTCCAACAACCTGCATGGACGGAGTTTTTTGTACAAAATGGTCATATTGTTAAACAAAATATTCTCTTAGAAGTGAGTAAATATTACTTGTTATCATGGTTACCAACTTTAGTATATGCAGCATTCGCCTTTATGATCTCCGTTCTAACGAAATCCAGCGGTGGTGCAATCGGTATTTCTTTATTCATGGCGTTATCTGATAGTCTCATATTATTTCCATTTGCAAGATATGAATGGGCAAAATATTTATTACCAGCGAATACAGGGTTATATGGAATTTTAAAAGGAGGTAGTTTTATTCCAGGGATAACACTACCATTTGCTTCTAGTATGCTCTTTATTTATTTACTCATATTTTTAGGGATTTCCTATGTGGTGTTCTTAAAACGTGATTTAATATAGTAAGGTGTTCTAACTCATTACTATCAAATTTACAAAAAAGAAATATCTCAAAATAAAAAAATACGCTATTCTTTCTGTAGAACCATAGGAAAGGATGGCGTTTTTGTATGTCTATTTCTGTATCTGATGAATTACAACTATTTGCTCAAGAAATTCAAAGCTTTTTATCCCCAAATTTCTTACGGGATCTTGCTAGAGATGTTGGTTTCGTACAACGAACCAGTAAATACCAAGCAAAAGATTTAGTCGCTTTATGTATATGGATGAGTCAAAATATCGCTACAACCTCTTTAGCTCAGTTATCTAGCTGTTTAGAAGCATCCACAGAGGTACTCATCAGTCCGGAAGGACTGAATCAACGGTTTAATACATCAGCCGTTCAGTTTTTACAACATATATTGACTAACCTTCTAAATAAAAAAATAACTTCATCTATGCGAATTTCTTCTCCATACACATCTGTTTTCAAACGTATTCGTATTTTAGATTCCACTGCATTTCAGCTTCCAGATATATTTTCACCCATTTATCCTGGGACGGGAGGATGTAGCCATACTGCTGGGATGAAAATTCAACTTGAATATGACTTATTAAGCGGACAATTCCTACATATCCATACAAGCCCAGGTAAACAACATGATTGAACCTATGGTTCTCTGTGTGTCCCAACTGTGACACCGAATGATTTATGCATCCGTGATTTAGGATATTTTCACTTAAAAGATCTTCAACATATACAAGATAAAAAGGCTTACTATATCTCTCGTATTAAATCCAATACACGTATTTATCAAAATAATCCCACACCTGATTATTTTCAGGATGGAAGAATTAAGAAAGGTACAGAGTATATACAGATAGATATGGAGGTATTAATGAACTCTCTTCAACCAGGACAAACATATGAAATATCCGACGCTTATGTAGGAATGACTGATAAAAGTACCAACTCGTGTGATTGTTCATCGGCTAACAAAAGAACAACAACAAAAACGATTGCAAGATCAAGCTGTAAGAGAGAAAAAGAAAGGGATGAAGTATTCCCCTCGTAGTAAACGTCTCAGTGGTATCAATGTATATATGACAAACACCTCTACAGATATTGTCCCGATTGGACAAGTACATGATTGGTACTCTTTACGTTGGCAAATCGAGATTTTATTTAAAACATGGAAATCATTCTTTCATATTCATCATTGTAAAAAGATAAAACGAGAAAGATTGGAATGCCATTTGTATGGGTAACTGATCGCCATTCTACTCTGCTCTTCTACTATGTTTCAAATGCGTCAATTACTTCTTATGAAAAAGAAACGAGAACTGAGTGAATATAAGGCCATATATATGATTAAAGATTATTTTCTTCTTATTTATCAAGCCATACAGAAAGACAACCAAGAACTATCAAAGATTCTCATTCGCCTATTCAACCTCCTACAGCAAAATGGACGAAAATCTCATCGATACGAGAAAAAACAGTCTTTGATATATTAGGTGTCGTTTACAATTATACCATTTCTGATGATCAAGCGGCCTAATTCAAAAAATGAAACCCGATAGGGTTTATTTCGCATGCAAATCTTTAAATTCTCTAAGCCTGACTTTTAGAAAAAAAGAAATAATCTCTACTATACTTGACGTTGTATAAGCTTAGCTTGATAGCGATGGGGTAGCACCACATGCCCATCAAGTTAAGATATTATAATACTCCTAGAACGAAAATTTTGTGCGTGTTGCTCGTATTTATTGTTATGGGATAACTCGTTCTTGATAGCTTGATAGTGATGGAGTACAGCCAACAATGTAGGTTTAAAATGAAATTATGCTATTTATAAAAGATCTGTAAGAATGGTGTGTTAAACCATACCACTAGTTAAAGAGAATATATATATGGCGGATCTTTTAAAATAGATACAATTACGTGAAAATTATAGTAAGAAGGGCAAGGAAATGTTTAATGATTTTAAGTTTGTAGCAAATCATTCGATTTATATCCAATTTCATAATCATTTGAAAAAATGATTGTGAATTGCCAACTATTTGAGCATCTATTGAAAAGGAGAATAGCCTATGAAAATAGTAAATGATAGAGCCATGTTGCGATTAATGCATGTAAATGATGTCGAAAGTTTATTTACCATTGTGGAAGAAAATAAAGAAATATGGAAGTATTTAATAGCTAAAATGGATAGCTATCAAGATATGGAGCAGTATGTTCAAGTAGTAATAAGAGGTTTTGAAGGGGAAACTGAGTTACCATTTGTTGTTGTAGATCAAAAAACGAATGAAATTGTAGGTAGTATACGTTTGTACAGTATTTCAAATGATAACAAAACGGTTGAACTTGGGCAAACGTGGTATCATCCAAGTGTACATCGTACAAGTATAAATACTGAGTGTAAGTATATGTTATTGCAATATGCTTTTGAAGAATTACACATGTTACGTGTGCAAATAAAAACGGATTTACGAAATGGAAAAGCACAACGAGCAATTGAAAGGCTTGGTGCTGTAAAAGAAGGTGTATTGCGAAACGAGAGACAATTGCCAAATGGTTATGTACGGGATGCAGTTGTATATAGTATTATTGCAAGCGAATGGCCGGTTATAAAAGAACAACTATTACAAAAACTCGCTGTATATAAATAAAGAGAATCTATATAAAGCTTCTATATTTTAATGTTTTTATCTAATTTTATTAGAATCTCTTTTGTGAATCTATTGATGCAAAAGAGATTCTTTTATCTTTTTAAACAAGTATTTCTGTTAAATATGAAAATATTAAGTATATTCTGTTGAAAAAAAGTAGATTTGAAGTAAGTTAAACTTTCATATGATATGCTTATTCTATACTAACTAATTTTCAGGTGAGGAGTTGATCGGTTATTACTAGTATAGAGAATATATATAATGTTTCTGTATTCTTAATGCTTTTATCTACTTTTTGTTTTTATCTGTATTTACGAAAAATAAAAAGAGAAAGAAAGCTCACTGGTTTCGAATTTACAATGTATATCATAACACAAGTTAGTTACATTCTTTGGGGAATCTATATTATTTATATAAACTTTGGATGATATTTTTTGTTTTATGAAAAAAAGGCTATTAAAAAAGGGTTTGAGATAAATATCAAACCCTTTTGACTATATATAATTATTTCACTGCCTCTTTTAATTCTTTTCCAGCTTTAAAAGCAGGTGCCTTTGAAGCGGCGATTTGCATTTCTTCACCTGTTTGTGGGTTACGTCCTGTACGTGCAGATCTTTCACGTACTTCAAATGTACCAAAACCAAGAATCTGTACTTTCTCCTCATTTGCTAGCGCATTTGTTATTGTATCTAATAAAGCTTGTGTTGCTGCAGCAGCATCTTTTTGTGTAAGTTCAGCTTTTTCTGCTACTACTTTTGTTAATTCTGTTTTATTCATTTTCTGCACCTCTTCATATGTAATTAGGTGACTATTATAACGTGTGATTACTCATGATGCAATTAAACATAGGAAAAGCCATAGCAAGAGATAGAGGACAATTTCTGTGTAAAAGGCATAAGAAGGATATGAATTATCACTTTAAACTCTGTTCATATTTCTTTACATCTTCCATGGTTTTAAATATTAACACATCAAAAATTCCTTTTTCATTCCCACATACGACAACAAAACCATCTGTTGCTTCCAAAACTCTACCGATGCCACCATCTGTAAGTGTAATACTGGTGAGATGTTTTACGTTCAGTTTTTCTTCTTTTCGAATGTAAGTAGTTATGGGTGTTCCTACAGGAAATGTGTCTGTGAGCTCTTTTGTTGTATATGTGCCAGCAACTACTGATTGAGTTTTAGTTGTAATGGAATCAGTTTGAGTGGCACATCCTGTTGAACATATTAAAAGAATGCCAGTAATCATACTTACACATGCTGTTTTTACCATTCACAAAATCCTCCTATAACTGATCGTATTGTCAACCCATTTAGGGTAACAAATTATATATACGAAGTTTGTTGGAATATATGAGTCGTAATTCAACAAAGATACAGGTATTTTGGCAGAATGTGTTTCAAACAAAAGAAAAGACACCCTAAGGTGCCTTCCTGCGATTTGAACCATCGTAATATGGTATTGGATGCCAATCCAATTATTATTTTACCACATTAAGTAATTTTGGTTGTTGAGAAATATAATACAAATCTATATGTTGTTTACTTTTGCTTTATTAGTTTTTGTTGTCGATTTTTCAATCTGCTCAAATTTTTATATTCTTTTGGGTGTTCTTTAGAAGCCTCTGAACCACGTTTTATTTGTTGTTTCGTTTCTGTATGGGGTAAATCAGCATGCTTAATCATGAGATCAGATTCTATTTTTTAAATATATTTTTTTGTAGATTCATAGGGGAAGGGAAAGGAAGGCGTTTTTTTACCTTGCTTATTGTGTTTCATTGTGTGAAAATAACCGAAGAAATTATTGAATACAGTACTGATAAATGATAATAGAAAGTGAGCTTTTGTGATGATACCTTATTATATAGAGATAGCTCATGAGATAGCTAAAACTGCCCATGCTGGACAAGTAGATAAAGCAGGAATTGACTACATCAAACATCCTGAGACAGTTGCTAGCTTTGTAAATACGGCCGAAGAGAAAGCTACTGCTTATTTGCATGATGTTCTGGAAGATACTGAGATAACTGCTAATGATCTGTTAAGTGCTGGTATACCTCATAACGTAGTGGAGGCAGTGCAGGTACTGACAAAAGAGAAATACACGCCTTATTTTGAGTATCTGAGAAAAGTGAAAGAAAATTCTTTTGCCCGTACTGTCAAACTTGCAGACTTAAAACATAATTCTGACCGCTCACGCCTTGGTAGGATAACAGATAAAGACTTAAAACGATTGGAGAAGTACCGTAAAGCGATTCAATTTCTAGAGGAATAGAAGAAACAGCAACTTCTTTCGTAGTAATTTTCTAGAATACTAGTCGCTTGAAGAGACTACTTCTCACAAAAATTTTAAGTCATGTAAGAACAATTCTCTGGTTGCTGTAAAATAAAAAAATAAGAGACTATATTCTAAAGGAGCCTAGAATATAGTCTCTTATTATAAGCTTTAAAACATCAATTCAGGAATATGTAAATGATTTTTAAATAAGTTCCAAGTCTCATCTAGAATGGGTTTTGGTGGTATGTAAATAATTGTTCCATCCCGACCTCTTGTTAAAATAACTCGATAAGCGTTGAGTTTAATTTGGAATGGATCTTCGACACCCCATTGATAGTGCTGTCCCTCCCAAGTTCCATTCTGTAGATATAGATCATCATCCCAATGAACGAGCGTCATATCTAGTTCAAGTCCCTGTGTTTGGAATTCAGTTGAGCTGTAGTTGAGCGCTCTACAATAGTATTGGGATTGGGGATAGTTAAAGTATTGGGCGATCTTACTAGGGCGTTCATAGCGTTTATCTCTTGGTAGAACAGGGACTTCTTTTTGATGATCAGCACCTCCAGCACAGACAACACCAACTGTTTTTGTATCATCCTGATAAAGCTGATGTAAAGTGAGTTTGGCTTTGTTTAAATCACGTGTAATAAAAAGTTGATAATGTTCTTTCGGTAGATGATGAATTAGTTGTTTTGTTTGATTAAAATTAGCATCTAATAACGTATTAATAATTTCATAGTATTTTAAAGCTGCATGAGCACGGAAAGATGAGTTTAAATGTAGCTGAGAATGTGTTCTATAATGTGCTGCATTTGTAAAGAAAGAATTAGGATGTTTAGAGTGAACAGTCACGTTTTTTCCCGCGATTGCATGATTCCACAGAGCGAGACCGCCTTCTTCTCCAGAATAGATCTCCTGTCCGTCACCAATTAAGCCAATTGTTACACTCCACGGCTTATTATTTGTTGTAATATTCATTATAATATCCGGTTCGCTTAAGTTTTGGGCTTTTCGATTTCTTTTAGTGAGCGATTGATCGACTTTTTTTGTATCCCATGCTCGTTGGGCCTCATCAAAAATAATGATTTGTTCTTTTGGAATCATTCTCTTTTCGAGAAAGTCCATTTTATAGCCATACAGACCTTGTACGAAGGTTCTATTTTTCAACGTATCTTGTAATACGTCTACTAATGGACCGTTACCAGATAAATAAACTGCATTTTTCATCTCATGTGCAATGGTCAGACCTAAATATGTTTTACCTGCTCCTGGCTCGCCAGATACTAAAATGAGATGATGGGTATTTGTATGTTGGGCTTCTTCAATGATTGAGCGTACAGTTTGTTGTACTGCTGGAAAATTACTGCTTGATACAGCTTTAATGTCAGGTAGCGGTTCATTATTTAAAATGGATCGAGCAGCTTCTAGCATAGAAGGTGAGGGTTCATAGACACCATTGATTATTTCCTCTAGCGTCAAAGTTGGTGCTTCTGTTTTATTTAATATTCGTTTAAGAATGCTTTCCAATCCATCAACTGTAGAAAGGGTTACCTGGTAATCTTTTTGGAAAATCCAGTGTTCACCTTCATAGTTTGTAAGCAGTAAAACACCTATGACTTGCATGTTAGATTCTTGAATAGCCGAGTGATAATGTTCGAGATCACGCATATAAAGAGATGTTTGGATATATTCAGAAGGTGAAACATTATTATAACTTTTACATTCGAGAACGATCAAATAACCATTAATCAATAAAAGTACATCTGGACGACGACCGCCTCCGCGTAAAATCTCATATTCAAAAATAAGTGATGCATCTAAATTAGAAAATCGATTGAATAAATCTTGTAGCTTATTAAAACTATCAATCCATGCTCTTTTTTGAGAATCTATTTTTGGATCATTTGTATTGGTCTTATAGACATGATCTAGCAATTGTTTAACAAAAAACTGTACATCTAATTGCTTAAATTGTTCAATAGTTCCAGCCCAGCCATAGTTCAAGATAAAGGCCTCCTTGAAGTGTAGTAGGATATATGTATATTTCTATTATACGAAATGATATAACTAGTTTGGAATAAGAAAAGAGTTAAGTCGTATTTTTTCTGGAAAATTGTGTAGTAATAAAAGATTTTCGTTATATTTTGAAAAAAGAAGAAAAGAGTGTTTGGTATAAAATTCTTGATATTACTGTATTTTAGGGTTAAAGAGTATAAATAATAGTTTATTATCTGATTTTACTTTATTGTTAGTAGCTAGTGTTATTGTAATAAGTGGATTTGATAGTTTTTATAATCATAGAGGTTTATGGGAAAAAGATGTTAAAACGTTAAGTAGTTTAAGAGAATCGAAAAACAGTATAGAATATTACATTGCTGGAAAAGCAGAAGGGGAATTATCTATAGATATGCTTAACAATTATCAAAAAAATAAAAGAAATACTTAGTAAAGATATAAATAAATGGTTTGGTGTAAGAGAGGGAGCCAATAGATTGGAAACAGTTGCTGAAAAATAAGAGGGAGTATATATTGCAGTGTTGAATCTTAAAAATACCTTAAAGGAGGAAGAATATATATTTTAAAATGATGTATTGAAGTAAAAAGATTTGGAATTATGGTTTTATTAGAAAGAATGAAAAGAAAAAACAGTGGCATAATCTTAAAATGTAGAAGTGAAATAGAAGTGCCTACCCTTTTTGAAAAAACGTAAAAATACATGCAATAACAGTGAGAGTTCCACTTACACCCAAGGTACTAATTGGCACAAACTCCGTTGAAATAAAAATCCGAAGTACCGAAATCCTTAAAACAATAAAAAACTAAAAAACCGCTAAACAGCGGTTCTTTAAGCTTCTTCATCTTTTTTCTTTTTTAAAGTTAGTTTCATTCCAGCTTCGCCAGATAAACCAACTACTAATTGAGTCAAGGGACCTGATTTTACTGCTCCTTTTACGTGCAATTCAATAGTATCTAGTTCATATCCATTATAAAAGCCAACTAAATCTTGAATTGCTTCCATAGAAATCTCAGTTACTTTGTCTAGCATTTGAGTTGCTCCAGCAGCTCCACCAGAGGGATAATAAACTTTTTCCGTCTTTTCTGGTTCAATTACTGGCATTAGAATTGTTGTTTTCTTTTCCATAAAAAACATCCTTTCAATTTTTAATCTTCGTTATCAATCTCAATCTCAGTAAGGTATTGGAAGCGAGAACCAACATCTAATTCAATTCCATCATATATATCAATTTCTGCTCCTGATAAATCTTCAATACTAACAATTAAAACATAGTTTACCTCTTCTTCATCATCTATTTCAGGTTTAGTATAGAGTTGAAGCCAAATCTCCCAATCCCCAGGGTTAAACATGTTAAACGTTTTAGAAAAATGGTGGATATGTTTCCATTTTTTTCTACCCTGTTCATTAGGAGGGTTTGTAGTTTTAAGTGTATCATTTGAATTTCTTGAATGCAATGAAGCGCTTATATATCCTCGTAAATAAGCTTCTCCCATACTTTTGTTTACAGGAGGGATGGATATGCAAGTAACTTTCACATTTGATACTGCCTTTCCAGCTTTCTTTTGGTCTGCTAAATTTGTAGGCATGTGAAATTTAACGCGTTGCTTTACGAGTCTTGACATTGTTCCTTTTCTGATATAGGTAGCTATATTCGAATAAGAATTTTTGGCGATAGTTAAGTTTCCGGTGCCATTTCCATGCATTTTTTTGAATAGCTCCATTTCATCATCTGGTAAGGAAGAAATTTCATTGTTAGCGTGATGTATTAATAAGGCTTTAGCAATCAGTGAATCTTTCTCTGGTGTGTCAGCAGTTAAAATAGCTAAATCCGCAGCAGCTAAAGGAGTAGAAAAACTAGTTCCATAATCTTGCACCATAAGCCCTCGATTATTTATAATATATGCAGCAGAATGTCTATCAATAAACGCTTCTTCTTGGTCGATATAAACATTTCCGCCTGGATATACTAAGTTCGGTTTCTCAGTACCAGCAATACCAAACCCAACTCTGCTAAAGGGAGAAAGTTCATTTTTTCTAGAAAGGCTATGGATATGTTCTCCTCTAGTTATAGAACCGATTGTCAATCCATAAAATGACTCAGCGGGGGCAGCAATTCTAGAATCATCGTCATCTATAATATCAGCTAATGTAGGGTATGCAGTCCATAAACGGTGATTTCCAGTAGGTACAACAAACTGGACATTCTGTTCTTTTGATAAAACATCTAATTCATAAGCTAAATCGCTCACCATAAATTCATCAATTGGCTCCCCATCATTAAACGATAAACAGAATATCTGAGTAGTATTTTTTATTGCCATAACGGCACTTTGGATTCGTTCTATAAGTGTTTTTTCTGAAATGCCACTCTGTCCATCACTTATAACAGCATCAATTACCCGTACTTTTGGAGTGAGAATACCTTTATGTACTTGTTCATCTAAGTTATCTCCAAAAATGGCCCTGCTAGCTACCTTTGTTCCATGCTCGCATGTACTTACAATATCTGCTGATGGCCACTTACCAGCTATACAGTCTGATAAATATTCTGGGAAGTTGATACCATCATCAAGAATACAAACTATTGGTAATTCCTTTGGATTTGTATCGAATTGAATTTGGACTCCATTTAGTTCTTGCGTCGTGTTTGGCTTGGAGCTTGTTGGACCAAAGAATCGAGTAGGCTCGAGTCGCAAGATAATTTCTTGATCTGCAAGAATACTGATACCTGATGAGGGTAATAAAACTCTTAAAACAGGAGTATTATCAGATAGATAATACTCATCTATAATCTCTCCTTGTAGGTTAGTTATCTCTCCTTTTATGTATGTTATCATTTTATTATAGATTTTTTGGTCAAGATTGGGCATTAATGTAATCTGCAGGTCATTCTTCTCTTCTTTACCTTTTTCAGGTAATCGTACTTCTTTTTCATTAGTACTTACTTCGTTGATTGATTTAATGTTTTGGAAAAAATTAGAGGAATGTCCATTTTTCTCTATATATTTTTTTAACTTATTATCCAATTTTTCGAATTCATCGGGACTAGTCGATACTATAGCTTGATGAGATCGTTGAATTGAATTTATTTTCAAGTTGTTATCTGAGAAAATACTTTTATGGTCTCCTCTGGAATCAACGGCATTATTTTCATCTAATTCTACTTTGAAAATAATGATTTCATCAGATATTGGTGATTTTTTACTTTGATGTTTATGCTTAATGTTATTAATTCCCTCAGATAAACGTTGCCCATGTTCATAATGATCTATATTCAACTTTTTAGTTCTTGAGGTTGGATTATGTTGAACATTTTCAACTTCATCTTTGCCAATCCAAAGGTGATCACGAGCTTCTCCCTTATGTTCTCTTTTTTTCACTTCATTTTCTTTATTCTTTTTCTCCTTTGACATTTAAGTATCCCCTTTTTAATCTATCTGAAATAGTTGTTTTTGGAATTTTTGTTATCTCCGATATCTCCCTTAAAGTTAATCCGCTATCTTTAAATTTCATAAGAACTTCATTGTTAGTGTCATCTTTAGTAGTTGTATTATAAAGTGTCATTACGTCATATATAGTTTGTACAACGTCTAGTGTAGAGATTGTTTTCGTTCTTTGATGAATGAAAACCTTTTTTATTGATTTTAAAAGAATTTCTTGTATTTCAGAGAAATTTAATCCCTTTGTAAGTTTCGACAGTTTATTATAATTTATTTGATCGGTATCGTATGAATCTAAGAGTTGTTTTAGATAACGGGACCGCATGTGTTCATCAGGTAAATCTAAATATAAAGTAGAATTAAACCTACGCCAAACCGCAGGATCTAAAAGTTTTTCATGATTTGTTGCAGCGATTACAAAAACGTCTGATGATAGAAGGTCAATATTCTGTAAAAGAGTATTAACAACTCTCTTTAACTCACCTAATTCTTTATTGTCATCTCGTTTTTTTGCTATCGCATCAAATTCATCGAGAAATAATATGATATTTTTTCCATTTACTTCTTCGAAGATTTTTCTAATATTCGTTCCTGTTTGACCTAATAATGAGGAAATCATCGAATCTAAACGAACATAAGCTATTGGAAGGTTTAAGCGTTTAGCTATTAACCTAGCTGCCGAAGTTTTTCCGCAACCTGGAGGTCCGCATAGTAATAACCTGTTTTCCACTGGGAAACCTAATCGTTTTATTTCATCTTGGTTTTTAAATTCATATAAAATTTCATCGATTTTGTTATCTATGTTTTTTGATAAAATTAGATTTTGTAACTCTTCATCATTAGGATATATTAGTTCGAATAAATCAAAATTGTTGGCCTTATCTTTAGGAGGAACAATGGTTTTTGTTTCGTACATAATAAGACCACTGGATGGCGAATAAGTTTTTTGATCTTTGTTGGAATAATTTCTTATTTTTACCTTTTTATTATAAGCGTTTAATATTTTGTTAGCAATTGAATCATTTCCTTTTCTTTGTTCTTCATAGGCTATTTGTTTTATTAAATTTTGAAATACTAACTCATCTTCGTTATTATGGGCTTCAATGAGTTTTATTATATAGTCGGAACGCATAGAGAATACACCTCGTTTTATGTTTTTATGATTCGGACAAATCCGTACTCTTTTTAATATTATACCATAAAACAAGTGTTCTATTCCAATTATTTTCGGACAAATCCGGACAAATATTCCTGTTGTGATATATGGGGAGCGGATTATTTAGAGGAGGAGGTACTTTATGAATAGTGAAAAGATGCTTGTTAATTTCATTTTGTGAAAAGTAGGATGATTTTTAACATTTTTTCTGAAAAAGGGTGCTCAGATTCATTTGTAAGGATTTTCAGAGAGGTAGATAATACATTTGTATTTGGAATCTATAAAGTCCGTTAAATAACACTTTGAGGAGTTTGGTTACTTTGGAATTGATTCTTGGATAGTAGAAGTTATTTTTTGCATTGGAAATATATTAGAATGTGTTTATTCTTCGATGAAGTAGAGTAGGCATAAAATATTAATTTTATATATTTAATATTAGTAAGAGATACAGAAGTGGTGTAAGGGGGAGATTTATAAAGAAAAAAAGTCCAGCATATTAGCCCCGAATTAGTCGAATAGGAGAAAAAAATGATTTTACACGAAGAATCTCGATGGAATATGTTTAGTGGTATTGGCAGTAAGTAGCAAGATAAAATGGAAGAAAAGGAGTGTCAAAAATAAAGGAACGTATATTGTGTAAAATTAAGATCTCCTAATTAATAAATAGATATTTGCTTGCTAGAAGGCTTATTCAAAATTGATATCCTCTTAGAGGGCGAAAAAACAATGCATTATATAAAGGTGATTTTAGAAGTATTTTGTAAAAAGTGGTAGTATAGTGTATTTATTTTGTGGAAAAGTTAAATCACTTTATGCTTTAAGCCCAGAAGAAATTAATAGCGTGATGATTAGAGGCTTATATCAAAATAAAATTGTCCTAGAGGAATTTAATAAACGAGAGAAAAAAATCTGTGGTATTTCGATTCATAAGTTAGTCCAACAAATAAAAGAGGCTAATTTAGATGAAATTTCAATTATACTTGAGTATTTTGTTCCAGGGAATATGCTAAGACATGATGCGGTACTAGTTGGGTATGCACATGGAATAAAACTGGAAATTATGGTTGTGGAGTTAAAAGAGTGTGAAAGTATTAAAGGTTCTCCAGCTGCTCAATTACATCATTATTTAAGGTCGTTGAAATGTTATCATAGTGAATTTCAAAGGAATTCTCCAATTATTAAATTAAGTTCAATGAGTTGTATTCAAAACTTCGAATATAGAAATAGGTTGTTTAAATTTCTACACGAAATATACAAGGCAAATTATATGGAATCTTGATTTACTAAAGGAGGTGCAAAAGCACTCCAAAAATTTTTAAAACATTCATTTGTAAATAAAGCAGTAACTACTGAGAATCTGAATTTATTCACAAAAGGAACTTACTCGATGAGCAAAGCGAGCCTTGCAGGAATAACGAAAGCAATGAAAGTTGAACAGTTTATTGCACTATTAAATGATTAGTGGGACGTGAAACTTAAAGCATCTAAACTAATTAATTATGCCTTCTCGCAAGGTAAACAGCTTGTACTAGTAATTCAAGGAGAAGCAGGAACAGGCAATACAATTTTAGGATTGGATATAATACGTCAATATATAAGGAAATATTCAAAAACCTTTTTCGGTACAATTCCGCAAACTTTAAGAACTATAATTGATGGTCTTAATAAAGATTATGCGACAGAACATGGGTTAGATGAACCCGCCAAATTACCGACTGTAAATGCAATTCTAAAATCAAGAGATTCAGGACAAATTGTTGTTATTGATGAAGCTCATCGATTAACAAATATAGAGAAGGCACTTAGAAACCTATGTACTAGGTTTCAAATAATAATCTTATTACAAGATGATAAGCAGCGAATTAAAATAACTGAGCAAGGTACATTGAATAATATTACTAGTTATTTGGGCTATTGCCCACAAATATTAACTCTTAAAACTCAACAGCGGGCAAAATATAGTGGGACTTTAGTTAATAACCTTTATTCATTTTAGAAGGTTCAAAGTATGAAAAAGTAGATTTAAAGAAATATGATTTGCGAATACTAGACTCTTTAGTGGAGATTGATTATTTGTTAAAACAAAAAATATCTGATGGTTATAGAGTTAAATGGCTTGCACCATTCTGTTGGAAGTGGAATGGAGAGGTAAATGATATAAGTATTACTGATGAAGATGATCAGCTATTTGAAAAAGCATGGAATTCAACTGTTGCTAAGTAATATGAATGGTATAAACAAAAAAATACTGGTTAATTAGATAAAGTAGGATGTATCTATACAGCACAGGGCCTAGAGTTTGATTATGTTGGATTAATCTTTTGGGATGATTTGTATTAAGATAATGAGAATCAATAGTGGAAAATGACGCTAAAGGATAATTACGATAATACGTTTATTGATGAAGTAGTTAGAGCATTTGGTGGTTCATTTATTAGAAAAGATAGAGTGGTATTCTACAAGGGAAAACGGTATGTATATGTGGTTGAAACATAAGGAAACCGAAAGTTTTTTTTGAAAGCATTTTGGATTATCCTTCACAGAGAATTAACTTAAATAGTAAATGAAATAAAGAGATAGATTGAAAAGTTAAAGGTTACGGGCAGTTTTCTATGTATAATATAGAAAAGAATGTGGGTGAAGATGAAAAAGCATGCTTTTAATTTACATACAAAATGTTTTAGAATATGCCCCTGAAGGGATCGGTGAAACAGGTACCCAATAAAATTATTGTTTTTATTGGGCACGATGAAGGGGGAAAAAATAAAATGAAATATAATCATAAATCGAATAATTAATGAACCACATATTTCTTGGCTAGTAATGAATATATTAAAAGTAATATATAATGAGGTAACAATAAAGGAGAAATTTCTTGCTGGGTTTAAAGTAGCAAGTGGTATGTCAAAATGAAAAATATATTACTCAATGGGCAGTGTTATGGGGGTGAAGATCTCATAGGATCTATGGGGATTAAAAATTAAAAATTGTTAATATTTTGAAGTTAGATCTTATGGGGAATATTTCTTGCCATTAATGTGTGAGCATTTAAGGAGAATAAAACTACTTAATCCGAAAAGAAGATTTGTAAGAGGAGGGTCTAGTTAATTTAATCCTAGTTCTGTTACCAGTAGATTACATCAATTATATTCTTAAAATTTTCTAAGATAATTTGTTAGCTTGTGTATTGTTTTAAATTTTATCAATGGTATATTACTATTTTCTAAAACTTCATTATTTGACTTAGGTCAAATAATGAAGTTAGTTTCAATTGAAAAAATGTATCTGTTTATGTAAGTTTTTTAAAGGGTTTGTTTTTTTGTAAAATGTTACACTTATTACTTAAGGAATACAATTTCGATACCGTCAACAAATGTATCAGAAGCTACCATGGAATCTATGGCACCTACGAAATGTTGACCTAGTCTCATAATTTTATTATTAACTGCATCTGCTTTTAAATGAATTATATCTTTTAAATCATCGACGCTTATTTTTAATTTTACATAACCATTTACTACTTCAGTTCTTTGTTGGAGTACACCTGCCATAATAAAAAATGCGACTCCTTTATACATTTGGTTTCCTTCATAAATCATCGGCATAAAACGTTCTTTAAGATCTTGATCAGTTCGAATATAAGTATATAAGTTCCACATATCTTCAATATGATTGCAAGTTCTTGTTATCGAGGCATTAATTTGATGTTTTTTTAATGAACCAAGGATACCGCCTTTTGAATTATAAGATCGTTTAGCATTATCAATTGTTCCTTTACTAGGATTTATCACGTTTGCAACTTGTAATAGTTCCCCGACATCTATATTGCCGTCATCCCCCTCATAAAAACTAATATCAGCCTTTAATTCTGGAGAAATGCTGCTTTTTATCCATTCAAACATACCGAGATGGTTTAATTCAGACTCGGTGGACAACTTTTTTGAGGAGTTTCTTGATGAAGCTATATCCACAGTGAGATCATCAGGGACACCAGTGTTAATTTCAATTCTTACTGTTGCTTCCTCAACTCCATTTTTGTTCAGTGTAAAGTAGGTGTGACCACCGTTAATAATTCCTTGTCTTTCATTTACTTCAAAACTTACCTTCTTAGTTACTTCATCAATTGCAGCTTTGTTAGCAATAATAGAGATCCCTTCATTCTTCCTTCTAAAGTTTTTGGGATCCTTTTCAAGTTGAGTTATCATTGCCTTTACATTTTTATTTGACATAGAGGGTTTACGTGGGTTAGCCCCAAGTGGGATATCGAGCCCCCTAAGTGAGCTAGTTTTCGTTATAAATACTAAGTAACCATCATCGAGCTCCGCTGCATTAAGGAACTCTATATTAATTGTTTTCCATCTCATGTTATGACCTCCTTATGAATATTTGCTAATTTGTTTTATTACATATTTATATAACAAATATATAATACTGTCTATGATTTGATTTAATTAATAGGAAGATAGATCTGGAACATTTCTTAGATACTATATAAATAAAAATGGGATTTCATAAAAGTGTTGGATCAAAATTTTGAATGTTCAATATAGAGATTACACTAAACTTAAATATGAAAATTTTCTTTTGTTACAGAGGTTTGTAGAATAGTTACATATTAAATTTATCAAAAATATATTTAATTATTTTTTCTATATGAAAAGAAAAAATCCCAGGGGCACCGATGATCACGCATAAAGGAATTATAAAAGAAATTTATGAACTACCTGTAATGAGGTATCGATATACACATAGTTGTAATACTACGGATAAATCATTTATGTTTCTTTTTAAATTCCTCAAAGAGATGAAACAATTAGATACATATATGGGAAATGCAGCTTCAATTATCGGTCTTCATTTATATATTATTTAAAAATGAGCTAATTTGTTAGTTGTTGAGAATGTAGTTTTGTAAGATTTCGCCTAATATATATCGAAATTATTTGATAAAATAGCTCCTTAATCTCTAAAGGAAAGTATTTTATTTTTAATTGTTTATGTATCTATTTTTTGCGTGCAGCAACAAAAAAATATTTATCTGAAAAAGTATTTACTTATATATTTTCAACATGGTTCTCTAAACTTTTTATTAATTAAAACATATAGAAAATGTGTATATAAGTATGTATATGAGGAAGGACAGCATGTGATCTATGGGCTGATAATAAGGGGGGAATAATGTGTTTTAAAGTTTAGTTTTTTATATCTTGCTTAATTTTTATATTGTATAATAATAATATCCCGATAGTATTATCATTAAGAGAAGGGAAAAAATTTAATTTAAAAGGTGTGAAATAGTTGCTTGAGTTTACCTTTATCCTAAAACCTATGTTAAATAAAATAACAGAATTGTTAACTAACCCTTTCTTCGAAAAATTGAAAATTAAATGGAAACTAAAGAAGATAAAATCATTTCAAAAACAGTATGAAGACACGTTTGTTGATTCAAATACATTTCAAAAGTTTTTAAATGAAGAAAGGAATGGGCTTTTAATATTTAACTATGTATTTGGATCTACATACAACTCTATTACTAAAGATGCTTTTGTAGAACAATTATCTGAAATGGCAATGAATAAAATAAATAAATATAGAAAATCTGTGCAGCTAGAGGAATTAGAATGTCATCCAGTTATAAAACAATATTTTAGTGAGTTGATTACATATCTTGAAGAATATAGAAATGAAAGCTTTAAATCAAATGAAATGAGTATATTGGCTAATATTCAAAGTAGTATTGTAGAAAGTAATGACGGTTTAAGAGAATACTTTGAAAAAAATTTATATGAGATTCAACAAAGGGCTTATATAAAAAAATATACAGATGAATATTTAGAGGAGTTACTTGAACGTAATATATTAGATTTAGGTAAAAGGTATAATTCCGAAGCTAATGTAGAAACAGCTTTTAATGTTATATTTGATTCATTAGTAAGTGACAAGTCAATCCCAAAAAATTTCACTGTATTAATGGATGAGTTTAAAAATAGTATTATGAATTTAAATGTTGTTTTAGATTCTTATAAGGAAGATGTAGAACTTAAGGATTTGTCTTTTATTGAAGAAACTTTAACCTATTTAAAACATATAAATTATAATGATACAGAGTTTTATTTAGATAATAGTTTGAAGAACTTTAGAAAAGAGATTAATAGATTTATGGGAGAAGTTGAGAGGATAAGATATAAGTTTTATGAAGAAACTAAAAAAAGCATTAAAGGTAAAGTGGTTAATATAATCAATCAAATAAACAAACATGAAAGAGCTATAGTTGATTATATTGAATCGGTAAAACCAATGTTGATAAATGAACCGTATCTATTGGTATATGGAGACGCGGGGATTGGGAAATCACACTTATTAGCTGACAATGCTAAAAGATTGCAAGAAGCTGGGCATAGTGTTTTTTTATTTTTAGGCCAACATTTAAATACGCATGACCACCCATTTAAACAATTATTTGATTTGATTGATTATGAAGGTTCTAAAGAGTCCTTCTTTAAAGAATTTAATGACAGAGCAAAAAAGAAGAATAAAAGAACTGTAATTATAATAGATGCTTTAAATGAGGGAGAAGGTAAATATTTCTGGAAAGGGTATTTATTAAACTTTTTAAATACTTTTAAAAAATTTGATAATATTGCTATAGTTTTATCAATTAGGAGTAACTATTTAAAAAGTATATTACCTGAAAATATTTATGAAGATTTTCCATTGTATAAATTAGAACACAGGGGATTTAATAACTTAAGTTTGGAAGCATTGGAACCCTTTTTTAATTTTTATAAGATAAATCCGATAATATTTCCTTCTTTAGAAAATGAGTGTTATAATCCCCTATTCTTACAAATTTATTGTGAGGCAATTGAAGAAGAATATGTAGGATTCAGGGGATGGAGTATAGTTCAGGTATTAGAGAAATATATTAAGAAAGTTAATGATAGACTATCGTTAGATAAACGGTTTTCATATTTAAATTCTTTAAATTTAATAGATAAAATTTTGAAAAAAATTGCCTCGGAATTTATTGAAAGTGAGAGGTATGGTATTAAATTAGAACGACTTTATGAAGTGATAGAGGATGTTGCAAAGCCATATACAAGCGGGTATAGGGAAATACTTTTGGGTTTAGCCGAAGAAAACATTTTATCAATTAATGAAATGAATAATGGTGAAGACTTAGTCTATTTTACTTATGAGCGATTTGCAGATATATATATTTCTTTAGTTTTATTAGAAAGATACCAGCAAGATGAAAATTTATTTAAAGACATATTGTCATTGGATAATCCATATTATTATGGGGTTTTTGAGAGTTTATCAATAGTTATTCCAGACAAATTAAAAGTAGAATGGCTAGATTTAATTGACAATGAACTTATAACTTTTGATATAGCAGAAGCATTTGTTCGAGGAATCTCATGGAGAAATGTACAGAATATTAATGAAAGAACTTTCTGGTGGATTAATTTATGTTTAGGAAAAAAAGATATAGATTTGCAAAGTTTAATATACGAAAGATTGTTGAAACAATCCTATATTATAGAATCACCATTAAATGCAGAATATTTACATGATGTTCTTAACGAAATGTCTATGTCTATACGGGATGAAAATTGGACAATATCTATAAATAACAACTCAGAAGTACCTACGCGACTTTTAGAAATTATTTTAGAACGAAATCTAAGTTATAAACATTTCGAGAGTGGAAATTTTGAGTTGTTATCTACAACTATCATCTGGTTATTTACGTGTACAGATAGAAAATTAAGAGATATTGCTACTACTGCTCTAGTAAATTTATATATGAATGAACCGTCAATTATTTTAAAGGATATTAAAAGGTTTATTGGTGTAAATGATCCGTATGTTCTTGAAAGATTATTTGCAAGCGTATATGGTGCGATTTTAAGAACAAATGAAGTACCGCAATTAAATGAAATAGTTGATATTATTTATACTAATATATTTAAACAAGATGAAGTTTATCAAAACGTTTTAATTAGAGATTATGCGGGCAGTATCATTTTATTTGCTGTTAATAAAGGAAGTATTAGCCTTGAAGAATATGATGGAATTGCTTCCCCGCATTCTAGTAGTTGGTATAAAAAAACATATTCATTACAAGACATAGATAACAAGTTGAAAGAAATGCAACAAACATCAGGAGAAGTGTATTGTGGATTTCATTCGATAGTTAGATCTATGACTACGGAATATGGAAGAGGCACTGGAGCTTATGGTGACTTTGGCAGGTATGTTTTTGGAAGCGCGTTGCATGATTGGAGGAATCAATTTAATGATCAAGATTTAAGTAATATTGCTACAATGAGGATCATTGAATATGGATATGATGAGAAAACACATGGTTATTATGATAGGAACCTAAGAAATTATAATAGGCACGAAAATTTAGTAGAAAGGATTGGTAAAAAGTATCAATGGATTGCATTATATGAATTACTAGCAAAATTAGCAGATAATTACCCTATCTATAAAGAAATAAAGAGATACACACCTGAATATGAGAAATATAAAGAGTTACAAAATCAAAAAATCTATGAATATGCAAGAAAACTTTTTAGTATGCAATCAGAAGAAGAGATAAGGTTATTAGAACAAGAACCTGAAGAGATTTTAAAAGAAGAAGAACACTTTCTAGGAATAGAAAAGGAATATTACAAGACATATAATGGACCATGGGATCCGTTCTTAAGGACTATTGATCCTAGTTTATTAAATTATCCACCTGAAAAAAATATACGTAATTTAATTAAATCTAATTTACCGAATAACCCAAATAAAATTTGGGCTCAAAGTAAAGAAGAGTTCAAAGGTCTAGGTGATTTCATATTTATTGAGTATGAAGGAGAAAAATATATATCTTTAGCGCAATTACTAATTCAAAATAGAGACCATGGTAAAAAAATTGTTGATAAGGATGAGTTTTGTATAAAGACAAAAGCAGTCTTTTTGCCGCTTAAAGAAAAAGAGAATTATATCGATTTTAAGTCTGTAAAGAAAGGTGATCTAAGCGTTTCTTGGGCAAATACACATACTGTATTTGCATTTGAACATTATTGGCATCCAGCCTTTAGAGATATGTTTTATGAAAATGAATTTGATAATATAAAATGTGAGGATTCAGTTTGGGAATATTTATGGGAAAAAAATATAAATTCTATTTCTGGAGAAAGAGGTTCATGTAGTTATCTTTTACCAAATCCTAATTTAGTAAGATTTTTTGAATTAGATCAAACTTCTGAGGGTGTATGGAAAGACAAATTAAAAAATTTAGTTGCCTTTGATGCACAGTATTTGGGATATGAAAGCAACTTATTATTTAGAGCGGATTATTTAGAAGAATATTTAAAAGAAAATAATCTATCGGTTGTATGGGATTGCTATATGGAAAAGATGTCTGAGCGTAGTCGGAAAGAAGAATGGTTTATATGTTGGATTGATGACAAAAAAGATATAAATTATAAAATTTTAGATGAATATAAAGATATGGATATGAAAGATATGTTTTAATTAATTGAACTATTTTTAAAGCGGTTCTTTTCTCTTTCTATATTCTGCTAAAGTTGAGTAGCCTAATGTTGAAGAGCTGTTTCCTAAAATGAAATAATTTAAAGTAGTATCATTGAAAATTAAATATCCTGAATAGCCTACTGTAAGTGTAATTCAGAGTAGGCTATTCAATGTTATTCGATTGAAATGAAAATGACGAAGTAGAAGATAAGAACTTGAAAGCGGGTATATTCATCACACGCAATAAACAAGAGGAAATCAAATTATTCTGCGGTGGAAACCTAGAGAAGAAGTATATAGATGAAACTAACACACTGTTAACAGAAAATAGAAAAAGATATTGAAGAGTAAATATGTTAAGTCCATTGGTGCATGGATATACATAGGTGATGATGAAGTCCACAACTATGAAATAGGCCAACAACAAGCTCTAGGGAAATTAGCATGATTAAACCTCACCATAAGATACTCCCTTGTTTTTAATGTCTTGATCTTTACTACACAATAACCGTCTGTTTAGTGATAAGTTCGGTTTGACCTATGCTGATTATTTTAAATTTAATATATAATTGCCTCCTATACTTTTGCTCCTTGCATAAGCCCCAAATTCAAAACATACGAATAATTTTGCATCTATCATTTATGATTTGTCTATTACAGAATATAAACAAATTTATTAGTTTATTATAGGGAAAAACGTATAAATGAAATGTTCAATGTTTATTGTTATAAAAAAATTTAATTTTTTTATAAAGAAAGGCTATGCAAAGAGTTTTTATAGAGATTTTAAATAAGTAAAACCACTTCAAAATTCGAAGTGGTTTTTTATGTGTCAGAAAAGCTATGCTTTATCTTTATCTTTATCTATGAAGTTTTTAAGGGACATAAAGGTATCTAGAGTTTTTAATATCCCGAAAATTATGTATAAGATGTTAGCGATTATAGGTGGGATACCTGCAACGAAACTAGGCAACTGACTTATCTGTTCCTGAAAGTTAATTGAACTTTTGAAAAAAAGAAAAACAAATACAATAATATACAGTTCAAAAATTTTTAGCGAAACTTCTATAAACTTATCCCACTGCTTTATCGCTTTTATAGTCATAAGAAAAAGAACTATTTCAATGATAATAAAAGAAACGAAAGTAAACCAAAAAATACCATTAAATTCTTGTCCATCACTTATAAGAAAAGGAATAGCAAGCAATGAACCAAAAGCAAAGGCATTTAATAAGAGTGCAAGCCTTACATTTTTGTCTTTTTCTATTTTTATAGATTTAAAAATAAAATGAATACCTATTCCTAGTAGAATTAACTCTAAAAATAAAAAAATCAAAGATTTTGCCACAACTGTAACCTCCTTTTTAATTAAAAATAGTTAGTATAGGGATTGTACCAATTATTAGAACGAATTAAAAGAATGTGAGGGGTAATTTGTTTTGGAGAAGGGAATAGAGTGAAAATTGTAGGTACTCTTCAAGAGTGTCTTCTTTTTATATAGGGGGTGGGGTATTTTCAATAAAATATAATACTGTGTATGTTAGGAGGGGGGACAGATACTTGTGCAATTAGAATAAAAAATAGTCACTGTCTGGATTATAAGGAAATAAGGTAAAATGACACCGTTTTTTACGTGTGAATTTTCAGGTAGAAATAGAGAGAGGAGTTAGAATGAAACTCAAGTTTAAACTTGGGTTTTGCTTAGGGTTGATAAGTTATATTAATTATTTATAAGGAAAAATTTAAAAAACATTATTTCTTATATAATTTATAATAAAAGATAGATTTCTAAATAATGTGGAAGGGAATATTTTATGGAATTAATTAATAAATATGCAAGTGATAAATTTAAATGATTTAGATATCAAAAATTAAGGCTTGCAAAGAAAATGTTAGAACTCGTAAAGGAAGATCATAAAGTAATTATAATTGCTATTACAGAATATAGAGATTATGGTTGTCTAATTGATAAAGACGGAAATCCGATGTTGGAGCAAAATAAAGAATTCAAAGGAAGACCTAAGAAATATACAGAAAATAACAGAGGTTTACAGTATGCCCTTGAGTTATTTCACAATAGACCCACCAATAAGATGACAGTTAAAGAGATTGAGGAGATTACCAAGGTAAGCAAGGCTACTCTTTATAGAGCAGTACGGAAACAAAAATGTGATTTAGAAAAGTTATATATATATAAATTATTATATATATAAATTATTATATATAACTGAAACTAGTGAGGGTACTTTTCACCAACCTGAGTGAACTCTTACGATGAATTGATATTAGCATATTTGTTCCTGCATTCAGATTGAAAATTTTATAAAATTATAAATAACATTGGTATAGATGGATTTTTAAATATTTTTTTAAAAAAAGGATAAAATTGATACGATAATATATTATACTTATAGAAAAGGACTTATTTTGGAGGGGATATTTTATGTCAATTACCTTATATTTTTCGAAAGTAAATATCAATTCACATATCTTTGATGTATATGAGGATAAAGATAGACTTAAGGAAATACTAAAAAAATTATATTTAAATATAGAAGAGGATGTTAGTTATATAAAGCAGAATTTGAATTATGTAGAACATGGTAATACATATACATATGATGCGGAATATAAATTTAATCTTATTGATAAATTAAATGACAATACAATTGCTGGGACTGTAATGAAAACTTCAACTCTATTTGTTAACCAGGTAAATAAAGAAACAGGGGATCGAAAGAAAATACCTGTAGAAAACTCCGAAGTTATAGAATTTTACTTTGATGTATATAAAGAAATAGTTACATTTTATAAAACTAATAGATTTGGACATGTGGAATTTACTGAAGCATTTCAAGAGTTAGTGAATAAATGTATGTCTAAGGAAAGTGAACAATATCATTTTGAAGTAGCTTTGTTAAGAGAGGGATTAAACGTTGAGGATATACAAACACAATTAAAAGCAATAGGGAAGTTAGAAACATTAAAAATAGAGATTATTCCACCTAATCCAGATGATGATCTTTTAGATGAGATACAAGAAAACGGGGAAGAATATATTACAGATATTAAAGAAGGAAATGTAACTCATACGAGTACAATATTTACTTCTAAAGAAACAAAAGGATTGAATATAGATGCAAAGATTATTCAAGATGAATTTAAAAAAGTTAGTAAAATTCATTCCAAGTTAACAGATGAAGAAGCTACTATGAAAGGGTATGTAACAGTTGAGGCTACAAATAAAAGTGGAAGACGTTATTCAACAAATAACAATAAAGCTATTACAGATAAAATAGAAGAAAAGCCTGAGAATTTTATGAAATTTGCTACCATATGTAAAAGAAAGATAGCTTCAGTTGTTAATTCCTTAAAATAGGAGGGACAATATGAATAAACGGATATTGGGACGGTTTAAAGAGAATGAAAAGTGGAAAGATTATTATAATTTAAAATCTTTCGAGTGTAGAATGTCTTTAATAATGACAATGATAATTTCCCTTTTTTTCTATTTTATGGGCATATATGATGATTTTAATGATTATTTAACCCCCTTACAGAATATGACTATATATATAGCACAAGCGTTAATTGGGATGTTAGGGGTTATATTAGCTGGGTTAGCTATTATAGTTGGAGTTTTAAATAAAGATTCTATTAATTCTATAGAAAAGATTAATGGAAAAGGATCAATACAGAAGGTATTAGTTAGCTTTGAGTTTTTAACATTTAATATTGGTATGGGAATATTTGTTTTTTTCTTAATTAACTTTATTCTGTATAGTGAAAAAAGTATAGTGCATGTAGTTTGGTTCTATTGTCTTTTAGTTGTTATCTCATATTTTTTATCGTTTATTATCTTTTATACAGTTAGTTTGACAAGTAACTGTATTAGAGTATTTTATATTAATGATCTATATGCAAATATTTCGCATAAGGAAAAAAGTATATATGAGGAAGTAAATGAAGTGAGGATTGACTATCTTCTTTATTATTTACATAAAACAGCAAAGTTATCTCCAGAAGAGCTTCTTGAAGACCTAGATAAGTTTGTTGATTCGACTAATATTTCTGATAAGGAAGCAGTGAAAAAATATCTTAAAAGTTATTATGGTGTATCAAAAGAGTAATACTGTATTAGAGGGAATTTCATGGTACATAATTTATTCCTAAATATCCAGTATAATGCTGAGATACTATAATAACTTGAAAAGTGTATTAAATTATATAACAACAGAAATCTTTATTAAATCTGCAACAAACTTATGTTTATTGCAGATTTTTTCATTTGTATTTTTAAATTATTAACTGGACTATACTTATTGTGTTGAACTATAATATCTTTGTTTGTCATATTAATGTATTTTCTAACCATTTCAATTGAGGAATGCCCCAAAATTTTTTGCAGTGTCATCACACCACCATTATTGAGCAAAAAATACCTTGCAAATGTATGTCTGAAAGTGTGAGGAGAGACTTTTACTCCTTTAATTCCAAAATTATTACCATACATTTTTAATCTCTGTCTGAAACGTTCAGGATCAATGGTATTTCCATAAACAGTAGCAAATATATGGAGGGTATCGAATTCCTCTATTTCAACTAGTAATTCACGTAGTAACGTACTAGTCTTTTGGGAAATAGGTACATATCGCGTTTTACGTTTTTTTTGTGTCAGTACCTTTTAACTCAATCACATTCGTTTTAAAATCAATATCTTTTTGTTGAAGATTTAACGCTTCACTAATTCGCATACCTGTATCAGCAAGTAACATCATTAATACATAGTCCCTGAACCCTGCGTAGGTTCGTTGATTTGGCTGTTTAAGTAAAGTTTTTAATTGATCCACGGATAATGCTTCTATATTATCTTGTGATTCTTTTAATGACTTAATTTTTGTAAAAAGACTTAAATGTACATAATTCTCTTCAACGAGAAAGTTGTAGAATGCTCTCATATGTTTCATGATAGTATTCATATAGGAAACTGGATTTATATTCTTCTTTTACACAATGGTTATTTTTATGCTTAACGTGGTGGTCATTCTTCAAGTAATATAAAAATTCTCTAATAGTATTTGTATCGAGTGTATTAGGCATTACGTATTCATGATGTTCTTCTAAAATATCGGTGAAATAATAAGAAATACATTTTCTTATTTTCAAGTGTTCTTCTTGCAAGACCTTCTGATTTTTTTGCAAACATATAAATGTTAAATAACTCTTGGAACGTGTAAGGTTCAATCTGTGTAACCTCAATACTTGTACTACTTAACGTTGCTTTACCTCTTTTACCTGTTCTAGACAAAATAAAACGCCTCCCTATATCGGTAATTTGGTTTACCGTATAAGAAGACGTGAATGACTTGAACCCTAAAAAGTAAATGACCGCAACACTAGGAGGATTTTTGATGTACAAAGGATAAAACCTTAACACTTACAAACCTTTGTGGAGTAAAGTCTCATGAAAATTATGACCCCAGAGAAGCTCGAACTCAAGACCTCCACCCTGTTAAGGTGGCGCTCTTCCTACAGAGCTACGGGGGAAATGTTGATTTAAAGGCATTCTTACAAGTTTGTATAAATGAAATTCTATTAAAAAAGCAATGGTTATTGTAAATTATGTGACCATTTGTGACCACAAAATTATGTGCTTAGCTATCTGTATAATGGTAAGGGGAATGAGGCGACTCATTCCTTTTTTTGATGTAGAGGGGGATAATTTCCACAATTAGAGGAGGACTTGTGGAGAGAATAGGCATAGGTTGGTTCAGACACATGGTATGGAAATGTTGAATGGCCGAGAAAGAAATATAAGAGCGTGGAAGCTGAAAAAGAAATAGAAAAAGAATCTTATGAATTAGGATTCTTGAAAGAGGAAGCTATGCACAATGGTATGAATCAAAATCTTATATTTTGTAAGTTATAGATAGATTGAAAATATGATATATTGATATAGGAAATTTAGGGGAATCACAATAAATGCTTTGAAATCTATGGAATTGAAAAAGAGATGAACGCTTATGAGTTAGATTTCTTGAAGGAAGAGGTGATGCCATCATAATTCAATTGGAAAAGCAATAACTAGTAAAGATTGAGGGAGTGAATACGTAATGGGTAATATAATCTCTGCAATATTAGCCTTCTTAATAGCTTGCGTACTTGTATGGGTTCTGAAAGGGGATTTAAAGGAGCAAGCAAAAATAGTTAGAAATGAATTGGGAAGAAAGGCGCTACTATGGACAGTGCTTACCATTGGAACTCTCGTTCTAGTCGTTGTACTGGCTGTAAATTCTTCTATGAATGAGCCAGTCGAACAGAAACCAAAGAATTCATATTATGACATGTTAGAGAGAAAGCATGATTGTGAACTAGATACGCGAGATGGAGGTGGGGTATGGATTATCGACCAATGTTTCCCTCGTGTAGATTTGGGAGATTTGGAAGGGAAATATAAAGAGGAATGGGAGCGCATGAGAAATTAATGACCCAATGAGAAACAGGAGGAAGAGTAATGGCTAGAAAAGGTGTATATATGAAAACGAATAAAAGTAATCCAAATAGAACTAATAGTTTTAGCGTTAATTTAGTGCCTAGCAGAAGAAGAGTAGTTAGAGCGCCAAGAAAAAGATATGCGAGCAGTGGTGGGACGATAGGAGATATTATGTCAATACTCCTATCGATGTCTGCTTTGATTCCTGTACTATTGCTTCTAATATGGCTCTTCCCTAAATTCTTTGCAATGGTGGGAATAGCACTTGCTACATGGATTACATATAAGATTGGCTATAGAATCTATTCTAGTTGGGAGAGAAGTTAATTGAATGACCAAATGAAATAGATCATCATATCCAAACTCAGAACAGGGAATCCTTTAGTCCCAGTCGAAAGAACAATGCTTATCGATTTATTGAAAAGAAAGAAAAAGAAAGAAAAAGAAAGAAAAAGAATGCATAGAAATCAATTGATATATACGCTATAAACTATTAAACTTTATAAATGGATTAATAAAGTTAACAATTCGGAGGAACAGAATGAAGAAGTGGACAATTTGGGGAATTATCTTTTACATCCATTCAGCGGTATTACTCTTCTTAGGATTTGATAGACTCGGAGGATATCAAAATTCTGAAACATATACTGATTTGAATAAATACGCATATGTAGGCGGGGATGCGTATAATTATATTATCAATACAAATGTACTTACAGGTTTCTTTGTACTTAGTGCGTCATTCTTTGTAGCAGGTACGATGTTAATAGCAACTGGTTCAATTCTAAGAGCTATCAAGGAAAAGTAAGTGGAGAACAAATACTTGAACCGCCAATAACACTATTTAATTAAAAATGGACTTCCTTTAGGAGGTCTTTTTTATCTTTACCTTTGTTTCTACGAGAGATTATTGAAAATATAAGTAGGGATTGATAAGAGGAGGAGATGTGACCACATAATTATGCTCTTAGCTGTCTGTCTATATATAAATAAATACTGCTCCTTTTATAGAAGAAAAAGGAGCAGCTTATAAAGAGTGATTTTAAGGATTCAGGAATAAAACACTAAAAAATGAAAACTACTTTAAACTATTTTGTGTTTTAGATTCTAATTTATTGTTATAAAAGCTTAGTAGTGCGATACCTTTACCAGATAAAGATTCAAATTCATATATTTTATAATTATAACTTTCGGAGGTTAATCTCCCTTCACCACCAATAAGTTTTATGCATTCCTCATATGTCATGCCCAACTGCAATTGTTGAAATTCATCTAATGTAATATAAGCATCTTCGAGTTTCTGTAGTCTCTCATAACTTTGACGTAATTCTTCTTCTCTTTTTTCGTTTTCTGCCATTGCCTTCTCTTGTTGTTGTCGTTTTTTCTCTTTTTCAGTCTCTTCGTTTTCTTTATTAACTTTAAAAGATAATTTATCTATACTTTCTTTGAAATCTTTAACATCTTGCTTAGAATTTAATATTCTTTTATCAATAATTTTTGCGTACATAGTACCAGTACCTTCATTTTTATATGTAATACCGATTTTTTTATCGTCAGTGTATAATATATCCCCAAATATATACTTAAAGTAATGTTCAATTCCAAGTTGCTGAATTTTCCATTTATCAGGGTCATATATTTCACGGTACATATTGTATTCTTTTGTAAATGCGGTGATATACATTATACCATCTGCATTCTTCAGATTGTCTAAAACTACTTTGGTATTATATTTATTACAATACGATATATTGCCCTTTTGACACATTTCATGCTGCTTTTTTTCTTGTTTTTTGTCCCACTCAAGCATATATATAGTTGAAACGACTGTAATAAGAAATACAATAATGGAAGTTACCATAGTTATAAATATTTTTTTATCAGCCTTTTTCTTTTTAATAAACTTTACATAAATAATAAAAATAAGTGATATTAAAAATACAATTATTGATATTGGAAAAAGTGTTAGGATACTATATTTTATTACCCATTCGAGACTCATTCAAATCATCACCTTTCATAGAAACATTCTCCTTAAATGAAAAAAACATATTATATGGATTATATCAAAATAATTTATATAAAAGCTCCTGATTATAAATTTTAAAAATAAATGAAACCTAAGGGAGAGAAATTAATTGTATAAAGGGAATAAAAAATTCCTCTGGAATAAATAGAATCCAAAGGGGAGATGATGGGATGAAAAAATATAAGCATTATCAAGCTGGCGCTCTCCATGCTGAGCTACGAGAAAAACGTTGGTTTAAAGGGGGGGGGGATATAAACGAAATTTTATTAAAAAAGCAATGATTATTGTAAATTCTGTGACCATTTTGACCTCAAAATTATGTTCTTAGTTGTCTTTATATGATGATTTATTTTCAATATAAAAGTTGACTAACTATATTATGAAGGGATTGGGATTCAATAAAACAGTTTACACAAGTAAAAAGAATCACGTATTCAAGTTTTTAAGGTTATATACAAGGGGGAAAATATTATTAACAACAGAATTGGAGTTTACTTAGAATTTTTGGCGAATACTTTTTGAATAACTCATTGTGAGCTAAAGTTCGGAAAAACATTACTTTAAAAAAAAGTGATGTTTTGTAGTCGATAACTGACAATATTTATATAAGGTTTTAGGTATTTTATTTTCTACATCAGGAGGTGAAAATAGAGGTTATATAAAAAATAAATTTGTAGAGGTGAAATTAATGTATACGTATTTGACAGAAATTGAGGTACTGATAAATAAAATGGCGGAATTTATGAAATTAAAGGGAAAAGCTTAACATTTTATAAAAGTAGAATTTATAACTTCTTTTTAGATTATATGGGATTACCAGATAATAAGGATAAACCTTTAAATGCTATAACATATTTTGATGTGGATATGTTTTTAAAAAGCTTTAGAATATAGTGATGCTGAGAAAATAAATTATTATAGTGTGTTAAAGCGTTTATTTGAATACACTTATTTAGAAAGAGAGACATTCTTAGTTGGAGGAAAGACAAAATCAGGTTTAAGAAAGATACTATTACCTGCATCAACAATAGTGAAGCTAAAGAAAAATAGAGCAATCGTGTTAAAAGAGAAGCTGAGTCAAGGTGAGGAATATTAAGATAATGATTTGGTGATGTTACTCCTTCTGGAACGCCAATTAATCCAGCTAATATTAGAAGAAGTTTAAATGCTTTGATTCAGAAAGCAGCTGTGCCGAAGATTCGTTTTCATGATTTACGTCATACACATGCTAAACTACTACTAGCTAAGGGTGTGAATGTGAAGGTGATTTTGAACGCTTGGGACACAGTAACATCAAAATCACACTAGACACCTATTTGCATGTATTATCAACGATGAAAGAAGATGCAATTAACAAAATAGAAGAGATTTTGTAGAGAATGTGACCACTGACTCTTTTGGAGTTGAGGATGAAAAATAAAAACCGCATCAAACATTAAATTGATACGGTTTCTAATACTATGCCCCGGAGAGGCTCGAACTCAAGACCTCCATCCTGTCAAGGGAACTTCCCAGTAAACTGTAGAGGTTTGGGATCAGTAAAACTTATATGTATCAAGGCTCTCAAGTTATTATCCTCATTGAGAACCACTTCGGTTAAAAATACTAAAGTAGTTTTAATATTTAGTCACGCCTTTTTTGTTGCGACCTCCACAGGAAATATTTTTGGACTGTTGCTCTCAAATTCCAACCTACTTGATGTTCCAGTAAGGCTGTCTCGGCGGTTTTCTTTAAATATTAAAGAATTGGAAAGTATAATTTAACGAGGATCTAATATGTTATAATTTTATGAAAAGATTTATTAATATGGGGGATAAACATGGTAGAAACAACGGAGAATGAATCAACTGACCGTAAAACAGTCCTTGAAAACAGAAGAAGTGAATTAAAAGACATAATGGCGAAAAAGAAAAGAAAAAATGAGAAATATATACTTATGGCAATAATTTGTTTCGTTATTGCATTAATCTTGTTTTGGTTAAGTCCACAGCTTTTTAGATTAGATCCATTGATGGGTCAGATTTTATCCATTGGCTTTTTAGTTTATTCAATTATGTTTGGGGCTTTTCCAATATTAAGAGTATCTAGTGAGTACGTAATTGAAATTCAGGAAATAGAGAATGAGTTAGATTTATTAAGTATTTCTCATTCGTCATTAGAGGAAAGGTCTGAAAAGCTTTTTAAGCATCATCATTTTGAATTAAAGAGATATTATGATGAGAACTTAAAACAAAGTTCGTGGATTTTTGTTGTTGGCATAGCATGTATAATTATTGGATTTGCAATTATAGGTTTTACAATGTATTTCTTGATTTCTAACCTTTCTAATGAATTGGAAAACAAAATAATTGTAGCTTCGGTGGGAGCGATAGGAGCGATATTATCTAACTTTATT
Organism: Bacillus sp. AR2-1; assembly: GCF_008368755.1. Lineage (NCBI taxonomy): Bacteria > Bacillati > Bacillota > Bacilli > Caryophanales > Bacillaceae > Bacillus > Bacillus sp. AR2-1. The sequence continues at coordinate 84,194 of NZ_QORY01000005.1, forward strand.
GCTGTAATCTACTTAAAAATGCATTCTGAGGCAGTAAAATCGTTAACAGAGTTTCATAACCGATTTGTAAATACGCATCATTTCTACTTTAGTAACTTTTTATTATCTAAGATTCAGAATGAGGACAAGAGAGAAGATGCACTTGTTGAGCTGGCTTTAAAGATTAATGGTATTTCTCCAAAGGCTCCAGCTCAGGGGGAAGAAAGTAAATAGGTATCACCTAAACACTGTTTAAATCTAAGCAGTGTTTTTCTATGGAGCTTGCTACTCGGTAATTGAAAGAGACTCTTTAGTTAAGCTGGTGAGGTAGGGACCTCCTATAAAACAGTATTAACATACCTGTGATATTAATATAAACTTAAAATAAACATGGGGAGAAGAATGGTTATTAAAATTGATATGTTTGAATTTCCAACTAAAGAAGAGATGACACCTCTATTAAAAGAAAGTCTGCTTTATAACTACGTAATTGATAGTAAATTATTTCATTAGACAAACCAAAAACTTTCTGGACTTGATATAATAGACTATTTAAATTTAATTCGTAATATAGCTAGCACGTTAAACAAACGAATTTTTCAGTTGAACTTGAGTTATGCATATCTCTTATATATTCACATAGTGGCATCCCTGATGAGGAAATTCCATACTTAAAGAACCTTACTGATAAAGAATGGAAAAATAAGGTATACTTTGATCAAAATGCTGATAGCTTATTTCAAAAAGCTTTTATCTCTTTAGATTTATTAGCTCATTTACTGTTTGCCTGTTTAGGATTGAAAACTGAGAGGAAAAGAAAGGGGGAATTGATAAGGATTAAGGAAAGCTTTCATAATGCAATGTTTCAGGTCAAGCTTGTTGATAGAGAGCTTTATAATAAATTGGAGGAAATCATGAGCTCTGTAGAGTTTCAAGAAGCTTCTAAAGTGAGGAATGATATAATACACAATCAGCCACCTTATGAGAAGCGAAATCAAATAGTCGAAGACTCAGATGGTATAATCTCATTAGTTAGTAGTTCAATATACACCTTCTAAAAGACTGTTAGAGATTGCACTGGGTATGCTTGAATGTGTGAAACGGATATGTGAAATATTGAAGGCTTATTTTAATAAGAAAATAGCGTGTTCGTAAAAATTTTTACATTGTTATACCTTGGTAGATAACAATTGGATTAGCAAATTAGGCTGTTATATACGTTAGTATTTTATAAGTTATTACTCTAGATTGGGAATGCACGAGGTGGAATCCAATTGTAGTTAATTATAAGATAGAAACCGAGGGTTGGAGTTGTGTAGAGTCTCTCTGTGATTACCCATCGAGGTAAAACTCCCATCTCGATGGGATTACTTTTCAGCACATCAACATAGGAACTTTAAAGTTATAAAATTATAACTATTTAGGCGTACCTGAGAAGGTAATCCCTCTTTAAATTATACCCTGCTAGGTACTTCTCTAATTGTGCCACCTCATCAAACCCATCCCCAACAGTGATTGCATAAGCATTGCTCGATAGAAATAGATTAGTAGAAACTATTACACGGTTACATCCTGTATATTACCTGTTTGAATATACACCTTTATACGCTAACTTATACAGTTTTTTATGCAGAAGCTACTTGTCAGATAGGCTATGTAGATATACTAATGCATCCTAGTTCATTAGATACTCTGTATTTACTATTAATCAGTTTACATAATTAATGATATGTCTCAGCATTCTTTGAAGAGTGGAAACGTCCATACCAGCCATTAAGCAGCGATGAGAAAAAGTATGAGCTGATGAGCGAACATCTGAGAAGTTCACTACTTGTTTGAGTCGCTTAAATATGAGTTTGATTCCATTAGGTGTTTTACCTAGCTCCCGTTCTACAAACACCTTGTACTCACAAAGCTCTTTTACAAGCTTTTTCGTGAGAGGGACAGTCTCCTACTTACGAGCTTTACCGAATAGGGTTACTGTTTGGTTTACCAAGTCTAATTCATTCCAACGTATATTGATAAGCTTTCCTAACTTTGAGCCAGTTCCTAAAAGGAAAACTATAATAGTGTGGTCTCTGTAGGCTTAGAAGCTTTTATTTCTTGCTTTAAGTCTCCTATAGTAGCGAAGCATCTGTTTGATATGTTCATCTTGAAAGACCTCAATTTTTACTTCCTCTTTAGCAAGCTTTATTTTACGAATAGGGTTTTCTTTCTCAGTGAAAATCTCCTCATGTTGTAAATAATTAAAGAAAATCTTGAGATGGTGAAGCTTGGTATTTCTAGTTACTACGTTGTTACCTCTTGTCTTTTGGCAATACATGAGGTAACTCTTAACAGTTGCTTCTCTAATATCTCGTGTATCTATCAGTTCTCTCTCAGAGCAGAAGATCTGGAACTCACGCATGGTAGCCATATAAGATTGAATTGTACGAGGGGACAGATTAGCGAACTTTTTTTCCTCCTTGAAATCCTTTTTAGCAAACTTAAGTAGCATTTTCTTTTTAGTCTTTTCTCAGTTTTATGAGAACAAAAAGAGGACTACCCCTGGGCCAGCTGGTTTGCTGACTAGAAGTAGTCCTTTTTTAACTTGTGGTGTCTGATGGAGACCTCCACAGTTTTAGATTTTGAGAATGTCCTCTAAGCCTTGATACCATTAGGTTTTATGACCCCGGAGAGGCTCGAACTCACGCCCCCCTGTCAAGGTGGAGGTTTATTCGATTACTTTTCTTCTTGCATTAAAAATTTCCAAAACCGTTTTAATTCTTCACGCTTTTGGGAAGGTGCAAATTTTATATCTTTTAGCCATTGATCTAGTTCTATTTTGTTTTCGTCCTCTGTAACATTAAAATCTCGCCCTAGAAGAAAATCAGTAGATACATTAAAGTAATCTGCTATACGTATCAAGGTATTGTAATCAGGTTGACGTTCATTCCGTTCGTACATACCAATTGTACTTTCACTTAATTGAAGCGAGTGAGCAAGTTCTTTTTGTGTAATTCCTCTTTGTTTTCTTAAATCACGAATTATATTTCCAAACGTTTTCATTCTATCACCTGATAATATATTAACACAATATGTGTTAAATAATTAAAATTTTTAAAAGTTGATAATTAGAATCTATTGACAACACAAAGTGTGCAGTTTATATTTTAAATAACAACACGAAATGTGGTTTTAGGGGGAGAAGACATGAATTATGAAAGAGTGGCCAAAAATCTAATTAATTTAAGAAGTGAAAAATCTAGAGAAGAAGTGGCAAGGGCTGTGGGAATCAGTGTTAGTACATTGCAAATGTATGAAAATGGTCAGAGAATTCCACGGGATAATATAAAAATAAAATTAGCGAATTTTTATGGTGTTACAGTCCAAACAATTTTTTTTGATTCAGAACAACACGAAGTGTGTTGAATAATATTAGATTTTTAAGACAATGTAGTTATTTTTTAGAAATGTAAGTTTGGAAAGTATTTTGGGGAATTTTACATAAAAAATAATATTTTTATCATTATATATATATATAATAGGGGGTATTTGCATGAACATGAAAACATTTGAAATGCGTGAAAAACGATTAGCAGAACTACTTGGTGCAAAAGTACTATGGGAGTTTATAAGTGCTGTAACAGAGGAAATTGAAAAGCAAGAATTAGAGTCTACACCAGGTTTATTAGAAGATCTATTCATACATGTGAAAGAAACCATTCAAATTCAAAATATGAATCAACGCATAACAAAAGCCCCTGTAAAAACAGAGGCTGATGATATAAATAAAGATACATTATTTATGGAAGCATATGTAGAATTAATTAATCATAAGTTTATTATTTCTGAATTAGCTGTAGAGCTTTCATCTGTTCTAAAAGAATTAAATTGTTTTGTTCAATCATCTTTGCCACAGCTTCAAAGTGAGCTTGGTTCTCAAGAACCTCAATCTGCTTCTCTTTAGGAAGTGATTGAAGTATTTCTTTTATTTCTTTACATTCGTATAAATTATTCTCCGAGTCTTCAATTAATTTATTACGGCGATTGGTGTATTCAAGTGCACCTAAAGTCGCTAATGCGCGAGGATCTAATCCTAGAATTTCCATGTATTCCTCTCCTTTCCTCTACAATAATTCGATAGGGGAAAGGAGATTCCTTTAGTAATTTAGTATAGTCTTTATACAGTTATACAAATTGTTAATGATTAGTGAGCATGTTATTAAACAGGAATACAATTGAATTAGACTTAAAAGAGCTTCTTAAAAAGAAGAGAAGAAAGGGGAATCCAGTAATTCTCACTCTTTTTTCTTAAATGCTAAATATGACACGTTTGTTTCCTTTTATCATGAATTTTAAATGGGATTCTTTAAGGAAGTTAGATAGCTATAGGGTATGCAATATGAATAGATAAACAAAATGAAAGAGAATTGTAACCGTCAGTATTATAGGGAATATTAAGGGGTTATCAAATAATATGTCTTAAAGTGTTTAAAAGTGGGAATCTATGTATCACTCGTTACTTAAAAAGTAAAAGATTAGACATTAAAATAGGGAAAAGTATTTAAGTTACTTGTATAGATGAAATAATGGAGCATAACAAATTAAAACACGATGAAACATGTTGAAATAAATAGAAGGGGATCTTGAGGTAGGTTAAGCAGAGAAATAAGGCATGCTGAGAAAGTGGCTATTGAATTCGAAGAAGTTAAAGTGTAAAAGGTGTCACTTATGTAAGAATATCTATTTCTATTTTACTCTATATAAAAAAGAAGCTGTACAAAAGTACAGCTAGACTTCTACACAAATTTATATGGCCTTAATGACGAATTGGGATTGAGGTATATATAGTAATTGAGCTGCTAAAGAAGTTGTCGTGTTAGCAAATGGGTATGTTTCCTTATAAGGAAAATTACTATACACTATTTCATTCATTTCCAAGGTCGTAAACAGTTTTTTAAGAATGTTTTGAGAGATTTTATTTGTACAAGCAGCAATAAAATCAAAATCTTTTTTACTTATTTCTTGAATGGCATGTGAAAGAAGGCTGGTGACTATACCACTTCCCATCCAATCTGGATGACAAGCGCCCATATCTAGATAGACTAATTTTTCTTTATCTAAATGAGAAAACTCAATAGATTCTGTCTCTAATGTATCTAAAAGTTGAAAAATAGGTTCCATTTGCGGGCATAGTTCAATCGCTTTCTCTGTATCTATTAGTGGCTGTGTTACTTTTTTTGTTAAAAGAACACCGACAATTTGAAAATTATCTATTGCTACAAATGACATTGCTTGAGATACAGCCTGCTTTATCATTTCTTCGCACATTTTGTGAAAAGGAGTATAGGGAATTTGTAAACTGCTTACAAGAGGTTCGTTATTCACAAAAGAATGTGCAAGTAAATGTGCTGCATCTTTCACGTGGTGTGTATCTAGTAGCTCTATATTCATATGTTTTTCCTCTTTTCCTGATATAGTTAATAGTAATTATAAGAATAAAGATTTTTATTTAATGTAGTTCAATTTAACTATTAAAGCGCTAACAAATATGATTATTAAACATATGAATAAATCTGTTTAGTAGCAATCGAAATATGTTTATAAAGAAATGCTACGATATCATCTAAACATTCAACAGTTGTATATGGAGAGATAGAAAAGAATTTTAATGTGGAAATCGGATTTCTATCACTACTGTTTAATACATCTACTACACAAGAACGAGTTGTATCACCAAAAAATACTTGATCGCGATTTTTTCCTAGATAATTAAATAGTTCTATATTTAATCGGTTTGTATCCTCAATCTCTTCTTTTGTTGCAAGACCCATTCGTTCTTTTTCCCAATTTTCTTGACCATCTCCATTCAGATAGTACCGGAAAGTTGTAATTGGTCCATATGTAAAATCATTTGTGATTGCGACTTGAGGTAGAGCCTCACGCAACTTCTCTCTAAATAATAGATTTACACGAACATAATTTGCTAATAATTTTTGATATCCTTCAATTCCAAAGGCTAATAGATTGATATACATGGGAATAGCGCTACCAGCTCGTGAACATTCTAAGGTATAGCCTGTATGATAACTACCATAGGATCTATTACCAAGATAAGGTGTATCATCTTGTTCAATGTCCATCAGTTGTAAATCAGTATGATTTTTTACGATTAAAATACTTGAAGCATAAGGTGTTTGACCTAATTTATGAAAATCAAAACATACACTGTCTGCAAGGGACATATATTGCATTTTATCTTGTACGTATTGTAAGGCATTTTTTACATTAGGTTCAAACGAGAGTGAATTTTCTTCAAAACTATAATTATTAAAGAAACTATAGAATCCGCCCATTGCAGAATCAGCATGGATATAAATAGGTTTTAATTTATATTTTTTCTGTATTGCTTCAGCGCTTTCTTTAATTTTTCTTATATCATCAATAGTAAATGTATCTGTTGACCCCATAGTAGCTAGAATATAAAGGGGGATACCGCCATTTTTAATAACTTGTATCATTTTAGCCTCTAAATCTTCTATATCCATAGAATTTGTAAAGGGATCAGTTTTCACTTTTATTAAGTGATTTGACCCAATGCCAGTTGCTTCAACTGACTTTAATAAACTATAATGTGCATTTTCAGAAGCAAAGCAATATACATTTTGTGGAGCACCATGTTCTTTTGCAGATGGGAATTGTTTAGAAATTGCTAAACGTAAGCTCGAAAATACACAACCTTGTCCACCCCATGTTGTATAGCCGCCGCTATTATGTGGATTATAACCTATCAGTTTTGAAAGCATGGATACAACTTTTACTTCTGCTTCAGCTGCCCCTGGGCCATAGACATCCCAAACGCCATTACCATTTAAAAGTGCCATGGTTAGTATACCCAATAGTGATGGAATACTTGGTAGTGGTACAGCGTTAGACAAGTAGTATTTATTTGGATAAGGATGGCCATTCATAAATTGGTTTAGCTCTTCTATAACCTCAGACATAGTGATTCCATCTAGTGGTATATGACTTTGGTGAATTAAGCTATTATAGTATCCTTCTGATTTTTCCTCACATTTACCTAAAGTAGCTCGCTCTTCATTTTTTAATTGGTCAAGATTTTTAATTATTTTCTGCATAGATTCTAATAAAAGTTGTTGTTTTTCTTCATTTCCGTCAACGCTCGGAAATAGTTTTAAAATATCTTGCATGCAGTCACTTCTCCTTGTGAAAAACTGGATTTTTATTTTACTTGGTTAAACATAAGGGTATAATAATTTGTAATTGCCCTTTTGAATACTTAGAAATGAGGAGCTATTTAGAAAAAAATGTAATTCCATAGAAGATTATATGAACTATGGAATTTAAAGTAAAGAAAAATTTTTTGATTTATTTTAAAAATAGTAATTGTGAGATAATGAAGTTTCTAAAAATATTTCTGAATTAATTGTTTATTTAGTTTGCATGATGCCCTAGCATGTATTCAACTAATTTAGTAGATATTTTAATATAATGTAGAACTATTATAAGGTAGTTGAATATAAGAACTCAACTACCTTATAAACTGTAGATATTGTTGGGAAAAGAGAAAAAATAGGGTGAAGTGTTAAAGATATGTTCTAGTGGAGAAGAAGTAATGGTATAGATTTGGTAGTAAAATCAGCATAATTTTTTATGAAAGAATAATTATTTGATTAAAGTTTTTTAATAAATTCAATTTCATTATCTAATAATAATGGGCGAGTTAAGTGTGAAGAGTTTTCTTCAACTTGATTAGAATTTTTTGCACCAGGAATCGCAACTGAAACGGCTGGGTGGCTTAAAACATAACGTAGGGCAATTTGCGCTAGACTTCGATTTGATCGTACAAGTGAACCTAATTTCTCTACTTTGTTTAAGCTATCTTTAAACCACTTTTCTTGGGGCCAATCTTTTCTTAAATCATCGTCTGGAAATTTGGTTTCATGATTAAATTTCCCAGTTAAAATTCCCATCTTAAGTGGACCTCTTATCACAGCACCTAAATTATGTTTTTCAATATAAGGAAGGATGTCTTTTTCAGGTTCTTTATTTAAAATACTATAATCGAATTGTACAACATCTAAATCATCATTCTGATTAAAATGTTTAATATAATCTAAATCATTAGTAGAAACGCCAACTGCTCTCACTTTGCCAGATTTTTTTAAGGTTTGGAAAGCTTGTAGAAAGGCTTCTGTTTCTTCATGTTTATCCCACCAAATATGACAAAAGTACACATCTATATAATCCGTTTTAAGCCGCAGTAAACTAGCATCAAACGCATCAATGATCTTTTTGGGATCTCCATAAACTGCTGGTTGACTTGGGTCATAATGATGACCAATTAATCCACCTTTTGTAGAAAGAATGATATCCTGCCTACGTTTATTTATAGCTTTTGCAACTAACTTTTCACTATGACCTAATCCATAAACGTCAGCTGTGTCAATAAAATTAACCCCTAGGTCAATTGCTTTATTGATTGCCTCAATGGATTCATTATCTTTTACTGCTCCCCATTCATCTCCACCAATCGCCCAAGAGCCGAATCCTATCTCTGAAACTATTAATCCCGTTTTACCTAATAATCTATATTCCATTTTGTACGGACTCCTCCTTTTCAGTGTATATTATTAGAAATATACATAGTGACCAGTTGGAATATTCTTGAATCTGGTTTCGGGGTGTAAATTAGAGTATATATTTTAATAAATATATATGAGATTACTTTATAAAAAGTAATTTGAATTATTAGTTAAATGGTTTTTTATGCTTAAATTGAATAAAAGTATGAACTTTCACGGTATAAATATGAATTTTATTCATCATTTTAATAACTATGCAATAAGCGAAATAAATGTTGAATTTAGTCGGAAAATATACATTTACAAATCGCAGAATGTGTACATATAGTTGTAATTGTAAATATTATCCGTTTTGAAATATTTATAAAAGGAGAAATTCATATGAAGGAAATACAAAAGCAATATGAAATTGTAGAAGAATTGGATGCAACAGTAGGGCAAGAAGCATTATGGATAGCTCATCAAATGGAATTAGAAAATGGAATGAACAATGAAGCTACCATAATAAAGCTAAAAGGAAATCTTCAAATAGATAACTTTAAGAAAGCGCTTACTTTAATGGTGCAATCTCACCCGGCGCTACGTACACTATTTATTAAGAGGGACGAAAAAATTAAACAATTCATTCAAAAGAGTATAGATTTTGATATACCAATTAAGGATTTAACTGCTTTTAAAAACACAGAACAAAAATTTATTTTAAAAAAATTCTTAGACTCTATAGTGAATGAGAAATTTAATTTAGAAGAAGGGCCTTTGTTTAAATTCCACATCATTAAATTGTGTGAAGATGAATTTATTTTACATATGATTTTTCATCACATTATTTATGATGGATGTAGTTTAGGGATTTTTATCCAACAATTGTCTCATACGTATTGTGAATTACTTCAAGAAAATACGGGTTTAGTATTTGAATCTCCTTATAAGAGCCTTGTAGAATTTGAGGAAGGTTTTATTGACAGTGCAATATATAGAGAAGGATCATCCTATTGGAAAGATTATTTACAAGGTGAATTACCTCCTACAGAGTTTCCTGCTACTATTAATAAAATGAATAAACCGATATATACGAACAAAAATATAAGTAAGAATATTGATGCCGATCTATTTTATCAAATACAATGTTTTGCTAAAAGAAATAACATAAGTGTCTATCGGGTTATGTTAAGTACTTATTGTGCCTTACTTCATCAAATGACAAATGCTGAAGAAATTATTGTAGGTATTCCAATTAATACTAGACCACAAACGGAAGAAGGGAATGCTTTTGGTTATTTTGTTAATACATTACCTATACGTATAACAATAGAAAAAGGTGATACATTTAAGGGAATACTTAACAAGGTGAATAAATCTGTTCATTTAGCTATTAAATATAAACATAATCCATATTCACATATAGTAAGAGATTTAAATCTAAATAATAATACACATCATAATATGATTTATTCAACAGCATTTAATACGGTAAGGATACCTCAATTGAAAATTCCCGATATTGAGTCCACAGTTTTAACAGATTGTAAAAGAGTAAATCCTTTTAACATGACCTGGAGAATAATGAGATATGAAGGGGAAACAGAGAATAAAATTGAGATTGACTATAATTCAGCATTATATAAACCAGATAGTATGAATGATTTAGTTGAAAGATATATATATTTGTTACAAAAACTAATGAAGAATGTGAACGAACCTATCCATTCATTGGATTTACTTTTAAAAAAGGATCATCGTTTATACAAAGATATAAACTCAAATACTCTTGCATATCCTAATTCAAAAACATTAGATCAATTAATTGATCTACAAGCATTAAAATCGCCAAATCAAATAGCGATTTCAATGGGGGATAAATCGATTACCTATTATGACTTGCAGCAAAGGTCAAATCAAATTGCGAATTATTTACGTGAAAATGATATAAAAAAGGGACAGCGTGTAAGTATTACTATGGTGAGAGAGATCGATACAATTGTATGCATTCTAGGTATACTAAAATCAGGTGGAGTTTATGTACCAATCGATCCAAAGTTTCCTGAAAAAAGAATAGAATTTATATTAAAAGATAGTGAAAGTCAAATGATTATTACAAAGAAAGAATTTAGGGGATTAATTGAAAGTTTTGCGATTCATACAATTTTTCTAGAGGATTTTCATTACACTAATTCTATAGAAAATATTGCGTCTACACATAACATAGAAGATGCTGCGTATATTATCTACACGTCAGGTTCAACCGGTTTACCAAAAGGAGTAGTTGTACCACATAGAGGAGTAATTAATTTATCATATTCATTAATGAATCAATTTAATTTAGACAAAAATGATGTATTTTTACAATTTGCAACAATGATTTTTGATGCCTCCATTATGGAAATGTTTCCGATTTTGTTATGCGGAGGAAGAATGCATGTAATTTCTGAAATGGAAAAACGTTCTGCAGAAGAATTTATAAATGTAATTAACAAGAATGGTATTACATTTGTTCTTTTACCAACTGCATTTTTTAAATTAATAGCTGATATGCCAAAAGAAATGTTGCTTAAATTAAATTCCTTAAAATGTGTATTTGTAGGAGGGGAAACCATACCTGCTGAATCAGTTCGTAAATGGCAAAGTAAAGTAGGGTTAAAGATTCCAATTCTTAACGCATATGGTCCTACTGAAGCTACTGTATGTACAACCATTTATGAAGTAAATCATGAGATAAAAGAAGAAACTTCTAATATCCCAATAGGTAAACCAATTGCTAATAGTAAAGTTTTCGTGGTCAGTCCGTTCAACACGTTATGTCCGTCAGGAGTAGTAGGTGAATTATTCATTGGTGGTGATGGGGTTGCGAAAGGATATATAAATCAAAAGAAAAAAACAGAAGAGGCATTTATTTCTTTCAAAAAATCATATAATCGCAATAAAAAAATATATCATACGGGGGACTTAGTACGTCTTTTACCAAATGGAAACTTAGAATTTATCGGAAGGAAAGATAATCAAGTAAAACTACGTGGGTATCGAATTGAGCTTGATGAAATAGAAAGGGCATTATTTAAACACCCAGAGGTAAAAGATGCAGTAGTAGTAACTTATCAAAATGACAAAATTGCTAGCTTTTATGTATCAAAAGACAATACAGAGATAAAACAAGAGAACTTAAAAACATTCTTAAGTGAAAGATTACCAGATTTTATGATGCCAAATTATATATTTCATCTTAAAACATTTCCATTATCACCAAGTGGTAAGGTTGATAGAAAAAAATTAGAATTACAAATCCCATCTTTACTTGAAAATATGCAAAATCAATATATACCACCAATAAGTGGCACAGAAAAAAGGCTGGCAAAAACATGGTCAGGGATTTTAAATTTAGGGAAATATAGAATCAGTAGAGATGACGACTTTTTTAAACTTGGGGGACATTCATTAATTGCTGTGCAAGTATTAAATCAAATTCAAAAAGAGTTTCATTTGAAAATAGAAATTAGAGATATTTTTGAGCATACAACAATTGCTAGTCTATCTGCTTACATCGATAAATTATTGGAAGTAAATCATGATAGGGAAGAACAGAAGATGCAAATATTAAAAGTTGCAGATAAGGAAAGTTATCAGTTATCAAGTGCTCAAAAAAGAATCTGGTTTTTAAATAAATCAAACGCTATTAATAGAGTATACGATACACCACTACACATATATATTGAGCCGAGTTTGAAAAAAGATATTTTACAGGACGCCATAAGGTTTTTAGTTGAACGACACGAGATGCTCCGCACAGTGTTTATTGAAAAAAATGGGGAGCCTAGACAAGTCATATTAAAATCAATAGCGATTGACCTGATACACCATGAGATTGAACACATGGCTAAAAAGGAACAACAAGAATATATACGTAGAACAATAAATCAAACGGATCATACACCATTTGATTTGGAAAATGGACCGCTTTTCCGGATTAGAATTTTTAATCTTGATAAGAAAAAATCCTATTTATATATCAATTTACATCACATTATTACTGATGAGTGGAGTGTAAGGAATTTATTAGATGAATTAATGAAGGTATATAGTGCCTTTGCTAAACGAAGAAATCCTGAGTTGCCAACTATTTCTAATCGATATGTAGATTATGTTGAGTGGGAACAGGAGCAGTTAAAATTAGGTCGGTGGGATACAGAAAAATCTTATTGGATGGCCGAACTTGCAGCACCTCTCCCTATACTAAATCTTCCTTTAGATTTTAGTAAGAATCATCAAAGTACAAATAGAGGTACAGTATTTGAAATGAAGTTAGATAATAAAATGAAAGAGTCTTTGAAACAAGTATGTGAACAAGAGAATGTTTCGATGTATATGCTATTTTTGGCAGCATATATTCAATTGTTACATTATCTAACGGATCAAAAAGATATTATTGTAGGTACACCGGTTGTTGGAAGGAATTATCAAGAATTTGAACAAATACAAGGTTTTTTTGTAAATACTTTAGCGATTAGAACAAAATTAAATGATGTGAAAAATTTAACACAGCTATTACAAGTAGTGAGAGAAAAATGTTTGAATTCTTTCCAAAACCAATCGTACCCATTTGATAAAGTAATTGAGCAAATAAATCCTGATAGAAGCTTTGGAAATAACCCGATCTTCTCTACTATGTTTAGTTATCAGAAAGATATTCTGCAGCAACATGATGCGTACAAGCTTCAATTGTTACCAAATAAACAAGATGTTAGCAAGTTTGACATTTCTTTAGCTGTTGAAGAAGGATTGGATTATGTAGGGATTTCATTTGAGTATGATATTAATCTCTTCAAGGAAGAGTCAATTAATAGGTTTACTCAAAATTTACTTACTATACTGGACGCATTTATTCATCAACGAACAGTAGCATTTGAAAATCTTTCATTCCTATCACAGGAAGAGGAATCTCTATATAAAAAGGTAAATCAGACAGAAAGAACATATCCTTATTTTCAAAATATACAGGAGCAATTCTATAAGCAAGTAGAAAGACAATCAAATCGGATTGCTATAGCGACTGAAACAGAGTCTTTAACATATAGGCAATTAAATAGGAGTTCTAATCAAGTAGCTCAAAATTTGCTTGATAAAGGTATAAAAAAAGGTGACAAGGTAGCCATATTTTTAGATAGAAGTATGAATAGTATCGTTTCTATGATTGGAATATTAAAAGCCGGTGCTGCCTATATACCAATCGATGTAAAATACCCTGAGGATAGAATAAATTATATAGTTCGTGACAGTGAGGCATGTAGAATTATAACGAGTAACAAATACAAAAGTCATTTGAATTTAAGTGAGTATAAGGTTTCAATAATAGAGGATATATATCGTACGACTATAAATGATGATGTGAAAATTTTAAATAAACCAGATGACTTGGCATATGTAATTTATACTTCAGGATCAACAGGTAAACCTAAAGGTACATTATTAACACATAAAGGAGTATTAAATTTAGTTGAATGGAGAAATGAAGTATTTCAGATTTCTCCAAATGATAAAGTAACACAGTTTTATTCCCATAGTTTTGATTCTTCCGTATCGGAAATTTTTTCTACCTTGTTAAATGGGGCGGAACTATATGTATTAAGTGATGAACAGCGCTATTCGACTGTCGCATATGCTCAAGCCATTCAAGAAACACAAGCAACTATTTCTGACTTGCCAACAGTATTTTTCAATGAATTATCGACTTCATTAACTAAACTGGATAGTGAAAAGATACGTTCTTTAAGATTTATAATAATGGGAGGGGAAGCTGCATCAACAAATGCTATTAGAAGTTGGCAAAGTACTTTTAAAAACCAAGTACAGCTTGTAAACGAGTATGGCCCTACTGAAGCAACTGTTTCAGCAATGTATTATTTCATACCAGTCTTAGAAAGCGAAAATAATCTTTTAGGAAGCATACCGATTGGTATTCCAATTTCTAATACAAAGGTTCATATATTGAATTCATATATGCAACATTGTCCGGTAGGGGGCATGGGTGAATTATATATTGAGAGTTTAGGATTGGCTCAAGGGTATTGGAAGCAGGAAGAGAAAACAAAACAGGCATTTATTTCGAATCCATTTTCGGAAGATAAGAGTAAAAGATTATATCGAACAGGTGATTTAGCAAGATGGTTATCAAATGGAAATATAGAATTTATGGGAAGAAAAGATAAGCAGGTTAAAATTAGAGGGCACAGAATTGAATTAGGAGAAATAGAAGATGCAATGTTACAACTTGAGGGGATAAGTCAGGCTGTGGTAACACAAACGAAAGATGGAATGTTACTGCAAGCTTATTATAAAACAGTGGACGGTATAGGGATAGAGAAAAATAAGTTAGCAATACATTTATCAAATGTATTGCCAGAATATATGGTCCCTAAATATTACTCTCATGTGTTAGAAATACCAATAACGGCGAACGGGAAAATTGATTTTGAAAAGCTGCCCAAAATAGAGTTTGATTATGAGCAAAACGATGAGTGCAAACTTAAACCTCAAACTAAAGTGCAAAAAAACATTGCAAAAGTATGGTCTGAAGTTCTAAACATAAAATCTATAGGTTTAAAAGATGATTTCTTTAATTTGGGTGGACATTCTTTAAAAGTTATGCCGGCATTAGTCAAATTAAAACCGTTATATCCTAACTTGAAAATTCAAGATTTCTTTAAGTATAGAACAATAGAAAAATTAGCCTCTCATATTGAAGAGATGGAAGATATGTCGTTCAAGAAAGAGAAAAATATGAATGTAGCTCGTATGGAAAATGAAACGAAAACGACTCCTGTTTATGAAACAACTAAATTAGAAGAATGTGAGTTAGATATGGTGAATTATCCAAAAGCAGTTTTTCTTACAGGGGCAACAGGATATTTAGGGGCATATATTTTAGAACGGTTATTACAGTTGCCATCTACGACTATATACTGTTTAGTAAGAAAAAATGAGAATCAAGTAATTGGTGCAAAGTTAAAAGAAAGAATGGAGTTTTATTTCGGTAAAGAAATCCTTCAAAAGTTAGAGGAGAGAGTAGAATTAATTGAAGGAGATTTATCTTTGATGAATCTAAGTCTAGATTCAAAGCAATTGGACCATTTAAAGAATAAGGTAGAGTCAATCATACATTGTGGTGGAGAAGTTAGACACTATGGAGAACGTGAGCATTTTCAAAAGGTAAATGTTCAGTCTACAAAATACTTATTGGAATTAGCTAAGAACACAAATGCACGTTTTCATTATATATCGACTTTAAGTGTAGTAGGTCAGGCTGAAAGCGATCCAAAAGAATTTGAATTCTTTGAGTCTAATTTTGATAGAGGGCAAAATTTAGATAATCTGTACCTAGAAAGTAAGTTTCAAGGCGAGAAAATGGTCAGAGAAGCAATGGAAAATGGAGTTCGTGCCACGATATACCGTGTGGGGAATTTAGTGGGTAACTCTAAAACAGGTAAATTTCAATACAATATTAATGAAAACGCATTTTATAGATTATTAAAAGGGATATGCCTATCTAGCATAGCACCTGACATCAATACGTATGTAGATTTAACGCCTGTAGACTATGGAAGTTTAGCTATTACTGAATTATCCTATAAGGTCAATACAATAAATAAAACCATGCATATTTGTAATCCAACTCAGCTTAAATGGGACCAATTTATTAATAGTTTACAAGCTTTTGGATACGACATTATGTTAATGAAACAAGAAAAGTATATAGAGAAGTTTTTTAATACGAATCTAACCACTGATGAACAGAAAGCTTTAGAGCTCATAATGCCTTTATTAGAATCTGTAGAAGAGCTATCAGTAGCTATACCATCTTGTTTATACACGCAAGGATACTTAAAGAATGTACATTGTTTAGAACCAAATCAAGAGTATATCAATTTGTTATTAAATTATGCTATGAGTATCGAGTTTTTACCAACCATTAAAGAACCAATATTGCTATAGAATATATAATCGATTTTGAATAGATTGGTCTATAAAATATGAAGTTTTGAATGTTTGCTTACTTACTTCCCCTTATCGTTTGGGAAATTAAAAAGAACTTGTAGTTTTATCTACAAGTTCTTTTCAATTAAAAGGTTTATACATTTAGTTGGTTGGATAATATTTCAATTCTTCATATTACAAACAGAAGAAATTAACTAAGACAAATAATTATTTTTAATTAGAGAAAAAATACAATTTTATATTAAGACCAAATCCATCGATCATCAGTTAATGCTTGAGAATCATTAACTTTTTCAATCTCATCTGTTATCGACCACTCATTACTTCTTTCAGCGTTCGCCATGTGCACTTTAACTTTTTCACCTACATTAAATTTCTGCCCGTGTGTCAAATAAACTGTAACATTACGTTTACTTCCGTCATTTCCAGTATATTGAACAATTACATAATTATATTCTTCTATTCCAGATTTAAACTTATCTACTTTTGTAACATGTCCTATTTCATATTCGTATGCAAAAACATGTTTTAAATAACTTCCCTGGTGTAATGTATCAGTACCTTGAACCTTTTCAATTGACTCTGCAATCATATAGTCCGTAAAATTACGCATTATTGCACCAGTAGCTTTTACTTGATCACCAACTTTTACATTTGGTGTAGAGTTTAAATAGATACTAATAGGTTCTGAATACTTTGTTGACTCAACAGAGATAACATTATCAGTAACCTCAACTACACGCCCTTCAATTGTTGATAAATTTGACTCGATAGAAGCTGCACTTGCTTTTGTTACTTCTAATCCTGGTAGATTTGTGCCTGCAAGAGCTGCAATTCCTAATGCACCAGCTAAAATGATTTTTTTCATACCTTATAACATCTCCATTCCGATTGTATTTAAATGTGCAGTTAGGTTTAATTCGTAAATAACTTTCTTATATCACCTAACATGTAATCATTATAGTTACATTAAGAATGATTATCAACTACAATTGAAATGTAATTTTGCATAATAATAAATCTTGATTTAATAATTTATCATTCAAATGGAAAGGAAGATGTGTATGTATGAAATTGTTACCGTAGAGCAAAAAGGAACCTTCGTGCGAAATGGGGAAAGAAAAATCCTAGGCGTAAATGGTCAACATATGAATTTCCTAATTAAACCGTGTAAAATTATAACTGTGAAAAAATTATACAAGGTTAGGTTATCTCTTCGAGAGGATATTAAGGAGAAGTGTAAGGAAATCGAAGGATTAAGAGAGAAATACAAGCCATTTAATACATCTAAAAAAGAAGAAATAGGCTACCATGACTGACTATTTCTATTTTTTATTGCAAATTAATCCGCTGAATCCACCTGTTTTTTTAGAGCTCTAAAAGATGGGGAAACAAATTTTAACATACCGACTCGAAAACTTTGACTCTTAGAAAACATTTATAAAATGATTGTAAAGTAAATAAAGCTAAACAGATTTTATCAATAGTAAAAATATTTACATAATAGTAAAATATAGGTATATGATTTCGTAATAAAGACAAAAAATAAAGAGGGGATAAGGAAAATGAATTTAAAACAATTAGGGATTATATTATTAGGAACCGTAACACTTGTGTTTAGTACTACAAATTTTGTAGATGCTGCTAGAAAACAGAAAGAATTTAGAGATACGGAGCCAAATAATACACTTGAAACAGCCAATAGATTAGATTTGGGGTATGATTGTGTGGTTTATGGCAATTTAAATTTAGACGATAAAGACGGTATAGATATCTTTAGATTTTCCCCAAGTGATACCATGAAAGTTGAAGTTACTTTGCAGGGAATGCATGATGATAATGATTTTGATCTATTTGTACGAAATTCGAAAGGTAAAATAATTAAAAAATCTTTGAACCTTTCTAATGATATGGAAAAAATCGTCTTTGAAGCAGAAGAATGGGAAGACTATTATATTGAAGTAAGTTCATCGGTAAGAGGGAATGAAGATAATAACTTTGATTATATTTTAGTAGCAGAAAAATATTAAAACTAGTAAATTTAGAGGCCATCCAATTGGGTGGTTTTTTGTTTTTTCAAGAGATATATGCGTAAAGCCAGTTGGGGTTATTTTTTCGAAGTATTATTTTTACTTAGTGGCTTATCAAACGAAGTATGACTTTGAATTGTAATAGTAAATGAATGAATTGATTAACCTATAAAAACGTAGGAATTAAATATTTCTACGTTTTTTTGTACATAACTTTTAAATAAACAGGTTGTTTTTTGAAAAAGTTGAAAGATGGTATTTATATTGGCGCGAATATCTATTACAATGGACCCTATAAAAAAAGTAGTCGCAAGTGCTACTACTTTTTTTCAAAAACATTATGATTCAAATAACACATTTAGCGTAAACTTGCGTTTAATGGTACTTGAGAATAAACTGTGAAATTGTTACCATAAGTACCGTGTCTTGAAAATGAGGAAGAAATTGAACCGTTCCAACTTTTGTAGGTAGCCCCAGATGTATCTGTTCTTAGAAGTACGTTTGAAAAGCTAGCTTGGCTAAAGGAATTACGTCCAGTATCTTCAACCCCCTGAACCATTTTTACTGGTTCATATTGAGAAAATGAGCCATATACAGGCTGATTTGCATATCTAGGGTTTCCATTTACATACATAGTAACCGTACCATTTCCGTTATTAACTATTTTAAGATTTACTCGATCACCATCTTTAATTGACGCATCAAACTGTGTGTTCCAATATTTACTGTTTTGACCTGATTCATTATATCCTGAATTTAGAAATACTTTATATCCACTTGGTGTTTTGGAAATACCACCCTCAACTTTAGATGCTCCAATACCTAAATACCAATTCACATACCCATCTTTAACAACAACTGATTTTGGTAGATTTATATCAGCTGCAATCCCGGTATAGGTACTATTTGTAACACTTTTTACAGCACCTTCTGTAGCTGCAAAACTAGTAGTTGAAAACATTGATAGAGAAATTAGAAGTGAACCAACTAGATACATCATTTTTTTCTTACTTTTTCTTAATACTTGATTCATTTTAGATCCCCCATATTTTAAATTATTAAATTGTATGGAAAGTTGGCCAACTAACTACAACTTACAAATTAAAGATATATCAGGTTTCATTTAATGTATATATTTTCCTGTTATAAGTCATCGAAATGTCAAATAAATTTGTTTTTTCATATTTATCAATATAGGTGGAGTTGACAGATTAAAGTGGTATGTCTATTTAAATGTAAGAAGATTTTGTTAAAAATACTATTAAAACCTATAAATATGTTGTAGATAATATGTACTACGGTTCGTTTTGGAGAGAAAAATATGGAATGAATATAGTGGGATTTATCAAAGAGTATATCTGAAATGTTTAGAAATAGATTAAAAACAAAGGAAATAAATGAATCGTTTTTGTTAAGGAATTCATTGAAATAGTTCGTAGATGAAGGGGAATATATGATTTAAAAGACATGTATTTCCTATATAAAAGAAGAAAGGGGATCCAGCTATGGGAATTACAAATACAAGATCGAAGTTAGATAATGTAGCTATTGAAGAGGCTATAAAGGCATTAAAAGATGAAAATGAATGTTTACGTATGGAAATCGATTACTTAAAAAAGTTAAAGGTCTTCGTTCAAAAAGAGATGGAATTACAGAACAAGACAAAGCAAAAGTAATTTATCTTAAAAAATTCGAAGGTATGGAACATATTAAGATAGTATTAGATAATTATATAGTTTATTACAATCGTAAAAAAATCAAAGTACAGTTAAAAAGAATGAGTCCAGTATAATACCGGACTCACATTCAAACAGCCGCTTAATTTTTTGTTTAATTCTTCAGGTCCAGTTCATCATAGGCGATCGATTGTTGGCTTGCTACGCGTAGTGATTGCTATTCTTTAACTCATCTCATATTACGTTAGTTTAAATATTGAGAGTAAAAGAATAGGAATAGAAAAATTAATGTTTTGCTAAATAATCTATTAAAGAAACTTAAAGGAATAACAAGTTCTCCTATTGTAAGGATTTTAAGTTTATCCTTATTTAGTCCTTTTATTAATTCTTTTAATGTTTGGAAGTTTATTTTATTAACGAAAGACCAACTTGGCACAGCTTTTGTATCTGAACCTATTTTGAAAATGATATGAATACTATGTGCATGAAAACCGCCTATTATTAAAATAAGCATAAATCCTAAAATAATGAACCAAGTCATTTTTCAACATCTCCTTTCAGTATTTAATATTAAGATATTAAACCTGTTGAGAAAGTGTGCTGTTGTCCATGAAAAATATTGAGAAATTGTTGAGGAAACGTTGAAAATGTTGTAATGCGATTGATTGTAGCGGAGTTAATAATGCTTGTCATATTATATGTGTGAAAAAAGGAAATAGGAAAGAGAACAGTTGCGTAGACTGTTCTCTTAAGGAGCGGAAGCGCTGAACATTTTCAATGACAATGATTCAACCATTCCGTTAATAGTATGTGTAAATATTTATAATCTAAACAAGAAAGGCGGTTATTAAAAATAACCGCCTTGCCTCAGGGAGAATCCAAGAAAATTAGAGATTAATTATGGATACAGATTGGCTGTTACCAATCTATTCGTAGTATTGGAAATAATTCTATAAATTATTCATAAGTTAAAATCTCAATTCATCGTTGGATAAGTGACACGCAAAGTAAAAAGAGCACTTTTTAAAAGTGCTCTTTTTAAGATGTGCATTAGGACTTGAAAGAGGCATCAATGACAATTTAGAAGGAGATATCTCTATACAACATATGGAGATACTATGGAAGCGTGACGATAAAAAATAAAAAGAGCAGTTAGAATGAACTAACTGCTCAGCTCCAGGGGAATTGGAGACTTGGTATTTTATATTATTAGCAAACTTACGGTGTATTATTCAATAGTAGATATAGATGGTTAATTATTAATATTGTATTAGTGCATTTTATCCTTTAAATATTGTTCCTCCATTAGTAACATGGGACTCTCCAATTTCCCCAACTTCTTCAACAAGAATAAGCGGTAAATTATTATTACCTTGTTTATTATTTCTGTTCATAGCATTAAAGATAAATTGTGCGTACTGTTCTCTAGATACCTTCATATAAGGACTATAGTTATTGTTACCTGTGCCTTCCGCAATATGATTGGAATGAATCGCATGAATCGCATCCTTTGCCCAATATCCATTCGGTATATCTTTAAAAGTAAATGCTCCCGTTGCTTTTAGCTGGAATGCCTTCGTTAATACAGAAGCCATTTCAGCGCGTGTTAAAGTATCCTTAGGGCGGAAGTTACCATGTTCATCTCCAGTGAAGATTCCTAAGTTTGTGAGAGATAAAATCTCCTTTGAGTAATGGGTTGTGAGAGAATTGATATCTGAATAAGGATTAGTATATGTTTCTTTATTTTCTGGTTTGAGGTAATTGTACATAAGAATGGCAACTTGTTCTCGTGTTACATCATCCCCAAAGCCAAATATCCCATTTCCATATCCAGATAGGATCTGTTTTTCTTTTAAGTCATGTATGGCTGTAAATGACCAGTGGTTTTGTGGTACATCAATAAAGCCATCTTCGGCATGGGCGGTATAATGTCCAACTCCAACTATTGTTAAGGTACTAATAGATAGTGCAGTGCATAATGTAACTAATTTTATTTTCATAACATTTCCTCCCTAAAAGCGATATATTATTTTAATAAGTACACTTAAACCTATTATAATTATATATAAATATAAAGTATTTGATAGATATATTTATGTAGATATAAAATATAATGGTGCCATATTTAAAAATTGGAGATGGACTAGTAACTAGATTTGGATAAAATCTTGTTGATTTTATAAAGGGGAAAGGGATAGTTTCAATTATCGAGACAGTAAAAGGACAAGTAAAAAGGATTAACTTTGAAGAAAGTGTGTTGTTTTAATTGTATTAGGAGTTTTAATCATCGTTTAATTACCTGCCCTATATGAATGGATAAATTGGAAAGAAGTCTTTGTATATTCTATAGGCTTAATTCTATGTATGATACTTGGGCACTTTGGGTTACTATGTATTGTATGAGGTATCCTTATAGCAATAGGAATTAGTGTAATATAGAAAAAGGAACCCAGAAGGGTTCCTTTTCTTATTCCGATCTATCTTAAGCGCATATAAGATAATGTTATTTTACATCTTAATATTAGGAATTACAATGAACAAAATGAAGGAATTGAATAAATAAAAAGATTTCAATATATTATAAAAAGAGCCACATTTAAATAACTCTTTTCTTGTAAATTATTTTTTTACCTTCCCAAAAGAAACACTTAGTTTATATGTATTATCTACTTGAACTTCTCTACCATCTAATTCAAAAGTTTGTCTTGTTTTCGGTAGGCTTGGATTATTAACTATAGAATATAAATAATCTCCTTTTGTCGGCAGCAATTGATTGAATAATGCTTTGATAGGCTCATTAATTGCAGAATCTTTACTCTCGATAAAAATTATAGAGTCCCAATAACCACCACCGTTACCATATGGGAATATAGTTATAATGTCAGACATAGGGTCAGCTTTTTTTCCATGGAGATTATATCCAAGTGTTCCATATTCCTCATCCCTATCAACAAAACCTAAAGATTTTGCAAGGTTAATTAATTCTGAGGATCTATCTTCTTTACCATGAATGAAGATTGAATTGTACATGAACTTAGCAAACTGTTCCCTTGTTACGCTATATTGCCCACCGTACTGATTTTGTCCGACACCACTTGTTATCCCATTGCTATACAAGGCACGTACGTAGTCTGTTGCCCAATGCCCCCTTGGTATATCATTGAATGGCACATTCCCTTTAACTTCTAAACCAAAAGCTTTTTGAAGAATAACAGCCATTTCATAACGAGTTAACGTATCATCAGGTCGGAATTTATCTGTATTGTCTCCACTCATAAAACCTGCATGTACAACAGCTTTGATATTACTTTCAAACATATGTCCTTTGATATCTGAAAAGTTTTTACCATAATAATTGTCATCCCGTAAACCGTAATATTTAGAAATGATAGCAGAAACTTGCCCACGTGTTACTTTGTCCCCAAATCCAAAATTTCCATTACCATACCCACTTATTACATCCTTATCAGCTAAATAATAAATCGATTCTTCAGACCAGTGTCCTTGTGGTACATCGTTGAAATGTTTAGTCTGTGCATGTGTTGGATTTGTTGCGCCAAATAAAGTAGCAGCAATTAAACCAGTTGCGATTACGTTTTTGAATTTCATAGTTAATTTCTCCCAAAATAAATTTTTTGATTTTATATACAATATATATCTATAATACATATTAATATTTATATAGACATTAGTATAGATGTAAATTGTGCTTTTTGTAAAAAGTTGGTATGTGATATTTATTAGTTGAAATATTCACTTTGAGCTAGTTGTTATGTTAATGAGAGGAACGACGCCTAAGGGTAGAGGTATTTACAAATTTTAAAAGAATTCCTTTTGTGTACCAAGAAGCAAAATATTTTTATGATAAAATATAGAAAAAGATGATTAAGAAGGGATAATTAAAGTGAAACCAACAATTTATGATGTTGCGGAAAAAGCAGGTGTATCAATAGCAACTGTATCCAAGGTAATTAATCAAACTGGGCGTATTAGTGAAAAAACAATAAACAAAGTAAATCAGGTAATGGATGAATTAGATTACCAGCCAAGTAGTGTAGCAGCAGCGTTAACAGGTAAAAAAACATATACGATTGGGGTACTTGTCCCAGATATCTCAAACCCATTTTTTGCAGAAGTAGCAAGAGCCTTTGAAAATAGTGCACGAGAATCAGGGTATACACTCATTTTATGTAGTACAGATCATCAAACAAAACGTGAGCATGAATACATTGATTTATTATTTAAAAAGCAAGTAGATGGCATTATTATTGCAACGGAACTAAATGATTATAAACTTGTAAAAAAAATCGTGAATCGAGATTTGCCACTTGTATTATTCACTGTAGATCATCCTTCCATCACCACTCATGTTGTGACAACTGATGATATGAGGGGAGGCTATCTAGCTGGAAGTTATCTAACGCAGAAAGGCCATACATCTTTAACGATTATGATGGAGAAGGATAGAAAAAGTAGCTTAGGGAGACTGACTGGTTTCAAACAAGCTCTTACGGATTCAGGGATTTCATTAGATGATGAGGCTATCATTAGCTGCTATTCGACAGTGGAAGATAGTAAACGTGCAAGTAAGGAATTACTTTATTTGCCTAACAGGCCTACAGCGGTTTTTGCTTGTACAGATTTGATTGCTATATGCCTTATGAATGAAGCAAGAAAACAAGGGCTTTCAATTCCGGAAGATTTATCGATTATCGGATTTGATAATACAATCTACGCTGAGATTGCAGATCCAGGGTTAACGACGATTGAACAGCCAATTACACAAATGGCAGCCTGTACGTTTGAACAACTCTTAAAAACGATGGAAATGAAGGAGCATGCTAAGCAAAAAATTACAATTATTCCTCAGTTAGTAGAGCGATCCTCAGTAAAGGATATTACATGATAGATTTTTTATAAGCCTATTTGAATGTAACAAAAGAAGGTCATCGTAACTAAGTATAGTTAGGATGACCTTCTTTTATATTTAGGATTTATACAGAGAATTGTTCACCGCTTTTCGTATTTAAATCCTGCTCCATCTTATTTTCCTTTGGAATAGTAAGGAAATGAGTTAAAAATGCACCAAAGAAATACAAACCAGCAAAGATCCACATCACGCCGCCGACACCTAATGGACCGATAAAGGCAGTAACTACTAATGGTCCAACAAATGCTGATAATCCTGAACCTAAATTTAAAACAGACATTGCAGCTCCTTTATTTTCAGGAGATAAAGATGGGACTAATGCTGTAAGAGGTACATAACCGGCAAGTGTTGCTCCATAGCAACAGGCAACAAATAATATTGCCCAATAATTATGTCCTACCATTTGTGGTACATAATAGAGTGCAAGAGTTACAATTCCACAACCGACTCCTCCGAACCATTTAATTGTATTTACCCAACCAAACTTGTCTCCAACAATACCAAAAATAATATTAAACACCATATTTACAAAGAATAGAGTCCCCCAAATTTGAAGCCATTCAGTCATCGTAAAATTGTATTTCATCATATAGGTAGGTAGGAAAATAACAAATCCAAACTGAGCCGCCGAGTTTATAATTTTAACAATACCACCTATACCAACTTTAGGATTTTCAAATGCGATGGTAATGCCTTTTAGTAATTCGCTTGATTTGTTAGCACTTACGGTTTGTGCTTTAAATTTATCCTTATTTACAACAATTGAGAATAATCCCCCGACGACAACAAAAATTAAAGCGCTCCATAATGTAGCAATTTCTCCGATTTTCGGAACCATATAACTAGAATAAAAGGCTCCTATAACACTAAGCCCCAGCTGGAATACAAACCAGAACCAGCCAACTGCTCTTGAAAGCATTTGTTGAGGCGTACTGTAAGATACCCAAACTAGAAACGAATAAGCAAATAAGGGATAACCGAACCCTCGTAGGGCATAGCAAATTAATATTACGGGATAATTCATATGTTGAATTCCTATACCTATAAACCCGATTGAACCTAAAATGAATGATATTAAACCAAACGTCATGACTTTTCTTGGTCCCCACATTTGTACAAATACCCCCGAAAACCAAGAAGAAGCAGATACAGTAATTCCGTAAATAGTAAACAGGAAAGCCGCGTGTTCTAGCGTTAGTCCTTGTTCAACGAGATAAGGGGATAACCATCCCTGTTCTAACCCGTCCCCAATCATAAAAACGATAATTCCTATGTATCCCCAAGTTAAATTAGAAGGGATCCCAATCCTGTCCATAAATGTTTTGTTTGAACTAATAACGTTCATTCTCCCACCACCGATAAGTTATTTTAGGTTAAGCGCTTAATTCTTTTTGATAAAAAAAGTATACGCTTACATTATGAGGTCGTCAATTAAATTTTTTGACAATTTACAACTTTCTTTTATAGAGTCATTCTATTTACTTATTGGACAATAAAATAATAGTGAGTATGAAAAGAAAGAAATACCTTATAGATGGGGGATTACTATTTAAAAGGCTTCGTTATCTTTGTTATATCAGTATTTTAAAAGAATATATTTATAGCTTTTTAGATGATTTATTTCTAATTCTTATTTTTTATTTTTATGTAATACGTTTATTGAGGGAACTTAAAATTCGGATGAAAAGGGGAGTATTCATAAAAATAAAAATGTTTTCAATTTAGAATCAAGTGTGTATAATGAAGAAAAATAGGGAAAGCGCTTAACTGATTTGATACGCTAAACCCTATAGACTTTCATTTCGTTTCTTAAATTTTAATATAGAGGGAGAAATCATATGAACGTTTTAAAGATTGGGATTATTGGTGCTGGGCGAATTGGGAAACTACATGTTGATAATTTGCAACTTATGCCACAAGTAAAAATTAAAGCGGTTTCAGATGTAGTAATTAGTCATCTAGAAAAGTGGGCTCAAGATAAAGGGATTTCTACTCTGACTACAAACTATCAGGATTTATTAGCAGATCCAGAAATTGATGCTGTCTTTATTTGTTCACCAACAAATACACATGCGCAAATTATTAAAGAAGCAGCTCTTGCGAAAAAACATATTTTCTGTGAAAAACCTGTTAGTTTCTCAGTAGAAGAAACATTAGAAGCATTAGAAGTGGTAAAAGAACAGGGAGTATCTCTTCAAGTAGGATTTAATCGTCGTTTTGATCCGAACTTCAGGAAAGTTTATGATCTGATTCAACAAGGTGAAGTGGGGCAGCCACATATTTTAAAAATTACGTCTCGGGATCCACAACCGCCAAGTATAGAATACGTTCGCTCTTCAGGCGGATTGTTTATGGATATGATGATTCATGATTTTGATATGTCTCGTTATGTGATGAATAGTGAAGTCGTTGAAGTATTTGCATATGGAACAACATTAATTGATCCATCCATTCAGGAAGTAAATGATGTGGATACAGCAATTGTCACATTAAAGTTTGCGAATGGAGCTTTAGGGGTAATTGATAATAGCCGCCAAGCTGTTTATGGATATGACCAGCGTGTGGAAGTGTTTGGTGAAAAAGGCGCGGTTGCTGCGGATAATTGCTGCCCGACAACAGTTCAAGTGTCAAAAACAGAAGGTATTGTAAAAGATAAGCCGCTTTATTTCTTCTTAGAGCGCTACACGCAAGCTTACATTGAGGAAGTAACACAATTTACAAAGTCAATTATAGAAGGACAAGCTGTTATTTGCAGTGGTAATGATGGATTACAAGCAGAGCGAATTGCGAAGGCTGCGAAGGAATCCTTACTAACAGGAAAACCTGTACAAATTGAACATAAACAGCCTGCATTAAATCAATAAAGAGAGCGCTTACTTCTAGATGGATAAAGAGTAATGAATAGTAGGTTTAAAAAATATGAACCTTATCATTCATCCATAAAGCATGGGAGGTAGTAATAATGAATCCACTTATTTTTAAAGAAGATTGTCCATTAGACCTAATTGCAGTTGGACGTTTATGCGTTGACTTAAATGCCAATGAAACACAACGTCCTATGGAAGAAACAAGAACGTTTACTAAGTATGTGGGAGGTTCTCCTGCCAACATTGCGATTGGTGCGGCGCGTCTCGGCTTACAGACAGGATTTATCGGTAAAGTGTCCGACGATCAAATGGGCCGCTTTATTACAGGGTATCTACAGGACAATAAGATTAATACAGATCAGATATGTATCGACCGTACAGGTGCAGTGACAGGTCTAGCATTTACAGAAATTAAAAGCCCTGAGGATTGCAGTATTTTAATGTACCGCGACAATGTCGCAGATTTAAACCTTGATCCAACAGAGGTATCTGAGGACTATATTAAACAATCAAAAGCACTCTTAATTTCAGGAACAGCTTTAGCGAAAAGTCCTTCTCGCGAGGCGGTATTTTTAGCATTAGAATATGCGCGTAAGCATGATGTAGTTGTATTTTTTGATGTAGATTACCGCCCTTATACATGGCAGTCAGAAGCTGAAACGGCTGTGTATTACAACCTAGCGGCTGAAAAATCTGATGTCATTATTGGAACGCGTGAAGAATTCGATATGATGGAAAAACTATTAAACTACGAACAATCTAATGACCAAGTTACGGCTGAAAGATGGTTTTCTCATCATGCGAAAATCGTTGTAATTAAACATGGCGGTGATGGTTCAATCGCTTATACGAGAGACGGTCAATCTCACCGCGGCGGTATCTTTAAAACAAAGGTGTTAAAGACGTTTGGCGCTGGCGACTCGTATGCTTCTGCGTTTATTTATGGCCTAATGCAAGGGCTTGAGATTCCTCAAGCGATGCGATTAGGTGGTGCTTCTGCTTCAATCGTTATTTCTAAACATAGTTGTTCTGATGCAATGCCAACAAGAGCAGAGATTTCTGCATTCATGGAAACGGCTGAAGAATTGGTATAAAAACTTCATAAATCAATAATCAAGTAAGGGCGTATCCTACTGGACGATTCTACATTACATAAAAGGGAGAGAATGAATATGACAGTACAAACAGCACAAATTGTAAAAAACTACATTGGCGGCGAATGGGTAGAATCCATTTCAACTAAGATGGAAGCTGTATATAATCCTGCAACAGGAGAAGTAATCGCTCAAGTACCACTTTCAACAAAAGTAGATGTTGAACAAGCTGTATCAGCAGCAAATGAAGCGTTCAAATCGTGGTCTAAAACTGCTGTACCAAAACGCGCTCGTATTCTATTTAAATATCAACAATTACTAGTAGATAACTGGGAAGAGTTAGCGAAACTAATTACGATTGAAAACGGAAAAAGCTATAACGAGGCTTACGGTGAAGTTCTTCGTGGTATTGAGTGCGTGGAGTTTGCAGCGGGTGCTCCTACATTAATGATGGGAAAACAGTTACCTGATATTGCAACAGGTATTGAGTCTGGCATGTATCGTTACCCAATTGGTGTTATAGGCGGCATTACACCTTTTAACTTCCCAATGATGGTTCCATGCTGGATGTTCCCACTTGCGATTGCTTGTGGTAATACATTTGTATTAAAACCTTCAGAGCGTACACCACTTCTAGCAGCAAAATTAGCAGAATTAGCTGCAGAAGCAGGCTTACCAAAAGGTGTATTAAATATCGTAAATGGTGCTCACGATGTAGTAAACGGTCTTCTTGAACATAAATTAGTGAAGGCAATTTCATTTGTAGGTTCTCAGCCTGTTGCAGAATATGTATACAAAAAAGGAACAGAAAACTTAAAACGCGTTCAAGCACTAGCGGGTGCGAAAAACCATTCCATTGTATTAAATGATGCGAATCTTGAGCTAGCAACAAAGCAAATTATTAGTGCTGCATTCGGTTCAGCTGGTGAGCGTTGTATGGCTGCTTCTGTTGTAACAGTAGAAGAAGAAATTGCAGATCAATTAGTTGGAAGACTAGTAGAAGAAGCAAATAAAATTGTCATCGGCAATGGTCTGGATGAAGATGTGTTTTTAGGACCCGTTATTCGTGATAACCATAAAGAGCGCACAATTGATTACATCGATTCAGGTGTAGAACAGGGCGCTACATTAGTTCGTGATGGACGCGAAGATACAGCTGTAAAAGGAGCTGGTTACTTCGTTGGGCCAACAATTTTTGACCATGTTACAAAAGAAATGAAAATCTGGCAAGATGAGATTTTTGCTCCTGTTTTATCTATTGTTCGTGTGAAATCATTGGATGAAGCGATTGAAATTGCCAATGAGTCTCGTTTTGCAAATGGAGCTTGTATTTATACAGATAGCGGGGCAAGTGTACGTCAATTCCGTGAAACTATTGAATCAGGTATGTTAGGTGTGAATGTTGGGGTTCCGGCGCCAATGGCATTCTTCCCGTTCTCTGGCTGGAAAGACTCTTTCTATGGTGATCTTCATGCGAACGGTACTGACGGCGTTGAGTTTTATACAAGAAAGAAAATGCTTACATCTCGTTGGGAAAAGTAATTATTAAGAGAGAAGTAGAATCTGTCTAGTTGCTTGTAAGCAAAAGTAACGGAAGTAGTAAAACATAAGAAGGAAGTATTAGGAGTCTATCAAATTCCTAATACTCCTTTTTCATATGCAGAATGACTGTTAGAGATAGAAAGGAGCAAATTATATGCAAACTGTTAGAATGACGACCGCGCAAGCATTGGTGAAATTTTTGAACGAGCAGTATGTAGAGTTTGATGGAAAGCAACAAAAGTTTATTAAGGGAATCTTTACGATTTTTGGTCATGGGAATGTAGTAGGCCTAGGTCAAGCTTTAGAAGAAGATGCAGGGGAATTAGAAGTATACCAAGGGAGAAATGAACAAGGAATGGCAAATGCTGCGATGGCCTTTGCAAAACAAAAACATAGAAAACAAATTATGGCATGTACTTCTTCTGTTGGTCCTGGATCAGCAAATATGATTACCTCTGCAGCAACAGCTTCAGCAAATAATATTCCCGTGTTACTACTTCCAGGAGATGTATTTGCAACGAGACAACCTGATCCTGTTCTTCAACAAATTGAACAAACAAATGACTTATCTATTTCTACAAATGATGCTTTCCGTGCAGTAAGTAAGTACTGGGATAGGATAAATCGTCCTGAACAATTGATGACAGCTATGATTCAAGCGATGCGTGTTTTAACAAATCCGGCAGATACAGGAGCTGTAACAATTTGTTTACCACAAGATGTCCAAGGGGAAGCATGGGATTTCCCAGATTACTTCTTCCAAAAGCGTATTCACCGTATTGAACGTCGTCTACCTACAAAAGCCAGCTTAGCGGATGCAGTGGAAATGATTAAGAGAAAGAAAAAGCCAGTTATGATTTGCGGTGGTGGTGTAAGATACGCAGAAGCGGCAGAAGAGTTAAAACAGTTTGCTGAAACATTCCACATTCCATTTGGAGAAACACAAGCTGGAAAAAGTGCGATTGAAAGTAGTCATCCATATAATCTTGGTGGCATCGGGGTAACTGGAAATATAGCAGCTAATACAATTGCAAAGGAAGCCGACCTTGTTATTGGAATCGGGACGAGATTTACTGATTTTACAACGGCATCGAAACAATTATTTCAAAATGAGGAAGTGGAGTTTTTAAACATCAATATTTCAGAATTCCATGCGAATAAGCTGGATGCATTAAAGGTTATAGCGGATGCGAAAGAAGCGCTTCTTGCTCTAATAGAGGAACTGCAAGTAATGGATTATCGATCTAGTTATACAGTAGAAATTGATGATGCAAAAGAGGCTTGGGAAACAGAATTATCACGTCTACATAATATTCGCTTTACAGGTCAAGATTTCACACCAGAAGTAGAAGGCCATTTCGATGGGGATTTAAATGAATACGTGGATGCACTTGGTACACATTTAACACAGACCGCAGTCATTGGACAAATCAATACATTACTCGATGAAGATGCAATTATCGTTGGAGCGGCAGGAAGTCTTCCAGGTGATTTACAAAGAATGTGGACATCAAGAAAACCAAATACATATCACATGGAGTATGGATACTCTTGCATGGGCTATGAGGTTGCGGGCGCACTTGGTGCAAAGCTAGCTGAACCATCGAAGGAAGTATATGCAATGGTAGGGGATGGTAGTTACCAGATGCTTCATTCTGAGCTTGTCACAAGTCTTCAAGAAAACAAAAAAATTAATATCTTATTGTTTGATAACTCCGGATTTGGTTGCATTAATAACTTACAAATGGGTAATGGAATGGGGAGCTTTGGAACAGAGTTTCGCTACCGAAACCAGGAAACTCGTAAATTAGACGGGGCAATTATGAAAATTGATTTTGCAGCTAGCGCAGCTGGATATGGAGTGAAAACATATCATGTTACATCACTAGAACAATTACAGGAAGCGCTTATTGATGCGAAAAAACAAACATTTTCTACATTAATTGATATTAAAGTACTACCCAAAACAATGACAAATGGATACGAGTCATGGTGGCATGTAGGTGTTGCGGAAGTATCTAAAAGTCAAAGTATGCAAGCTGCGTACGAGAGTAAAGTAAGTAACTTGCAACAGGCAAGATCTTATTAGATTAGGACACAAAGAGAGTTTTTTATCTACATGCATATTGATTAGGAAGCTCTCTTTTCAATAACCGGTTAAGAGAATTTGGCGAAATTCTATCACATTTTGTAAAGAGGAGAGACAAGGGGATGTTTAAAGAAAATACAGTTAAGCTTGGAATTGCACCAATTGCTTGGACAAATGATGATATGCCGGAGCTAGGGGCAGAAAATACGTTTGAACAATGTATTAGTGAGATGGCACTAGCTGGATTTAATGGAAGTGAAGTAGGGAATAAATATCCGAGAAATATAGTTGTATTAAAAAAATCTTTAGAATTACGAAACTTGGAGATTGCTAGTGCATGGTTTAGTACGTTTTTAACAACGAAGCCGCTTGAAGAGACAGTACAAGCATTTATTAAGCATAGGGATTTCTTGCATGACATGGGTGCAAAAGTCATCGTTGTTTCAGAGCAAGGGCATAGTATTCAAGGGTTAATGGATGTACCACTATATAAAAATAAGCCTGTTTTTACAGAAGAAGAGTGGGATAAGCTTGCGGATGGATTACATCACCTCGGTAAATTAGCTCAGGAAAAGGGGCTACATATTGTATACCATCATCATATGGGTACGGGTGTTCAAACAACGGCAGAAATTGAAAAGTTAATGGACATGACTGATCCAGCGCTTGTATCTCTGCTTTTTGATACAGGTCATCTTGTTTTTTCAGGGGAAGAGCCACTTTATGTTTTGAAAAAATATTTACCGCGTATTAAACACGTACATTTAAAAGATATTCGTCAAGAAGTAGTAGATGCTGTAAAGGAAAACGAATTGAGCTTCTTACAGGCAGTGAAGAATGGGGCATTTACAGTTCCCGGGGATGGCGTAATTGTATTTGATGAAGTGTTTACTATCCTTGCAAATTCTGATTATCAAGGGTGGTTTGTGGTAGAAGCAGAGCAAGACCCAGCTTTAGCGAATCCTTTTGAATACGCATTAAAAGCCCGAAAATTTATACAAGAAAAAGCAGGTCTGTAATTTAAGCATTTTAAGATTATCCCTAAGTAAATGGTATGGTAATCAACATCTCTTCTTACAAAAGGGGTAAAAAGACATGACGGTTGGTTTTACATGTAATAAATAATATTGAAATAGGGGAGTATGTAATGCCATTAGTTCAAATGAAGGATATTTTAATGAAAGCAAATCAAGAGAATTATGGGGTTGGAGCTTTTAGTGTCGCTAATATGGAAATGGTAATGGGAGCTATTAAAGCAGCTGAAGAGTTAAGTTCACCGCTTATTCTACAAATTGCGGAAGTTCGTTTGAATCATTCGCCAATTCATATGATTGGTCCTTTGATGGTAGCTGCAGCGAAAAAAGCAACTGTTCCATTAGCAGTTCACTTTGATCACGGGATGACGTTTGAAAAGATTAAAGAGACGTTAGAGATTGGTTTTAGCTCGGTTATGTTTGATGGATCTCACTATCCGTTAGAAGAGAATATCCAAAAGACAAAAGAAATTGTAGAACTTGCGAAACAGTATGGAGCGACGGTAGAGGCTGAGATTGGCAGAGTTGGTGGTAGTGAGGACGGATCAGAAGATATTGAAATGTTGCTGACAAGCACTACAGAAGCAAAACGATTTGCAGAAGAAACAGACGTTGATGCGTTAGCTGTTGCAATTGGAAATGCGCATGGTATGTACAATGGCGATCCTGATTTACGATTAGACTGCCTACAAGAGATTAATGAGGTAGTCCATATTCCACTCGTATTACATGGTGGTTCTGGTATTAGTTCAGAGGATTTCAAGCAATGTATTCAACATGGTGTTCGTAAAATTAATGTAGCAACAGCCACATTTCAGAATGTAATTACTACGGTTAACACTGCCGTCATGAATACTCCGTATTCAGATTACTTTACGTACCACCAGGATGTTATTAGGGCTGCATACGAAAACGTTAAAAGTCATATGCAAATATTCGGAAGTGAAGACAGAGCATAATCACAAAAGTTTTGTTCAGTAATAGTTAGACGAAACTCGGAATGTAGTTAGCTGACAAAAGTAGAGAATGATTGAGTAGCCATTAAATAAAAGGGGGAGAAAGCCATGTTGGGAAAATTGGGTGAATTAAATGAAGGATATAATGTATTAACAGAAATGAACGGTCAATGCAGTGATATGTTAATGGATATAGGCATATATAAGATGTCTAATGGGAAAGAAGAGTTGCTATTTGATGATAAGAATGAAACAGCGGTTCTTTTACTGGAAGGGGTAATACGTTTAGAGTGGGAAGGAATGGAACAAGTTATTCAAAGACAGTCTGTGTTTGAAGAAAACCCTTGGTGCTTACATGTATCTAAAAATGTGAAGGTTACCATTACTGCTCTTTCAGATAGTGAAGTGCTTGTTCAAAAAACAGATAATGATCAAGAATTTGCGTCTAAGTTATATACTCCAAATGAGTGTCAAAGTGTTGTAGCTGGAGATGGAGTATGGGAGGGAACGGCGCAGCGTGTTATTCGTACAATTTTTGACTATAACAATGCAGCATATTCTAATATGGTAGTAGGAGAAGTTATTTCTTATCCAGGGCGATGGTCCAGTTATCCACCACATCACCATGATCAGCCAGAGGTATATTATTATCGCTTTAATAAGCCACAGGGATTTGGATGTGCAATGGTTGGTGAGGATGCATATCGCGTTGTACATAATAGCTTTATTACAATTCCAGGTGAGCTAGACCATCCACAAGCAACAGCGCCTGGATATGCCATGTATTTTTGTTGGATGATTCGACATCTTGAAAATAATCCATGGAATGATCGTATCATGGAGGAAGAACACAAGTGGTTATTAGAACCAAACGCAAAAATTTGGCCAGAAAAGGAATAGATAAAAATAAAGGTTCTGGTGCAAAAAAAATTTGAAAAGCTGAATCGTAGGTGATTGAAAGATTTGTATACGCAATAATCCCTAACAGGTTTCAGTTTTAAATATATAGAATAAAAAGGTTATCAAATGCCGAGCGAAACTCTCAGCGGATGATAACCTTTTTAACGTATTCCCCGAAAGAATTCTCCTTCCTCAAGCGTGTGAAGGGCGTAGCCCAACGATAGGTGGGAGATGAATTTCGGTTTGGCATAGCCAAAAACTTTTGATAAACTAGCTATATGAAGTTCTTTGATAACTTGATATAGAAGGTTGCAGGAAGAAAATAGAGTGCGAAAACCAAGCCATTCGGTTCCTGCGTAAAATATCAACCGTACCAAAAGAGCATCCATGCGTTGGACATCTAGGGGTGGAACACCCCGAAGTAACGCTCAGGGAGACGAAAGGTTAATTTCGTCGTGGAACTGAGAAGCTCCCACTTCAAGCTTTGCTAAGTGGCGAGTAGTTCACGTAGCGTTATACCCTTACAAAATATATTATTGAGCCACTCCAAATACATTGATTTCAGCCGCACTTGTCCATGGATTATTGTTTACCTCGCTTAATGCACGTAGTCTAATATAACGACCTGTCTTGTTCGCAAAGCTGACTTCTTTCAAATTAGTATTATTTGCAAAAGCACCTATGGATACAGCTGTTCCCCAGTTCACTCCATCACTACTGACGTAAAACTCATAGTCCTTAATCGTTCCATTTATTTGGCCGTCTTGCCTTGGCAAGTAGCTGAATTTGGAGAGATTATAGGTTGCACCTAAATCAATTTGAATCTCGTGCGGCATTGGAGCTACGGGGCTCCAGTTTGTATGCCAAAATGTGTCTTTGTTTCCATCAAAGGCATACGTACCTAAATTGTACCAATTATAGCTATCTACATATTTTAGTGACCAGTTTGTTTGCGGAATTAAACTAGCTTCTTTTGTTGTGACTGCTACATTCATTGCAGAATTACTTGTACTTGTAGTTGTAATTGTTACTCCTGATTTTTCTCCCGTGTAGGTATTACTATTCGGATTGGTGTCTGGACCAAAGGTAGCAGCATGATTTTGATTCGTGTAATAGAAAGGGTCTTGGTATTCACTGATAGATTGTTCTATATCAATGAAAGGATGAGGATCACTGGAATTATTATTCATCGATTCATCAATATGCCAAACCGCAATACCACCAGAATTAGTTGGTAAGCTCGCATCATACCCAACCTTTGCGCGATTCTCAACTAAAAAATACGTATTATCCTTTAAAGGAATCTTTAACACATTATAGTTATTTGGGATCGCATTTAGAGTAAAATTGTTGCTGGTATTTACTACATTTGGCGTTACAAAGCCTAGTTTTACCTTGGACCAAGCATCCATATGATCTGGCGTAGTTCCATACTCTTCTCCTGGCAGACTATTCCAAGCCCCATTCCCCATTATACTTAGACTACCCACACGGTTATTGTCACCATATAGATCTGGAAGACCAAAAGAATGTCCTAACTCATGAGCAGGTATACCAATTGTCGCCATATGACCATATTGTTTTTCACCCTGCGCTGTATACAGTCCTGATACTGTAACACCATCGTGATTTGTATTAGGAGCATATGACTGATGTGCCCAAATATTTGGAAGTGGACCGCCACTAGCCTGTTCATTACCAGCAAGAACAGTTACAATGTAGAAACCATCTTTGGAGTCAATGATTTGATCATTATTAGTATCAAGACTAGCAAAATTCACTTGGGAATCCGCTTTAGCCAATGCATCTGTTATAACCGTTCCCATACTTTTTCCCGATGTACTCGGATGAGCGTAGTCTAATTTTACTTTAACTACCCCATCATTTTGCGTACCATATGTTTCGGAAGCTGGAGTGATTTGTACTTTTCCATTACTTACTTCATTATAGTAATTCTTTACTGACTTTTGATTTGTAGAAAAGAATTTATTACTCCAATCGTTATCGTTATATGCAATATCAACATCTGTAAATCCAATTAATAAAACAAGCAATTTTTTATTTCCTAAAACTGGAGTGACAGTTCCATCTATATTTTTGGGTGCTTCTATTTGTAAATTATTCATGTACTCCTGTTTTTTCTTTGCTTGAGGGTTGTATTTCTTTATCCATTTGTTCAAATTGTTCTCATTTACCGCCATCGAAGGCTTCTTATCAATTTTATATTTTTTTCCCGTCGATTTCAGTTCATCTGATGTAAGCTCAGCGTAATTCCAATATCCCTTCTGATCTTGTAAAAGTACGTCACCATCCTTTGTACTTACCCAATGGAACCATTCATCACCATGTAACGTGCCCTCAAAAGATTCGCCTGACGGCTGCTTCATGTGGACAACTCCATCGTATGCTGGTGCCGCAAAAGCGTTCGTTTGAACATACAAAACACAAATTAAAGAAAAAACGGATATGAACAGGAATTTAAAAATTCTTTGCATAAACCTTCCCCCTTTTTCATTGGTATATGGAATATTCTGTTAATATCCAGACTAAATTCATACATGGAATAGATCGACAGATACACCTGTATAACACTAACAGAATACCTTTAATTATAATTACAGGAAATTGAAAAAATGTTATCTTTTATAAAATTAATGTTTTCTCAAGATTATTCAATAAAACAGGATAGAAAAGATTTCAAATAATTTATATACAAAAAAAGTAGTGTGAATTCACTACTTTTTTATTGCTCTAATTATTAAAATAAAAGAAGTGAAAGTGGGGGAAGTTCAATTTCTCAGGATGATGAATTTCATACTATCGGACAATTATGGAATACAAAAATGCAACAATTATTAAGCGACGATATTGAAATCCATTTTGTAGAGATACCGAAATTGGTAAAACAATAGCGTGAAGAAAAAGTAAACCCTTAGGAAAATACATTTGTTCGTTGGATGTTATTATTACCGGCACATGAAGATGAATACTTAACTCAAACATTGGAGGAGATTGCGATGAATCAAGATCCAATTTTACAAAAGGCAATAAATAAATGGGAAAATATGAGCCATGATTCTTCTTTCCGAACAGCATATGAAGCTCGAGAAAAATTACTTTTAGATGAACAAGCTAAGCTAGCACATGCAGAACAAGAGGGCATGGAAAAAGGCATTGAGCAAGGTAAGATGCAAATGATCCGAGGAATGCATGAAATTGGTGTACCGCTTGAAACTATTGCAAAAGCAAGTAAGTTGAGTGTAGAGGAAATAGAACGTATCTTGAAATTAAAGTAAATATAAGAACCTATAGAACTTATGAATAACAGAAAGTAGACATTCATTGTTATAGTACGTTTAATAGAAAAGCATTGCTGAACAATTCGGCAGTGCTTTTTCTATATCATTTTTTGTTTTTCATGCAGAATCACCCGCAAAATCACTTGTGTAGTTTGAGTTTTCTGAATAATAAGTTACATTTTTAAAGTTCAAGCAATTTTATGACAGTACAAAAAGGGGAGAAATATTGTTATTATGCAAAAAATGAAATGGAAGAACTATTTATGTTATTTTGTTATTCTTATACTTCTTGGAACAGCAGTAACAGTCAAACCATCTATCTCAAAAGCTGAGGAATCTGATGTTAATATTACACTGTTAGGTACTGCCGATATTCATGGTAGATTTATGCCTTGGGATTATGCGCTTGATGGTGCAAATACGAGTGGAAGTTTAACGCAGCTTTATACGGTTATAAAGAAGGTGCGTCAAGAAAATCCCAATACCATATTAGTAGATGCTGGGGATACAATTCAAGGAAATTCAGTAGAGTTATTCAATGATCAGCCACAATCGCCAATGATGGTAGCGATGAATGCAATGGAATATGACGCCTGGGCATTTGGAAATCATGAATTTAACTTTGGATTAGATACATTGAAAAAAGTTAGTGAGCAATATAAGGGTAAGACACTAGCAGGAAATATTTATAAGGAAAATGGAGAGCGTTTTCTTCCTGCATATACAATTGTTGAAAAAGGTGGAATTAAAGTCGGGATTATTGGTATGAATACACCAATGATTAGTGATTTTGAAAAAGGGACAGATCATTTGGATGGTTTAGTTGTGAAAAATCCAGTAGAAGAGACAAAAAAGGCAATTAAAGAATTAGAAGGTAAAGTAGATGTAATGGTAGGCGTTATGCATATGGGACTAGAAAATGAGAATGGAATCCCTGGTACTGGTGTTCAAGATATTGCGAATGCTTGTCCGGAACTAAGTGCTATTTTTGCAGCTCATATGCATAAACTTGTTAAAAAAGAAGTTATAAATGGCGTTATTATTACAGAACCAGATAAATATGGAACACATATCTCACGTATTGACCTTACTTTTACAAAGCAAAATGGAAAGCTGGTTTTAAAAGATAAAACTGCTACAGCTATACCTGTAAAAAATACTGATGGAACAACAATAGTATCTGATCCTACACTTGAAGACACACTGACACCTTTTCACGAGTATGCGAGAGGAGATGCAAATGTTGTTGTCGCTCAATTAAAGGGTAGAAACCTTGTTCCTGAAAATGAAATAAAGGGTATTCCAAGTGTGCAGATTCAAGAGACACCTTTATCAGATTTCTTTCATGAAGTCATGCTCTACTACATCAAAGCAGATGTAGTCGCCCATCAAATTGATAACGATAATGCCCGTTTGGATGTAGGTCCTATTAAGAAGAAAGATATTGCGTATAACTATCAATATGTTTTGGGAGAAATTACAGTATA
>NZ_QORY01000050.1:0-602 GCF_008368755.1 Bacillus sp. AR2-1
CGTTCAGTTTTCAAAGAACTAAAAGCGGGTGAAGAGAATCGAACTCTCGACCAGAGCTTGGAAGGCTCTTGTTTTACCACTAAACTACACCCGCGTGGTCGGGAAGACAGGATTTGAACCTGCGACCCCCTGGTCCCAAACCAGGTGCTCTACCAAGCTGAGCCACTTCCCGTTATGGCGCGCCCGAGAGGAGTCGAACCCCTAACCTCTTGATCCGTAGTCAAACGCTCTATCCAATTGAGCTACGGGCGCATATTCACGATGGGGGGTCGACGTCGCACGGTGGCGACTCAATTATCTTATCATACTACATTTTCAAATGCAAGTACTTTTTAAAAAGATTTTTTGATGCGGCCGAGAGGACTTGAACCTCCACGGGGTTTCCCCCACTAGGCCCTCAACCTAGCGCGTCTGCCGTTCCGCCACGACCGCGCGGAAAAAACAAAAGTGAGCCATGAAGGATTCGAACCTTCGACCCTCTGATTAAAAGTCAGATGCTCTACCAACTGAGCTAATGGCTCGTAAATGGCTGGGCTAGCTGGATTCGAACCAGCGCATGACGGAGTCAAAGTCCGTTGCCTTACCGCTTGGCTATAGCCCAT
>NZ_QORY01000051.1:0-701 GCF_008368755.1 Bacillus sp. AR2-1
AACTACTTCCGCAAGACATGTTTGAGTTATTTCATTAAAAGTGCGGGTGAAGGGAGTCGAACCCCCACGCCAAAGGCGCTAGATCCTAAGTCTAGTGCGTCTGCCAATTCCGCCACACCCGCATATTTCATTAAAATGGTGAGCCATGAAGGATTCGAACCTTCGACCCTCTGATTAAAAGTCAGATGCTCTACCAACTGAGCTAATGGCTCTTAATGGCTGGGCTAGCTGGATTCGAACCAGCGCATGACGGAGTCAAAGTCCGTTGCCTTACCGCTTGGCTATAGCCCATTAATTAAGAATGGTGGAGGGGGGCAGATTCGAACTGCCGAACCCGAAGGAGCGGATTTACAGTCCGCCGCGTTTAGCCACTTCGCTACCCCTCCGACATATATGGTGGAGGATGACGGGATCGAACCGCCGACCCCCTGCTTGTAAGGCAGGTGCTCTCCCAGCTGAGCTAATCCTCCATTTTGCCTGGCAACGTCCTACTCTCACAGGGACAAGGTCCCAACTACCATCGGCGCTAGAGAGCTTAACTTCCGTGTTCGGTATGGGAACGGGTGTGACCTCTCTGCCATCATTACCAGACTATATTCATTTAAGACAAGAATCATTATAACTTATTTAACTTTTAAAGTCAACAAGTTTTTTATATTCTTTCAAAACTAGATAACATTGCTTCATATTATATGGTTAAG
>NZ_QORY01000052.1:0-15031 GCF_008368755.1 Bacillus sp. AR2-1
CATCGAACAAGATCATAGACATATCAAGCGACGTTTTGTTAAATCCGCAGGATTTCAAAGTCTTCGCCAAGCTTCACGTACCTTGAAAGGAATCGAAACGATTCATGCTATATACAAACAAAAGAGAAGTCACACTCCAGACTTCTCTTTTTCGACGTACAAGGAATTACAGGAGTTATTCAGAACCGCTTAAACTATAACTATATTTTGCAAACGAGTGTGTTTTTTTTCAAACTTTGCAACAGAACCTAGAGGTATCACTCAATATAACAAAAATGTAATGTTAATGAAATGTAATTCCACCGATACTAGTAATGAAATTATATAAAATGAAGGGGAGTTAAAGAATTTTTATAATGAAAAAGGAGAAGTATTAATGCGAAATATATTAAGTGTAGAAAAAATTGAAAAATATTATGGTAATAAAGATAATGTAACAAAGGCTATAGATAATATTAGTTTTAAGGTAGATGAGGGAGAATTTGTTGGGATAATGGGGCCCTCAGGAAGTGGCAAAACTACATTACTTAACTGTATATCAACGATTGATCATGTTACTACGGGAAAAGTAATCATCAATAACAGTGACATTACTCGGTTAAAATCAAAATCACTAGATAAGTTTAGAAAAAATGAATTAGGGTTTGTATTTCAAGA
Organism: Bacillus sp. AR2-1; assembly: GCF_008368755.1. Classification (NCBI taxonomy): domain Bacteria; kingdom Bacillati; phylum Bacillota; class Bacilli; order Caryophanales; family Bacillaceae; genus Bacillus; species Bacillus sp. AR2-1. The sequence goes on from NZ_QORY01000052.1 coordinate 658, forward strand.
CTTTAATTTATTAGATACTCTTACTGCTTATGAAAATATTGCCCTAGCTTTAACTATAAAAGGTGAGGAAAGTTCAAAAATTGATGGCAAAATACAAGCAGTTGCAAAATATTTAGAAATTGAACAAGTATTAAGCAAATATCCTTATCAAATATCAGGTGGACAAAAACAAAGGGTTGCTTCGGCAAGAGCTATCGTAACAGAGCCATCTTTAGTACTCGCAGATGAACCAACAGGATCGTTAGATTCTAAATCGGCTAGATTATTACTCGAAAGATTTGAAAGTCTAAATAAGGATTTGAAAGCTACTATACTTATGGTTACTCATGATGCGTTTACAGCAAGCTATGCCCGTAGAATTCTTTTTATTAAAGATGGAAAAATATTTACCGAGTTGGTCAGAGGGAATGATTCCAGAAAAGAATTCTTTACTAAAATTATCGAAGTTATAACCCTTCTTGGAGGTGACGATAATAATGTACTCTAAGATTGCTATTGGGAATGTAAAGAAAAGTTTTAAAGATTATGCCATATATTTCTTAACACTAACACTGGCTGTTTGTATATTTTATAGCTTTAACTCCATAGAATCACAAAAGGCACTTGTGGAAATTAACGCTGCAGATAGAAAGTATGTGCCTACAGTAATGAACGCTATCTCAGATGTGTCAGTATTTGTATCCGTAATATTAGGTGGTTTAATATTGTATGCAAATAATTTCTTAATTAAAAAACGTAAAAAAGAATTAGGAATATATATGACTTTAGGTATGGGAAGAAGAAATATATCCAGAATATTAGTAACAGAGACATTTCTAGTTGGTATTATATCTTTAGTGAGTGGGCTTATAATAGGTATTGGAGTATCACAGGGATTATCTACATTTGCATTAAAGTTATTTGACTTGCCCATCAATAAATATAAATTTGCAATTTCAACAGGTGCTATAGGTAAAAGCGTATTATACTTTGGAATCATGTTTTTGCTTGTTATGTTATTTAATGTATATGTTGTTTCTAAATACAAAATAATTGATTTGTTAACAGCAGGTAAAAAAAACGAAGATGTAAAATTTAGAAATCCTCTTATCTATGTAATCATATTTATTATGTGTGTAGCATCACTTGGATATGCATATGTGACTGTACTAAAAATCGGATTGAATTATAATAATCCTATGCTCATGGTATCAATCATTCTTGGCATATTAGGTACATTGCTGTTTTTCTTTAGTTTATCTGGATTTATATTATATCTTGTAAAGAAGAATAAAAAAGTCTATTTTAAAGGGTTAAATATATTTATCATCAAACAAATAAATAGTAAGGTTAATACAAATTTTATATCCATGTCTGTAATATGTTTAATGTTATGCCTTACAATGGTGGTTTTATCTACAGGAATCAGCTTTAACAGAATAATGGACGAAAGAACGAAAGAAGCAACACCATTTGATGCCAGTATTAAATTGGAGAATAAGGATGAAAGTTACACTATAGAAGACGTATTAAATAAAGCTAATTTTAAAATAAGTAATAACGAAAAATATGTATCTTATAATGTATATCCAACAGGGATGGAAGTGGGGGACTTAGTACCAGAAGTACGTAAAGATTATAAAAAAAGTGGTATGGATTTCATTAAAGTATCTGATTATAATGAAATTTTAAATCTTAAAGGTGAAAAGGAAATCACTTTAAATAACAATGAAGTTTTACTTTTATCAAATGATAAGCGGTTGCTTAATTCGATAAATGAAAGATTAAAAAATAGCAATAAGGTGAATATTAAAGAAAAAGAATATCTTGTAAAATATAATAAAATTATACAAGAGAGTCTTTACACTTCTGATACGCAACCTTATTTCTTCACAATCGTTATAAATGATGAGTTTGTATCAGGCTACAAAATTACTGAATCCGTACTTAATGTAAATTATTTAGATGGAAATAGAGAAGAATATAATAAAAAATATGATAACGTTGCACGGGGCTTTTATAACGAAAATGGCCCGAAATTAAATATTATTCATATATCAGGCATATCTAAGGATGAAGTTCGAGCAGAAAGTAAGGGATTGAAAACTATTATACTGTTTATTGGGATATATATAGGTATTGTATTTTTAATAACGAGTATGGCTGTATTAGCTCTTCAACAATTATCAGAAGCCAGTGATAGCATAGATCGATATAAATCTTTGAAGAGAATTGGCTCAAACGGAACAATGATCGATAAAACGATTTTCATTCAAACTTTCGTATACTTTAGTCTTCCAGTTATTCTTGCCCTAATACATTCTGTAGTTGGAATTTATGTAGTCAATGATTTTATTAACGCATTTCAACAAATAGACATGATTTTACCAGCATTGATGACTGGCTTAGTATTTCTTGTAGTGTATGTAGGATATTTCTACACGACATATGTCGGTTATAAAAATATTGTAAAAAGTAATACTTAATTTTATAATGCTCATTAAGGCTATTACACCTTGTTTCTCAAGATGTAATAGCCTTATATTCTATATAGGAAGGGAAAAATCATGAAAAAAATCATTCTTATTGAAGATGATGAAATCATCAGAGAAGAATTACAAAATTTTTTTATAAAGTATGGATATGAAGTAAAGGCTCCCACAGATTTTAATCATATTATCGAATATATAGAAAGTGAGAATGCAGACCTTATATTACTAGACATAAATCTTCCTGTGTTCGATGGCTATTATATATGCAGAGAAATACGTAAAACTTCAGATGTTCCAATCTTCATGGTTACAAGTAGAGATAGTGATGTAGATGAACTGATAAGTATGAATTTGGGAGCAGATGATTTTATAACAAAGCCTTATAATACAGAAATACTATTAGCAAGAGTAACAAATATTTTAAGAAGAACATCTGGAGATTTCAAAACGAATCATATCTTAATCTATAGAGATTTTAATTTAAATCTTTCAAATGCAACAGTTACTTATCAAGACAAGTCTGTAGAATTAACTAAAAATGAAGTTAAAATACTCTCATGCTTAATAAATAATCGCGGAAATATTGTAAAAAGAGACTCACTCATAGAAACCTTATGGAAATCTGATTATTTTGTGGATGATAGCACCTTAACTGTTAATATAAATAGATTAAGAAAAAAGCTTGAAGAGCTAGGTATAGAAAATCCAATTGCAACAAGAAGAAGCTTAGGGTATATAATGCCATGAATTTAGGTGAATTTATTAAAGATAAAATAGTAGTAATACTATCTAATGTACTGGTATATATCATACTAGCAGGTATATTGCTAACTGCGCATGTTCCGTTCATTATCATATTCTTTGTCTTTTGTATTTGGTTTTTTCCATTGATTTCATATATGGTTATAGAATTTATAAAATGTAAAAATTATTATAATGAGATTAATGGCATCTTAGAAAACTTGGAGAAAAAATACCTACTACCAGAGGTAGTAAAGGAAGCAAACTTTATACATGGGGAAAAGCTTAACGCTATACTGAAAGTAGTAAGTAGAGATATGCATGAAAATGTAAAGTATTATAGAGACATACAGTTGGATTACAGAGAATATATAGAGACATGGGTGCATGAAATTAAGACACCAATAGCTTCTACAAAGCTAATAATTGAAAATAATCAAAATGAAGTAACTAATAAAATTGACTCTCAAATGGATCGAATCGAGGGGTTTGTAGAACAGGTTCTGTATTATTCTCGAAGTAATAATGTTAATAAAGACTATATTATCAAGCCAATCAACCTTGATAATGTAGTAAGGAATGTAATTAAAAGAAACTATAGAGATTTTATTCATAAGAGAATAAAATTAGATATACAGGATATTGATGAAATCGTATATAGTGATGGGAAATGGGTTGAATTTATTATTAATCAAATAATAGGAAATTCTATAAAGTACTCAAATAACAAAGAACAAATGATACGTATATACTCAATTAAGAAAACTAACTCAGTAATACTAACTATAGAGGATAATGGAGTAGGGATAGTAACTAAAGATGTAAATAGAGTTTTTGAGAAAGGATTTACTGGAGAGAATGGAAGAAGATTTAGCAAAAGTACAGGCATGGGTTTGTATCTATGCGAAAAACTATGCTCAAAATTAGGAATGAAAATTGGCATTGAATCTAAAGTGAATAAAGGAACTAGAGTTACATTAATATTTCCGTTGTCAGGTATGGTAACTTTTTAGCCTTGTTTATAAAAGAGATGCTGCCATCTTTCTACGAATTTCGTATGAAACTTATAAACAAATTTAAAACGGTATGAAAAGAGTAGAAATTCTCTTCATACCGTTTGTATTATTTAGCCATTTAACATATTGGTATATTTAATTGTGGATCGGATGGATGTTAATCTGGATTAGTCATTACTACTATTGATGTCCACTAATACTTTACGTAAGATTTGGTTCGGTTGCTACACAGACCTCGTAAGCGAGAAATTGTACACTATATAAAACAGTAAAATAAATATCCGATCCCTTAGCTTACAAGGAATCAGATATTTTGTGTCTAAATTGTGTCCAAACATACAATTTTCTTTTTTTGATATGGTAACCCCATCACCATCAAGTTAAGAAATGCAAATACCTCAAAACAAAAAAATGAGCATTTTGTTACAAGTTAGTACAAAATTTCGTTCTGAGGCACTATAAAATTTTAGCTTGAAGGGCATGTATGGTGAGGCCTAATAGTGAACATTTCAAGAGTGGCTATATATTCATATGACAAAATGCTGTAGAAGGCTTAAGAATTCTTAAGAACTTTTTCCCCTTTTTCTTAAGATTTGGACGCTAGTGTATAATTATGAATTCAAACCTGTGGGTGGATTAAGCATGAAAATAATTAACTTCCTTATTTCTGTATATAATGAACTATAAAAAGTTGGTGCAGCCCTTCCAATTTCAAGGTTTATTAGAGTCAAAATAATTTAAGGAATTAATTTGAAGAAAGCAAGATAGAAATGTTTCCCCTGCTTATGTCTTTAGTTGTTCAATACGAGAAAAAATGTGGAGGAATAATATGGATTCAAAAATTCTTATTGTCGATGATGATAAAGAGATTAGAAATCTTATCTCTGTTTATTTAGAAAATGAAGGTCTTAAAACTCAAAAGGCAGAAGATGCTATGGAAGCTTTAAAACTGTTAGAAGAAAAGGAGTTTGATTTGATTATTTTAGATATTATGATGCCTAATATGGATGGTATTGAAGCGTGTATGAAGATTAGGGAAGACCGCAATATACCTATCATCATGCTATCTGCAAAATCTGAGGATATAGACAAAATTCAGGGTCTAGCCTCTGGTGCAGACGATTATTTATCAAAACCGTTTAACCCATTAGAATTAATCGCTAGGGTAAAATCGCAATTAAGAAGGTTTAAAAAATATAATACGTCAATAGAAAATAATAAAAGCATTCTAGAAATTGGAGACTTAACCGTGAATACAGATACTCGTCAAGTATGGGTAAGGGGAAAGGAAACAAGGCTAACTCCAAAAGAATTTGATATTCTCGAACTACTTGCCCGTAACAAAGGGATTGTCCTGAGTGTAGCAAAAATATATGAAGCAGTTTGGAAAGAGGTTTTTTATAAATCAGACAATACCGTCATGGTGCATATTACAAAAATAAGAGACAAGATTGAAGAGGATTCTAAACATCCCATTTATATTAAAACTGTTTGGGGAATTGGGTACAAAATATGAAGAAAGTTAGTTTTAGAAATAAGATCATTATAAAACTTCTTGTTGCTGTTGCAGTTAGTTTTTTTATTTCGTTTGGTTTTACAATCCTCAATTTTCTATTCATAACATCAATAGAAAGAAATTACCACATTTTTAGTATGTTTGAATTCAATTTCGTAATGTTGTTCTTATTCGCGTTCGCAATCTTTACTTTTATCGTCATTTTTTTGATATTGGTTCGAAAGAAAATAGTATATTTGAAGCGCATTTCTGATAATGTGAATGATATTGCAAATGGAAAACTGGGTTTGACAATTGAGATTAAGGGGAAGGACGAATTGACCCAACTTGCTCAAAATATCAACTATATGTCCAAGGAATTGGAGGATACATTTGAACAGGAAAGACGATTAGAACGTACAAAAAATGAACTCATAACTAACGTATCTCATGACTTACGCACACCGTTGACATCTATTATTGGTTATATAGATTTATTAAAAAGAGGGCAATACGACAGTGAAACACAATTACAGGAATATCTCGAAACTACTTATTTAAAATCAAAGAGATTGAAATATTTAATTGATGAACTGTTTGAATATACCCGTTTATCAGGCATCGATGCTAAGTTAAACTTTAATGAAGTTGATTTATCAGGTTTGTTGGAGCAAATAGTTGGAGAATACATTCCTATATTTGAAAAGGAAAGTTTAATCGTTCAAAAATCAATAACGGAAGAAACAATACCTATTTTCATGGATGTAGAAAAAATGGTACGTGTATATGAAAATCTGTTTATGAATGCGATAAAGTACAGCATGAAACCATCCGAATTATCCGTATGTCTTGAACTAATAGGTAACAAAGCAATTTTGAAAGTATCAAATAAAGTCGAGAAGCCGTCTGTTAGCGACCCTAATAAATTGTTTGAAAGATTTTTCAGGGGTGATAAGGCAAGAAAAAATGATCAAGGAAATGGACTGGGACTTGCTATCTCAAAAAGAATTGTTGAACTTCATCATGGTAATATACATGCAGAATATAAAGAAGGTTGGATATCCTTTATTGTTGAACATCCAATCAAATAGATTGGCTTATGGAATTACAGGTTCCATAAGCTTTTTTTTATAAAACTTAAGAATTCTTAAGGATTTTACAGGGTGTTTCCTAATTTTTATAGTTTATCATGTATGTATTCAAAGCAATGAGGTGAGTGGAGAAATTAAAAATAAAATTTTCTTTACAGCTTTCAATTGGATACATCGTGACAGCCTTATAGAAAAGGTAGATGCAACATGACTATTTTGTTAGTAGCAAATATGAATAGCAGCTTATTTTAAAGAAATGAAAAAACAAACATAGGAGGATATATATGATAAAACCAGTTGTAGATGTAAAAAACATTCAAAAATTGTACGGTAAAAAAGGTGAGAATCAATCGCACGCGTTAAAAGGTGTATCATTCTTAATTCAAGAGGGGGAGTTTGTCGGTATTATGGGGCCATCTGGTTCTGGTAAAACAACATTATTAAATGTAATTTCAACGTTAGATAAAGCGACAGGCGGCGTTGTTGAAATTGCAGGAACGGATATTACGAAAATGAAGCAAGGTGAGCTTTCTGATTTCCGTTCGCAAAAATTAGGATTCATTTTCCAAGACTTTAACTTATTAGAGAATTTATCTATTTACGAAAATATTGCAATTCCACTTTCCCTTCAAGGTGTCCCATCACGAAATATTGGACAGAAAGTAGAAAAAGTAGCTGATATGTTAGGAATCTCAGCAATCCTTCAAAAGTATCCATCTGAAGTATCTGGTGGACAAAAGCAGCGTTCAGCAGCAGCTCGTGCGTTAGTGCATGAGCCAGCAATTATTTTAGGGGATGAGCCAACAGGAGCGCTTGATTCTAAAAATGCAACAAGTTTACTGGATGCGATGACAAACTTAAATAAAGAACAAGGTGTATCTATCATGATGGTTACGCATGATCCGTACAGTGCAAGTTACTGTCAGCGTATTTTATTCATTCAAGATGGTGAGCTATATAAAGAAATTTATCGCGGTGGTACACGTGAAGAGTTCTATAAAGAAATTTTAGACGTGCTTGCAAACATTGGCACACAAAAAGCGTAAGGAAGGAAGTTCAATCATGCTATTTAAGCTTTCCATGTCAGGCCTAAAAAGTAAGTTCCAAGATTACATTGTCTTACTTGTTGGCCTTATTGTCTCTATTTCAACTTTTTATATGTTTCAAACGCTAGCATCCAATAAAACGTTCCTTGAATCTAACTCTTCTATTAGGGATATTGTGTCTGTATTTAAAATTGGTTCCTTTTTGTTAGCGATTATCACATTTTTCTATATTTTATATGCAAACTCTTTCTTATCAGCTCTTCGCCAAAAAGAATTTGGTATGTATATGATGTTAGGAGCAAAAAAGCATAAAGTTACCTTACTTATGTTTATCGAAACAATCATATTAGGTGCCACATCTCTTTTGATTGGAATTACAATTGGTGTAGGACTTGCAGAAGGTATCGGTCAGTTATTAATGAAACAACTCGAGTTTACTGGTGAAGGTTATAAAGCATTTTATCTGCCATCTATCACTATTACTTGCGTCTTCTTCTTTGCACTATTTATATTATCAGCAATTATGAATAGTATTAAATTATCGCGTATTTCTGTATTACAACTTGTACATGCAGATGCACAAACAGAACGTGTCGCCGTAAAAGGAAAAATGACAGTTGTAGTTGCATTCCTTGGTATTATTTTAATAGGTATTGGTTATGCATCACTGATTTATATTTCTCATGCAAATTCGCTAATTGTTTTGGGATTAATGGCCGTTGGATTAATCACAGCAACCGTTGGTACTTACCTTATATTTGGATCACTTCTCCCAGTTATGATTAACAAGCTAAAGAGTAATAAAAAACATAGTGAAAAAGGGCTGAATGCTTTTACTTTTGCACAATTAAATTTCCGCATTAATGGTCTAACAAATGTGCTTGCAACAGTAGCAATCTTAGTGGCTCTTGGTGCTGGTGGAATTGCTTGTGGTATGGCATTTAAAAACAACATCCTAAAAATGACAGATCAAATGCGAATTTACGATTCAGTCATTCATAATCCAACAGCGGAAGAAAAGAAAATTTTGGGTGGTATCTTATTTCAAGAAAAACTTGAATATCATTACAAAGTTGATGATAGGTATGTTTATTATCTTAAAGAAGATTTAGAAAAAAATCGCCCTTTCTTGCAAGGTATGAAAATAGAAAAGGTTTCAGAGGGATTACCCATTGGTGCATTTTCAATAAAAAGGGTTAAAGGAGAGACCGACACAAAACAATGGATCCAGGCTTTCAGAACGATCCAGCCAAATTATTTATATCCTGATTTTGAAATGAAAATTGTAGATCAAAACATATACGATGGGTTGAAGGGTAAAGAAAGTACTGTTTTTATGGGGAAAACAGAAGATTTTGGATCATACATAAAAGAATGGAAAAAACTTGATGAATTACAGCTATCAAAATATAAAAATGTAAAGGCGGAAGAATTGGATAGTAAGTATCAAGCGTATATTGTGAGTCATGATTTTGCCAGCGGACTAATGTTTATGGGTTTTTTCGTTGGAGTTGCATTTTTAGCAATGATGGCAAGCTGCTTAATGTTTAAAATTCTATCCGGTGCATCCAAAGATAGTACACGTTATCAAATGCTTCGTAAAATCGGTGTTCGCCGGGAGATATTAATAAAATCGATTTATAAGGAGTTATTCTTTATATTTTTAGTCCCAGCAATTGTGGGTATTGTTCACGTATTAGTTGGTATGAACATGTTCAGCGTTCTTTTGGCTGATCCGTACTTTCGTATTTGGCTACCAATTATTATTTTCGTAGTGATTTACTCGATTTACTATTTGATTACAGTTCAATTGTACAAAGGAATTGTACTTCCGAAAGAAAATTAATGTAATGATATTATTTATACGGAATATCAACATAATCTGCCCCTATTTATTGAACATTCTAAATGGATTTGGAAATAATAAATGGGGTAGTGCCACATCGCCATCAAGCTAAGCTTATATAAGTTTAATTTCACGTGAAATTTTTTCGTTTTTCTAAAGACAAATGTAAGTTCTTTAAAGATTTGCATGCCAAATAAACCCTATCAGGTTTCAGTTTTTTGGATTACGCTACATGACTGTGAGACATAGAAAAGTTGTATACGACGCCTAAGATATCAAAGACTGTTTTCTTCTCATACCTATGGGATTTTCGTCCGTTTTTCTGTAAGAGATTAAACAGACGAAAGAGAATCTTTGTTAATTCTTGGGTGTCTTTTTGTAAAGATTGATAAATAAGTGGAAAATAATCTTTGATGATATAAATTGCTTTATATTCACTTAATTCTCGTTTCTTCTTGATGAGGAGTAATTGGCGCATTTGAAACATGGTGGAGGAACAAAGAAGGATACTTATTAATTGTCCGTATAAGTGACATTCTAGTCGTTCTAATTTTACAGAATTACAGTGATGAATACGAAAAAATGATTTCCATGTTTTAAAAATAAGTTCAATTTGCCAGCGTAAGGAGTAAAAATCGTATACTTGTTCCTTTGGTAGATATTCTAAAGGAATATTTGTAATGTAAAAGTTAATTGCACTAAGCCTCTTACTACGTTCTTTATAGGTAATTTGCTTCTTATGTTCTTTAGATGCTAAATTCTTTTGCCTACGTTTCATTTGTGTTTCAGTTAATTTGTACAGAATGAGTCTTGCAGGAAGTTTTTGATACATTCCAATATAAATTTCAGGAATTTCATATGTTTCACCTGACTGTAATTGGTCAATGAATTGCTCCATATCTAATTGGATGTACTCAGAGTGCTTTTTTATTGTTCCATTTTGAAAGTATTCAGGCTCATTATTCTTTTGATATATACGTGTATTGAGCTTTAATCTTGAAATAAAATAAGCATTACACTCTTCTATAGTATGTAAGTCTTTTAGGTCGAAGTATCCTAAATCACGTATACATATATCGTTCGGTTGAAGGGACGCTAAACAAGTAGAACCATACGTTTTATCATTGTGCTTTCCCGATCCTACATGAACATGAAGAAATTGACCACTTAGTAAATCATACTCTAGTTGAATTTTCACACCAGCATTTTGACCACTACCACCTGAACCTTGATATATAGAAGTGAATTTATCCGGAATTTGAAAATGTGTAGAATCCAATACACGAATACGTCGAAAATAGTTTGTATACAAAGTTGGAATCTTGTTAGAAGAACAAAATTGTTGGTGAAGTAAATGTGCTAAGAGTTGTTGTAAAAACTGAACAGCCTGAGAATTAAAACGTTGATTGAGTCCTTCTGGACTCATAGAAATGCCTGTGTTAGCTTCTAATCGACTACTTAATTGTACCAATGAAGTATGGGCAATATTTTGACTTAACCAAATACATAGAGCCACTAAATCTTGTGCGCGGTATTTACTTTTTCGTTTAACAAATCCTACATTTTTAGCTAATTGCTCTAAAGCATCAGGTGACATATATCGTTGCAATTCTTTAGAAAACAATTCTAATTCATCAGAAATCGATAAATTCATACTAAAACGCCATCCTTTCCTATGATTCTATAGAAAGAATAGCGTATTTTTTCATTTTAGGGGGAATTTTGTTTTATTAGCTTGATAGCGATGGGGTGGGACCCCTATAATCGTCGAAAATATAAAAATAAAGTTAATTTTAACGTATGCGTATTTTATTTCTATATATAATTTTATAAATATATTAAGCTAAAGGGTTTAAACTACTCCTAATTTCACTTCAATTTATAAAAGGCTAATCGTTAACAATTTAAAAAGGGGTTTAAAAAATTAGAGACATATAGTATCATTAGATTCCGGACCGAATGGTCCGGAATCATGTGTGAATATATTTAAAAGGAGAAATTTATGCAGAAAGAAAAATTAAAGATTCTAGGCAATTTAATTAGGGGGATAATAAAGTGAACTTTATAAAAACGAATAAAAAAGATCTTATTATGTTAGTAGTTTTTACAATGTTTGTAATACTTCAGATTGGCGTCCTCATATTAGTAGGAGTATCACTTTTAACTAATGTAAATTTAGTTGAATCAGAATTTGCCAATACTGCCGCCGCTTTTATTGTACCTGCTATTATAGGTATAAGTTTCTATAGAAAAGAAATTATTCAAAGTTTTTCTTATTTTAAAGAGAAAACAATTTTGAAAGTAGTAAGTATTCCTATGGTGGTTTTACTTACGGGAATTCTAGAAAAATTTGTTACGAAATTTCTAGTAAATACAGATCAGTCAGTGAATCAAGATGCCGTTAATCAAGCCGCTTCAGAGGTACCTTTTATATTTGCATTGATTTTAGTTGGTGTTGCAGGTCCAATAGTCGAGGAAATTATATTTCGTCATATATTAGTAAATAAATTTTCTAGTTATGTTGGTACTGCTATTGCATCAATCATTTCCATTCTAATTTTTACAGTTCTTCATTCACAAAACCTTTCCGATTTTGCTATTTATTTACCAGGCTCGGTGATATTTACTGTGGCTTATCTTATTTCTAAAAGATCCCTTGCATATATCATAGCAATACATGTGTTAAACAATGTCCTTAGTTTAATTCTGTAAGAAACTAGATTGCTTTCTGTCACCTTAAGGTTTTAGACTATTTTTTAAGTTAAAAACACGTTACTATTTTCTTATGTAAATAATGAAGACCTAGTTCTAATTTGTAACATTGAAGAAAAGAGTACAAGTGAACTAACTTCTCACTTAAAAGAAATATTCGATATTTCATATGTTGATTTTGAAGGTAAGAACATAAATAACGTAAAGAAAATAGCTATCGTTGCAGGTTGTGGCGACAAAGTAAGTTGGATGGTGGAAGCTGAAAAAAGAGGAGTTCAAGCCTATATCACTGGCGAAATCCATTGCCATATTGATAACGAATATGGTAAACAAAGATACAAACAAATGATGGATTATGTTTCTAATACTTCGATGTCTTTAATCGGCGTTTCCCATTCTGCATCAGAATATCTGGTCCATAAAACATTGATGAAGGAATGGTTTGAGAATAACTTTGATATTGGAACAGTTTTAATTCCACAGGAAAAATGGTGGTTATAAAGTTATTAAGTAATATTTAAAAGAGCTTGGGAATTCAAACTCTTTTTTTCGAATTTAGCTGAGAATTATATCGTGAAAACTAGATGTTTCAGTCTATGCATATTGCTGAAGTTTTAGGTCTAGCACCCCAAAAATGAAAAAAACAAGCGGAATTTTCATAAATAACTGTAAAAAAGTAAAATTCTCGTTATGGGGGTGTCTTAAAATCTTAGCTTGATGGGCATGTGGTGCTACCCCATTGCTATCAAGCTAAGCTCATACAACGTCAATTATAGTAGAGGTTGTTTCTTTTTTCTAAAGACTACATATAGGGAATTTAAAGATTTGCATACGAAATAAATCCTAATGGGTTTCATTTTTTTGCTTTAAGCCGCTTGATTATCAGACATGGTACAATTGTAAACGACACCTAATATATCAAAGACTGTTTTCTTCTCATAACGATGTGATTTTCGCCCGTTTTGCTGTAGAAGGTTGAACAGGCGAATTAGAATCTTTGATAGCTCTTGGGTGTCTTTCTGTATAGCTTGGAAAAGAAGAAGAAGCTTAGAATCCTTAATTTAAAAGGGTTCTAAGCTCTTTTTTTCGATTGCAAACAATTTGCAAACATAAAATTAATTTGGTGGATAATTAGTTATAATTTTATTTAAGTTATCAAGTAATGGTCGAAACTCGTTAAAATCAATGTTTTTATAGTTTTTAGAAACGTAATCTGCAAATATTGTTTTACCATAATGGATTTTGTCATTGAATTTTTTAGAATCTTTTTCAAATGATTTATTATTCAATTTAACATTTAGAGTACCCTTATCGAATAAATCTTCTATTTCACATTCTTTAAGCCCTTTTACTAATTGATGAGTAGTAAGGTAAAGATTAGATGTGATGTTAATAAAATTGTCATTTTTAAAAGAGGCTAGTTTAGTTTTATCGAGTTCAACTTGTGAAATTAATTTCTTTAATGGTTTATCTTTACTACTTAATTCATTATCTAATATAAATATAATAGGATTTTTAGGAGATACACCAAATTTTTTAAACTTTTCATTGTAGTTAGGGAAAGAGCCATTGTTTCTATTGGAATAAAATTCATAAATTTTATTCATAGTATCTGCTCCATCTAATTCAAGGTTAAAAAAGTATTTAAGTCTTTTTGTTCTATTTAAAAATGAAATTTTATATTGGAATGTTCCATCAGGATTTTTCTGGTTCTGTTGCAAAGTTTGAAAAAAACACACTCGTTTGCAAAATATAGTTATAGTTTAAGCGGTTCTGAATAACTCCTGTAATTCCTTGTACGTCGAAAAAGAGAAGTCTGGAGTGTGACTTCTCTTTTGTTTGTATATAGCATGAATCGTTTCGATTCCTTTCAAGGTACGTGAAGCTTGGCGAAGACTTTGAAATCCTGCGGATTTAACAAAACGTCGCTTGATATGTCTATGATCTTGTTCGATG
>NZ_QORY01000053.1:0-2653 GCF_008368755.1 Bacillus sp. AR2-1
AATATACAGAAAGGATGGCGTATTTTTTCATTTTAAGGAAATTTAGTTTTGTTAGCTTGATAGCGATGTGGTGGAACCCCTTCTTGGAAATATTTTAATTTAAAAAACTGAAAATTAAAATATTTAAATGTATAATAAGGTATAGAAGATATAAATAGAGAAGAGGGAATATCGTATGACTAGTTTAAAAAATGTTCTTGAGCTTGATTTTGCATATCTTGAAACCTTTACTAGCCGAATAGAGAAATCATGGGGTTCTATATTTTGTAATGAAAGTAACCCATATTATTATGATGCAAATCATGCACATGTAAGTGTAGTAAGTTTAAATCCACAAATGATAGTAGATGAAGTAGTCCAGTTCTATAAGACTAAAAATATAGTACCTAGATTTTATATATACAACTTAGATATGCAAGAAAAACTGATTTCTGAATTGCAAATAAAGAATTTTGGATTTGAAGAATTAATAAGTCCAGTTCAATTATGGAATAAGGAACTAACTAAAAAAGATAAAAATGAAAAAGTTACTATTGAAAAGGTATCTGAATTAAATTTTGAAGAAGCTTTAGATATTGAATGTAGTATAAAAGAGTTGGGAGGCGAAGTTAGAAAAAAAGCTTTTCAAGATGAATTCCAACATCCAGCATTCACTCACTATCTACTTAGATACAATGGAGTAGCATGTTCCATCGCTTGTATTTTTGAACATGAAAAACAAGCCCGAATGGAAAGTGTTGCTACAATTGAAAAGTTTAGAGGTAAAGGGTTAATAGGTGAACTTATTCACTTTATTCAAAGTGAAGTAATGAATAGAGGACTAGATAATCTTTGGGTGATCCCAATTAATGAAACAGTAGAAAAGGTGTATGCAAAGTATGGATTTGAAACAGTAGAAAAAATTAAAACGGGACATGCGTTTTTAGAAGGAAAAAGTATTAAAGAAATTCACGAGGGATAGAAAAAATCAATTTATGTTGCTAAAAGAGGTACCGCCAGCATTTCGGAAAAAACCCACGCTAAGCCAACAATACAATAAGCTGTCCATATGGACAGCTTATTTACATAATTTTCGTTATCGGTATTGCTTAATCATTTTCCTCCAGATCTTTTTCTTGTTTAATCCTAAGACGGTACACATAAGAAACAGGGATAACTCCACAAATAAATATAATTCCTCCTATCAATAAACCGTTGCTCCAGTTGAAGTTTGGGGTAATGGAAGTAAGGATGGTAAAAACAAGTGCAATGATTGTGACCACAATGAGACTAATAATTAACGACTTTACTGGATTTTTTAGCTTTCTTTCATGCTCTACACTAACACTCATGTTCAGATAACTGTAGATAATGGAAGTAAGCATGAAAACCATCCATAGTGGGTTCTTCGTCATTCCTTCTATGCCTCCTTTAAAGACTTCATAGCCAAGAATACTGAGAACCCCGATTGTTTGTACTATATAAGCTATTTTTATGTGTTGTAAATTTTGTACTATTAGTCGTTCATCAGTGATTTTTTTCATTCGAATTCCTCCCTATTAATCCAAAAAATCTCATCTAATTTGGCATTCACCGTATAACAAATTTGTAGGCACAATTTTAATGATGGATTATATTTTCCTTTTTCAATTAAACTGATTGTTTGCCGAGTAATACCTACGACATCGGCAAGTTCTTGCTGTGTTAACTCCGCTTTTACACGGGCGAGCTTTACGTTATTTTTCATAGCATATCCTCCAATCTTAATGTAACATATAATTTCCCTTATGTAAATTATATGTTACATTAAGATTCAAAGATCAGTATTTTTCATTAAACAAAATAGTTTCTTTTTATACAATAATCGGGCCTTTTAGTTGAAGAAGATCCGAAAGGATGGAATGCATACTTTATACACCCTAATTAACATAACGCATTATTATCGGTAGCTAGGAAAAAGGAGGAACCCTAATCTCACAAGGGAACCTCCTTTTTCCGTTCTATGGATCTATGCATTTTTTTATACATTCCTATTATGGTACGGTTTTAGGTTTCTCGTTTGTTACTTGATTATCCGAAAAATTGTATAAAATCCTGCATACTCTTAGTGTGGTTTTTTTCTGAAATGCTGGCGGTATCCCTAATAATAAAAAGAATTACTTATATTATAATTTAATAATAAGGCAAAAATATTGAGAAAATTTAGAGTGAATTGAATATCGCTACACGATTAATTATAATTGATTAGGAGTAGTAATCTGTCATCTGTTCCTTTTTCAAAGAAGATTGATCTCAATCTTCTTTTTTTTGTTGTTTTTGCCTCTTCTCTCGAAAAAGGAAAAAGAATTACGTAAGAATTGTGGAGATTGCTTGCTTGTAGACTAGTTGTTGTTTACCATGAACCATTATAAGAACGGTAAATTTATCCGTTGCAAGGATCTGCCCACGTACTGGAACGCCATTCTTTAAAAATACAGTAATTTCCCCTTTTTTCTCTTTCAATTGCTCATACATATCTTCTTGTAAATTAAACATGAAATGCGCCCCCTGGTTTGTTTGTATTTACTTTTCTTCTAATACATGCTGCTCTTCACTGTTGGATATTTGTGCTTCCCATTCACTTTCTATTTTTCTAAACCATTTTCCTATTTTACTTAGATAATATCTTTTTACT
>NZ_QORY01000054.1:0-1012 GCF_008368755.1 Bacillus sp. AR2-1
TTGAACTCCCCCCACTTTCACTTCGTTTAGAAGTGAGGGATTCCTAAGTAAAGAGTTCTATCGAACTCTAATTGATTAGGCTAACCCCGCAGTCCCTGCGGTTAGAAGTCTTATTGCTTCATTCTTTATATTGATACTTGCGTTAATATCCCTATCATGGTGTGTACGACAAGAAGGACAGTCCCATTTACGTAGGTTTAGATTTTTAACGTCTTTGTTTTGATATCCACAACAAGAACATAATTGGCTGGAAGCAAATGTTTTCGATACGACAATGACTTGTTTGCCATACCATTTTGCTTTATATTCCAACATGGTTCGAAACTGTGACCAAGATACTTCACTAATTGCTTTTGCTAACTTACGATTTTTTAACATATTTGATACTTGCAAATCCTCTATACCGATAACATCGTGGCTTTTGATGATTTCAGTTGAGATTTTGTCTAAGTAATCTTTTCTAGCATTTGAAATGTATTCATGAATTCTAGCTACTTTTACTCGTTGTTTATTCCAACGAGAAGATCCTTTCATTCTTCTAGAAAGAACACGCTGTGCTTTCGCCAACTTATCTTCTAATGATCGGAAAAACTTCGGATTTTCATAGGGTTTCCCATCTGACAAAATGGCGAAATCTTTTAGTCCGACATCTATTCCAATGTAAGAATGTGTTTTTGGAAGTTCTTGTACTTCTGTTTCAACTAATAGTGACACAAAATATCTACCAGAAGGGTTTCGTCTAACTGTAGCATTTACAATACGTCCCGTTATTTCACGACTTTTGGCAAATCGAACAAGACCTAGTTTTGGCAATTTCATTTTGTTTCCTACAATGGCAATGTTTTCATTTGTTTGTTTTGTGATATAAGATTGTACGTTATTCTTCTTGGATTTGAAACGCGGGGCACTATTTTGTTTTTTGAAAAAGCGTGTATACGCATCCGCAAGGTTGCGAACAGACGACTGAATCGCAATACTATCCACTTCTTTGAGCCAAACAAACTCTTTCTTC
>NZ_QORY01000055.1:0-1037 GCF_008368755.1 Bacillus sp. AR2-1
TGAAAGTGGGGGGAGTTCAATAAGGGGGATAATTTGGAGGCTTATAACACGAAATCTTTATATTTTAATTTTAAATTGTTGAAAGATTTGTAAAAAATACTTTACGAATTGTAAGAAATAAATTACAATTTTCCTAAGAGGTGTTCCTATTGTTACATAATAAAATTGTAGTTTGTCGAGCAGAAAAGGGTTGGACTCAAGAAGAATTGGCAAAAAGGGTTGGTGTTAGTCGACAAACTATCGCTACTCTTGAAAAGAATAAATATAACCCTTCTCTAATTCTAGCCTTTAAAATCGCAAACGCATTTGAAAAGCCAATAACTGACGTGTTCGATTATCAAGAGGAGTGAGTCATATGTTGTGGTTAAAAATTTTATTTTTTGTTGTAATATTCATTAGTCAGATGTACGTAATACAATTTCAGTCCAGTGATGAAGCAAAAGACGAAAGAGGGAGAGAAATTCAATATAAAACAAATAATGTGTTGTACAATATCTTATCTGTAGGTATCATTGCCATTTTTATTTTTCAATCAGTAGATATAATTTCTTTAGAATTTCTACCTGATTTATTGTTATATTTTGTGCTTTCATTAAGTGTATTAGGCAGTCTTTTTATACTTATCAATAGAAATAGAAAAAATTACTAATATAATGTACTTGATTATGATGAAGGTAGAATGATAACGATGTACAAACTGTATTTGAATTGAGATTTATCATTTTAGCCAAGAAGACTCCTTCCTCAAGGAACGCGAAGTGAGTAGGTGGGAGATGAATTGGCTTCGAACAAGAGATGGCAGGAAGCCATCTTAATTGTTCGACATACATAAAGTGTTACTTCACTATCCATCGAATGTACGTTTGGTGTATAATATTCATATACCGAAATGGAGGCGAATCAAATGATAATTAATAAAGCCTTTAAGTTTCGTATCTATCCAAATCATGCACAAGCAATTCTAATTAATAAAACGATAGGTTGTTCTCGCTTTGTATTCAATCATTTCCTATCCCTATGGGATCACGCATATAAAG
>NZ_QORY01000056.1:0-2522 GCF_008368755.1 Bacillus sp. AR2-1
GATTTTAGAAATTCCAAAAACTGAAGATGGAAAATATACAAATATAGCCTCTATAAATATTAAAGATGCAATTACAAAAGAAGAGATTGTAGCACTCTCACAAAAAGCAAATATTAATCCAAATCAGTTTAAGCATATAAAAACGAAAGGTGAATTTTACAAAAAACTTAGTAGAATTGTAAAAAAAGTATAAGAAACATGACTCTAGTGCAAAAAAATTATAACTAGAAGTTTAAATATATACGCAAAAAAGAGCGTTCCTATACATGGCGATAGGATGCTCTTTTTTATGTAAAGAAAATCTTGTCTACTTTTAGTCTATCACCCTACGCATAATTATAGTAACGTGAATAGTCCGAAACAAATCTGTTTCGGACCGGGGGTGCAATATTTTATCCACTGTATTCAACTTTTTTGTATTTATAGTATGAATTTTCTGTTTTTTAAGCAAGAAAACTAGATTACGTTAATTAATAGATGCTCCACCAGAGACACTCAGTTTTGTTGGTGCTGGCGTATCTCCACCATTAAATGAAGAGTGTTGTGATACATTTAAACTAATCATGCTACATGCTAATGTACTTACTATTATCGTACTGAATAACAATTTTTTTATTTTTTTCATTACTTTAACGCTCCTTTTCTTAAATGTTTCTTATCAGCATGATTGCTAATATAGAAATACTTACTCGCTTTAACATGATTATTTGCCTCGTAAAATTGCAGTGCTAAAATCTCTGCATATTCTTTTACACAATCCCACATTTCCTCTTTTTCAAAATAAGAAATGGCATCAGTAACTACTTTTTCTAGTTTAATTCTAGGCATTTCTGTGATTAGTTCATTTAAAACTGCGAAACGGTGTTTATATTCCTCATTTCCTGATTCATTTGTATATTTCATTCCTTGCTCGATATATGATCTTGCTGTTTCAACGCCTTCTAACTTATAATATGCTCTTGCTAAGACAAATAATGCTTTAAAATGGTTCGGAATGGTATTTATAATTTCAGAACTCTGTCTAATCGCCAATGGATATAAATCTTGAATATTATATAACCAGCCTAAATTGGATCGTACTCGTAATAATAATTGTTCTTCATCATACTTCTTAAAAACATCAATAACCATATTGAGACATTCTTCCGCTCTCTCAAATTCTCTTAGATCTATACAAGCCAATCCATATACATTGTCGCATAAAGCAATATTAATTTTATAGCCTACATGATTCAAATATATTTCTTTGGCTTTTACTGCATGTTGAATCGCTTCAAATGGTTGATAAGATTGATAACAGTATGTTGAAAATCTATACTCAAACTCAGCTTTTTCTATTTCGTCAGGTATATCGTTTAAAAGCCTTTCCGCCTTTTCATAGTGTGTTTTCGCCTCAGTATAATTTGCTATAATTGTAGAGTGGATTGCCTTAAAGAAATAATAATAGTAAGCTAAAAATGAAAATTCATCTTTAATATGAGGTGGTTTTTCTACTTGATTGAAAGAATCTTTTGTAATACTCATTCCATCTACCAAGACTTTATGTCTAAAATTCAGTAGGGAATAATAGAATGATACATATTGGTCTATTTCTATTCCTTTTAAACTTTCTTTTACTTTTAGATATGTTTGTTTTGCTTCTACTACATGATATAAACGAATTTCTTCATACCATTCATGTAATAATTCCATTAGTTGTTTATTACTTTTTTCTTGAACAGTCATAATATCCCCCATTTCTCTGTAAAGGCTTATTCTGATAATAACAGGAATTTGATAAATTAAATTTAACCACGATTTTTTTCATTAATATACAGAATATTCAGAATCCTTTAGTTGTCCATGCTTTTAAATTTGAAAAGTATAGGTAAGGTAGTACAAGCTTCGTTTATGTATTTTTTGATTTTTCAACAGTTTTCTATTAAATACTTCTTATGAGAGGGAGCGTAGGTTTTTAATAAGTATCATAGGAAGCGTAACTTTTCATAAAATGTAGGTTTATACTTCCGCTAAGTAATTATCATAATGAGAGTATACAGATGTATCAAACGAAACTTCTACTTAATCAAATATGATTTAATACTTTATTAGTTTTGGTTCGGGAAATTTAAATACTTTAGAGTAAAGGGTTTAATTTTTATCATTTTAGCCAAGAAGACTCCTTCCTCAAGGAACGCGAAGTGAGTAGGTGGGAGATGAATTGGCTTCGAACAAGGGATGGCAGGAAGCCATCCCTTGTTCGACATACAGAAAGTGTTACTTTACTATCTATCGAATGTATGTTTGGTGTATAATAGTTATATACCGAAAGGGAGGTGAATGAAATGATGATCAATAAGGCCTATAAGTTTCGTATCTATCCAAATCAAGCACAAGCAATTCTAATCAACAAAACGATTGGTTGTTCTCGCCTTGTATTCAATCATTTCCTATCCTTATGGGATCACGCATATAAAGAAACTGGAAAAGGTTTAACATATGGTACATGCTCTGCCAAACTCCCTGCCATGAAGAAAGAGTTT
>NZ_QORY01000057.1:0-5004 GCF_008368755.1 Bacillus sp. AR2-1
GGACGTCGCCAAGCAACTAAAAACACAAGTCTTTTGACTTGTGTTTTTTCGTGTTTAATAAAGCATGAGCATTTTGTACACATTTAGAACTTGTATCGGTGTATTGAGAATTAAGAAATATGATATATGCGGAATGGATATAGTTTGTATACACATTCGGTCTCTGTCCAAGGGGTGTTTAATTTTTGAGCTGTGTCGTACGGTAAAGATTAAAATTGCTTGAAGAACATTTGGATTATGAATGATGATTTACTCCCGCTATGCCATATTGGAGTAGGTAGTACTTGATGTGAAATGGATAAAAAACCGATATTCTAACTTGAATATCGGTTTTTTATCTGTGACTTATATGAATTTATAGCAATACGAAAAGCGTAAATAAGATAGCTAACAAAATACGATAGTATGCGAAAGGTTTTAAGCCTATCTTTTCTAAAAGCTTTAGGAATGTTACTACTGCTAACATTGCTACTATAAAAGAGGTAATGAATCCTACCACAAACATAGGGATATCATTGACACTTAAATACTTCCAGCTTTTTAACAAGTCTAAGCCTGTAGCGCCTACCATTACAGGAAGAGCAATGAGAAAAGAGAACTCAGATGCAGTTTTATAATTTACTTTTGCTAATAGACCTCCAGAAATAGTAGAGCCAGCTCTAGAGAAGCCGGGGTATACTGCTAAGCATTGAAATAATCCGATTGTTAATGCTTGACGGTATGTTAAATCATCCAGTGAATAGGAGGTTGCCTCTTTCTTCTTTACTTCTGCAAAGAGCATAAGAATTGCCCCTGCTACAAGTCCAATTACGACAGTATAGGGCTGAAATAAGTAAGTTTTAATAACACCATGTAGTAGTAAACCAGCAACTACTGCTGGAAATACGCCAAGAAATACATGGAATGCGTTGAATTTCTTCTCTTTCCGCAGAAGAGGTTTAATATTACATAAAGAAACGAGGCGTTTATGATATAAAATTGCAATAGCTAAAATTGCCCCTAGCTGTATAACAATTTCAAACGTTTTCGCTCTTTCTCCTTCAAAATTTAATAAATGCCCGACTAATATAAGGTGACCAGTAGAAGAGATAGGTAAAAATTCGGCTAACCCCTCTACGATACCGAGTATGAAGGCAATAATGATATCGCTCATCGTTTCACTCCTATAAATTAATGAATGTCTACTCTTTTGAAATAGAATAGTGTTGCAAAAAATCCTGAAACCGCTGTTGCTGCAATGATGATATAAGAATATTCCGGTGGATATGTGGGTTGTAATTCATTATTTGCGATATCAAGAGTAGCGGTCCACGGAAATAAATCTTTATGTTTGGAGTTTACGAGCATAAGATTAGTCATTGTAATAATGACTGTTAATATAATAGGTGGTACATAGCTCTTCATTACAAGAGTTAGTAGCACAATAGGTGAAGACAATAGAAAGAGAAGTCCACCACAGATTAAAAATTTTAGAAAAGAACCTAAAAATAAAGCAGTGTTAAAACCAGGGAAGTTCCCCAATAGCCCTAATATTAAAGTGAGTGCCCAAGCGACTAAAGTTAGCATCATGATCCAAAGAAAAAGAGTGATGAACTTACTTATAATAAAGCTAATACGCGATACGGGGATAGTTAGTAAATTCTTTAGTGTGTCTTCTGCATATTCACGGGTAAACAGATAAGCAATTACTACTCCATATAAGGGGAATCCTATCACTAAAGTAGTATATAAGTTAACATCAGTAAATAATTGATGGAACCAAATAGTCGGAGTGGGCTGTTTGGTTTTTATATGTATATAAGAAGCTACTACGACTAAGAAAGGTGCGACACCAGCCCCAATAATGCTAATTAAAAACATATTAGAGCGTTTTAGTTTTAGTAGTTCTGTATAGAGTAGATTAACCAATTGTTCCACCTCCAACTAATTTAGTGAAATAATCTTCTAATCTATCTTCACTTATCATCATTTTTAATACTTCTACACCGTTTAGAACGAACGTTCTGTTGATGTATCCTTGTTGTCCAAAATGAGAATAAATACGAATATTCCCTTCATCATGTACTTCATAATCAAAGATTTGAAGCTGATTTTCTAATAGCATTGCGGCTTTGTTTTCATTATTCACTTGAAATTCTATGTACTTACGGTTTGCTTTACGTAGCGTATTAAGAGAAACTTCTTCTAGTAACCTTCCTTCATGAATAATTCCCATACGATCAACTAATTGTTCTACCTCAGCTAATATGTGACTGGAAATAAGTATCGTTATATTTCTTTCCTGAGCTAAAGATTTAATAAGTTTTCGCATTTCTTTAATACCAATGGGATCGAGCCCGTTAGTTGGTTCATCTAGTATGAGTAATTCGGGATAATGGAGAAGGGCACGTGCAATACCTAGGCGCTGCTTCATTCCTAAAGAATACTTCCCAACTAATTTTTTTGTTTCATGCTGCAATCCTACTATTTCTAATGCTTCTTCAATAGCATTCTTTTTGTGAATCCCAATTATCTTTGTATTAATTAATAAGTTTTCTTTTGCAGTTAAGTTTTCATAAAACCCTGGAACCTCAACGATAGAACCAATTCTTCTTAAAATATCTTTTTGATTTTGAAATAAGTCCTCTCCGAATATTTCAATATTTCCACTTGTAGGTTTTATAAGACTGAGTAGCATACGAATGGTTGTTGTTTTGCCCGCACCATTTCGTCCTATGAATCCATAAATCTCGCCTTGTTGAACATTAATATTTAGATTATCTACTGATTTTTGTGTGCCATACACTTTAGTAAGGTTAGTCGTTTTTATAATTGTATTTATAGGAAACACCTACTTTCTATAAGTTCTTAATTACATGATAAGAAGGAAGGCTTAACTGCATATTAATCATTTCTTAACTATTTCTTAAAAGAAATGTATTTTGGAATTGAAAAGCCAAAAGTAGTTCGTTTCCATGGAGTACTTTCAACCCATATATGCCCACCATTTCTCTCAACGAGTGCTTTAGAAATTGAAAGCCCGAGACCGCTACCACCAGAAGAGGAGTTTCTCGATTGTTCGCTTCGGTACATTCGTTCAAATACGTTTTGTAAATCATGTTTTGGAATACCAGGGCCTTTATCCCAAATAAGAAGTTCATAGTCTGTATCAGTTTCTAGTAGTTCGATCCCTAATGTTTTCCCATCTTTTCCGTAATAAATGGCATTTTTTATCAAATTACTCATAATTCGCATAAGGCTAAGGTGGTCTGCAATGATAGGGCAAGTAGATTCTGGTATGAGAACCTGTAGTTCGAGATTATGTTTTGAGAGTTCAGGTAAAAATTCAATCAAAACTTCTCTAGTAACTTCAGAAAAGTCGAGTTCCTCTTCTTTTAGTGGAAATTCATTGGCGTCTAGCTTTGCCATATTGAATATTTCGTTAACTAGATGTTTTAAGTTATTTGATTTCATATAAAGTATTTTAAGATATTCTTTCTTTTCTATTTCAGAAACAGCAACCCCATCTTTTAAAGCGTCGATATATCCAATAATAGAGGTGAGTGGTGTTCGGATATCGTGCGAGATACTAGACAAAAGTTGTTTTCTAGATTCCTCGGATCTTTTTGCTTCGATCCGAACCTTTTCTAATTCAGCTATTAGTTCGTTTATTGAAAAAACGATACTATGTAATGAGGGGTCATTGCTTGTGAATAATCTCGTTTGTAAATTTCCTTTTAGTACACGACCTAATTTTGTGTCCACTGATTTGCGATGTTGAATGAATTGTATTCTTGAAAAGAAGAGATACATTGTAATTAAAATAAGGGTAATAAATAAAGACATCTTTCCCTTTGGGCCCATTTGTATATTTAAAAGCCCGCAAATGATAAGTTGTAATGAAATAAGGAATAGGGTTTTATCAGTCTTCAAGTTTTTCACCTACAAACTTATAACCAATTCCCCATACAGTTTGAATGAATTTTGGATTAGAAGGATTGATTTCTATTTTCTTTCTAAGTTTTCGAATATGTACCATAACGGTATTATCGTCTTCTATATAATTATCGTCCCATACATTTCGAAAGAGCTGTGTTTTTGTAAATACTTGTCCTGGGTTTGAAGTAAAGAATTTCAACAGTTCCAGTTCTTTTCCGGTTAAGCTGATTTCTTCTTTATTTGTATGAACTGTGTATGTATTTAAATCGATAGTTAGTCCTTTGAAAGCTAAAATTGTTTTCTCTTGTGCAGTAGTGTTACTTCCAAGAACTAAAAAACGCCGCATAAGAGCCTTTACTCGTGCAACTACTTCGTGAATACTGAAAGGTTTCGTAATGTAATCATCAGCGCCAATGCTTAAACCTAAAATTTTATCAATTTCGTGATCTTTAGCGGTTAGCATTAATATAGGTACGTTAGTTTTATCTCTAAGTTTTCTACATACTTCGATACCATCTACTTTCGGCATCATAAGATCTAATATAACGAGGTTATAGTTGTTTTGATTAAATAATTGCAAGGCTTCTTCACCATTAACCGCAGTATCTACCATATATAATTCTCGTTCTAAATATATTTTTAATAAATTTCGGATTTCTTTATCATCGTCTGCTATAAGGATACGTATATCTTTCATATTTTCACCTGCTTCTAATAGAGTTTTATTGCTAGTATAACAACTCTCTAATTATATACTAGTATTTGTTAAAATAAGGTTGCTAGTTTTGTTGGAGGGACATGTCTACAAGAATTAAGTCTAGAGTTCAAATGAAATCGAATATGTTTTGGGAGAATAAATTAAAGAGAAGCAGAAGGTGGTTTCTAGTAATGACTCTTTGTAGAGGCATATCTAGCTAAAAGAGCATAAAAATATTAAATTGAATATCTTTATAAAAAGGTGTTGACGATTTCATCTTAGAGGTGTAATATAGGACAAGTCGCCGATGCAATAACGCAGAACGCGGCAAACAAAATGAAAAACTTAGTTGACATTGAAAGATGAAAATGTTAACATAAGGAAGTCGC
>NZ_QORY01000058.1:0-7011 GCF_008368755.1 Bacillus sp. AR2-1
GAACGATAATTTTCTGACATGTTACTTTCTCCTGCCTTTCAATTCTCCCGTTGATTTACTTAAAAATATTGAGGTCACTTTCTAAAATGAATTTAATTAAGAAAGTATATTGACCTGGAGCATTCAATATTTTCCTAATTCACAGATTATAAATTTTAGAATTCTTCTTATACAAACTATTTTCACTTCTATTTTCCTAATAATGCTGCCCCTTGAAGCATAGAATGTAAAAAGTGAATTTTTCATACCTCGTATAAATAATATACCTTTTTTTCAAATGGTCAATATTTTCTTATTTATAAATCAAAGGTGAAATAAAAATAGCACAATGATATGTACTTCGTGTGAACTTCCTTATCATTACGTATAACGAACATTTAATATATTGTATATAAGTATAATACCGCTTTAATTATAAGGATTTCAACACTACAACCTCAACATCTACAAGAAATTATTAAAAATGAAAAGTGAGGAGTTGCATAATGATGAAGTTATCTCCCGTGAGTTCCAAAAATATTGTTGCTGTTGGCTATAATCCTTTTTCTATGATTTTACGCATTCAATTAAAGAATGGAACGTATGATTTCTTTAACGTGCCTGAAAACATTTACACCGGTTTATTAAGCGCACAGTCTAAAACTAATTATCACAATACTTATATTAAAAATTCTTACCGCTATACTAAAATTTAAACTTAAACAGAATGAAAAAAAGAAAGGAGGTAGTCCCCCTTTCTTTTTACAATCATTTCACGACTTAGCTACCTTCTATCCCTCTTATTCATTTCATCATATGCTCGAATTTGTTTTTTTAAACGCCGATCTGCTTTTTTATCATGTACAACTAATATCGCATGTATAACTCCTGGAACCCAAAATATTAATGTTAATAGGAAGTTAATTATCGCTTGAAATGGTTTGCCGCAAAATAATACGGCTACAGGTGGCAGAAGAATTGCCAATAAATACATCATCTCTTGAAAACTCCTTGTTTTGTATTTTTTATCTCTCTTCTTTTCATACGCTCACAAAACCAATTATTTTTATATTTCATACATTCCAATTAAGCATGAAAAACTTTTCTACTCTTATATATTTTATTCAAATGCCTAAAAACCTACTACTTCAATCTTACTACGTATGTAAAATTGCCCCCCCCTTCCTTTATCAAATGTGTATTTTCATATTTTTATTTTTTCTAATCTTTCTTCTTTCTCTATTATAGTTAATCCAATCGCAGAAATAATAGTTCCTATTGCTTGTATCCAAATACCAATGAGTGCTATGATCTTCTCATTCTTCTTATCAACCATACTGTCTTCATTTTCTATTTCGTTCTTCGATACATTAATAATACCTTGATACGCTTGAAGTCCCGCACCTAAACTTTGCAAAGAATTACCTAGTATTATAATTCTCTGTATTGCTTTCATCTGAAGCAAAGCTGCTTCTACTCCTAAAAAAGCACCAATCGATTGTAAACTGTTCCCGACAATTATGAGATAATCATTCTCTTTCAATTGTTTATTTATATTAAAATATGTTCCTATTACATTTGATATATTCCCTAATGCTAATAATTCAATGCCCATTTTATCAAGCATTTCACTTTTATTCTCCAAACACATATTTTGATTTTCTCTTTCAGCTTCATCTCCGGTATCATTACTCGCTATTATTTGCAATATATAACCGAGGGCTTGTAATGAGCTTCCTACAATTACAAGATCTGATTCAACTTTCTCTTCTCCAATAAATCCTCTTGTCGCCCCAATAGCCGCAGTAAGATTTCCTCCTACTTGAAACCATGCTCCTGTCACTTTTAAACCGCTTGGATTCATTTTTATCACCTATTTAGAAATTTTCTAGTGCTTTTTTCGCCATACACAAACGGCATCCTTTATCTCATATTTATTTTCTATATGTAATTTTGTGCATTCTAAAACGTGTTAATCATACAAAAAAGCACCTTTAAGGTACTTTTTTTAGACAAAGCGTATATCACTGAAAATATGCTAATTAAAAGATACGTGTACAATTCAAAATATATTTACATACATTCTGGGCATGTCAATGAAGCTCCATTTTTATCTATTGTTATATTTAATATATATTGAATCGCATGATGTGACCACATTTCAGGTGTGGGTGATTCATTTACATACTCTGGTGCACATGAATACAGCATTGGGGTCCTGATACTTCCGCCCGGATCTAAAGCAACAACAGCCATACCATAGGGTAATTCAAGTGCCATAGATTTCGTGATACCTTCATTTGCAAACTTTGAGGCACAATATGGCGCCAGCTCAGCTTCTCCCTCTCGGCCCCAATTAGAACTCATATTAATAATCATTCCTTCTTTCCTAGCTACCATCGCTGGGACAAATGCCCTAATTACATTTACTACACCATTTACGTTTACATTCATTACATTTTCGAATTCTTGAGCTGTTACTTTCCACATTGGCGCATTTTTATTAACAATCGATGCATTATTTATTAACAAATCAGGTGCTCTATATCTATGAAGTATATAATTCGCCCAATTACTTACTTGCTGGGAGTCTGAAACATCGATTATTTGAAAATCATGTATATTACCGTAATATTTTTTCAATTCTTCAATTTTATCTTTTGAACGTCCACAGCCATATATATTCCATCCCAATTCATGAAATCGATCAACCATTGCACGACCTAATCCTTGCGTCACTCCTGTAATCATTACAACTTTTCCAGTTTTGTTTCGATGCATATACCTCTCCTCCTTTATAAAATTTTACACTCTCCCTTTTCATTCAGCCATTTACTAAAGTATCAACTCATTTCATACTTTAGTAGGAGTTTTTATGTAAGCAAAAAGAGTAACCATAACAGTTACTCTTGCTTATATATCAAAAAAGTCATTATTTATTTCGTTATTGCTTTTATATTTCAGCTTCTCTTTCCCGCATTTCTCACACCGATACATAAAAGCTACACCAAGATTACTTCTTTTAAAATCTTCGTTATCCTGCATTTTAATAAAACCATATTTATGCTTACATTGAGATTCATCTGAAAAAATTTCAAACTAATTTTTCATCATAAAACAGTTCACCTCTATGAAAGAATCTTCATCTAGTCTGATTACCTATTTTTATTTAAATTCTCAATCTCATTTTGCAACTTTTTGAATTGTTCAAAATGCATAGTGATAGATTGACTATTTCCATAATCAACACTATGCTTCACAAATAAAACACCAGTGTCATGAAAAATTGCTTCCAGTTCTTTTCTGATGGATACTTTCATTATATGTGCTGTTTTAATAGCCGATAAAATTGCAATTTCATTAAACTTTAATTTTATTTCATTTGGACAAAATGCTTCTTCAACCAATATAACTTCATTGCTATAAATAAGTGCAACAAGATTACTTGATTTTGCATCCGTTAAATCTACTTTTTTTATAACATTATTCATTACATTTTGCCTCCTTTGATTTTATATATATTAATTATACAATTGTTTTTTAAAATTAATCGACCTTACATTAATTTTAACATACTTTTATTGTAGGATTAAGCTACACTTCAAACGTTTTACTATTCCACAATTTTTGTTACATGAACCATTTGGACTATAACACCATATAGTAGTATTAACAAATGATTGTAAAGCGGGTGAAAACTATGCCCTCAGTTGTAGGGAATTTAGTTGTACAAAATAGTAACGGTTCATTTAATTTAGGCGATTTCTACAATGTTTCTCCGAAAGAAAATACGAAGGCTTATAATGGATCTGGTGCTTCAAATGTTGGTTTTGTTGTTAATACTTTTAATGGTGTGAGCGCGACTAATACTTTTGATTCTGACCTTGCAGATCAAAACCAAGTAGGTACAGCTTAGTCCTATTTTTTCATCGTACTGTTTAGGAATAATAAATTTGTCTATACTATAATCAGGCTGTTACACAGCTATTATTGATTTTTGGAGTACCCTATCTTTTTCTCCCTTTCCCTGGGGCTTAGCAGCTAGTATGAAGCTAGCTGCTTTTTCTTTTCATTATTTATATCCCTCATCTAACATAACGTAAAGGAAGCTAAAATTGAAATTTCAGCTTCCTTTACGTTATTTCAATAATATCAGAAGTATTAAATACGTAAGTTTTATAAAATGCGTCAGTACATATTACAATGCACTTTAGCGGGTTGATATGCACTACTGTCATATAACTTGTAAGGATGTAACCATCTTCAAAATATGTCACCAATATTTCTTTCTCAGACAATAATGACGTTAATAATTTATCAGAAATTCTCTCTTTTGCTTCGTTTGTTAAGAGCGGTTTTTGTACTTTAAACTTCTCTCCAACAATCTTTTGCATACTTAATAACTGTTCCGACATTACTGTAAATGGAACCCATTCTCTTTCTGCTTTCTGCACCTTTACATCATTCATTTCTTTATCTCCTTGATCATTTATCCATTCTATTTCACATATATTGTTACTCAATTATTCTTTCATAATGCTAGGATCATATTTCCCCCGCATTAACAGGGAGTATAGCTCCCACCTCAAAATCGGCACATGTGAGGTATATAAGTCGAAAACCAACCTCCCGTAAACGTTGAATTGGTGAAAGCTAATAATCAATGGACGATAAGCACCTCACTGATTAATGTTTCACTTTATTTCTAATTCATATACTATCTGCATTCAAAAGAACACTCGTTCTAATTATACACGAACATACATTCTTTTGAGAAGAGATATAATTATATTTTTAACAAAATATAATTCAAATCATTTTCTTATACATTTATCCATCATTGATTTTCTTCTTTATCAAATGAGTTTTTCACTTCCTATTTAATAGGAAGTTCACATATTTACTAAAAAAGCGACTTCATACAAAATGAAGTCGCTTTTTTCTAATAACGTATATTTCTATATTTATTTTTCTAACCTGACAAGTGTTCTTTCTGGAATCAAAATTTCATCAATTTTAAAATGATTTATTTTTAATTTTAATTCTCCCACTCGTTCCTGATCTTCATCACCAACCCAACAACTGAATAATTCAAAATAGTCCCCCTCATTTATAAAATCCCTGCCTAAACTAAAAAGTTTTAATTTTTCAAATTTATTAACCAACTATAAATGAAAGCATATATTATAAAGAACGAACTCACAAAATTTAGGGGATTTATAACGGATCATAATTCGTTCCTTATGAATTTCTATGAAAAGAGAGCAATTTAAACACTCTCTTTTCGTACATAATGTATAAAACTATTTATAAATAATTGGTCCTAATTATTAAATATATTTTGGTTGTACTATTATATGTAACTCCCTCTCTGTTACTGCTTTTTTTGGGTTACGAAAATACTCTAATTCGTATTTTAATACTTCATACTCAACCATCCCAATCTTAATCCCTTTCGTTTCCTTTAAAATAGCTAATAAGTTACTTATATCTTCATCATACGATTCAAAAACCTTCCCTCCATCTTCTCTTTGAAAAATTACTTTCATATTTTCTCCTCCTACGTAATATATTTATCTATTAAATAATTTGTTTAAAAGCATTCTTTCTTTATCCTAAAAGTTTCATACTAAAAAGAACATCCTTTTTAGTAGAATGCTCTGCTTTTCACTTCATTTCGCATCAATATTTTTTCAATACTATTGTATGTTTCATTCTGCAAATTATGTTTATCCACTTCAATAAAGAAAAACTTAAATCAATTCAGGTTTTAATTAGCCCACGCCAATCAGACTACATGCAAATAGTGGGATGAAATTAATAAATCCACTTTATATTTAATGAAATTAAGCAAACGAAACATTATAATATCAACATTCTATGAAGCATTGATCATTCCAATTTAAAACAATTACATAAATTCCCATTGTAATTCTTAATATTTAAATGTAATATTATATTGTCTTACTATCTATTTATAACTCACACACTAACTAGAAAAGGGAACCTATAAAGGTTCCCTTTTCTAATTACAGTCATTATTTCTTTTCTAGAAATTCAAATGTATTTTTAAAGTCTTTATCGTTCACTTTAATATCAGCATCTTTCAGTAAATCATTGACTACTTGTTGTTTCCATTTTCCAGTCGTATCTTGTAGTCTTTGCTGTTCTAAATCTTTACGAATTTGATCTTTTACTTCATCAAATGGCTTCAATTCTTTTTTATCTGTCACTTTAATAATATGGTATCCGTAAGTTGTTTTTACTGGCTCACTTACTTGTCCTGCATTTAATTTATATGCAGCTTCCTCAAATTCTTTCACCGTTTGTCCTGGAGCAAAACCAGTTATTTCTCCGCCTTGTTCTTTTGAACCAGTATCCTCTGAGTATTGCTTCGCTAAAGCTGTAAAATCTTCACCATTATTTACTTTCTCTTTCACTTCTTTAGCAGTCTTTTCATCTTTCACTAAAATATGACTTACCTTCATTTCTGGTTTATAGTTATCTTTTACATCTTTTTCTGTGACAGTCGCTTTAATCGCTTTCTCAAATGCAATTTCTGGCTTCATTTTTTCTTTTAATTCATCTTCATTCTTCAAGCCGACTTGCTCTAAAGTCGATTTGAAGTTATCACCCATCTTTTCTTTTGCTTCTTCTACTTGTTTTTTTGCTTCCTCATCTGAAACTTTATATTTATCTAACAACGCCTTACTTAACACCATTTGGTATAAAGTACTTTCCCCATATTTTTGTCTTAATTCTTTACTTAACTCTTTTTCTGTAACATTGCCTACTTTTGATGTTACTACGTTGTCTGAGGAACCACATGCCGATAATGCCAGTACTACGCATGAAATAATTGTTCCTAAAAATAGATTTTTCTTTTTCAATTCAAAATACCTCACTTTTATTATTATATAAGAATAACTATACAATGTACTTGTGTTAACAATGTGTTTTCCACATGTAATTCATTTCATTTGAATAAACTATGTATCTTGTTCTTTTTTCAATACGTAAAGGGCCATCTTA
>NZ_QORY01000059.1:0-1025 GCF_008368755.1 Bacillus sp. AR2-1
AAGAAAAGTTTTTGATTTTATTATTAATTATTTCTTGACCTGAAACGCTTTTCATAAATTATAAATAAGGAGTACTTCACGAGATCAGTATGAAAACGATACCTTTTGTTTATAATGAACTCGTGTATTTATAGAAAGTGGTGAAGAAATAATGAAATTAATCGCAATTGATTTAGATGGAACTCTTCTTTCAGGGAATAAAATGATTAGTAAAGAGAATGCAGAAGCAATTCAAAAATGTCAGGAAGCGGGTCATGTTGTAGCAATTTGTACAGGACGTTCTATCGTCGACATTGAAAGATTGTTGTTAGAAGTTAATTTAGAGTGTCCAATTATTGCGGAAAATGGTGCGCTTATATATAAAGATAAAAAAATGATGAAGAGATATCCAATTCAAAATATGCAAGCACTTGAAATTGTAGAATATCTTGAAGAGAATGGCTTATATTATCAGCTTTATACTGATAAAGGTGTGTATGTACCGGATTATGGAGTAGAGAGTGTACGTAATGAAATTGAGTATGTGAAGAGTTCAAAAGAAAATTTCGACTTGAAAGAATTAGAAACGATCGCAGCTTTATACCTTGAGCATACAGCGTTTCATAGTGCAGAAAGTTGTAAACCGATTGTAGAAACTGATATACATGTGCATAAGCTTTTACCATTTTCTTATGACATAGAAAAATTAAAAAAGTTAAAAGCAGCGTTTCTGCATAATACTGATTTAGCAATTACATCTTCATATTGGCATAATTTAGAAATTAATCATCGAGATGCTCAAAAAGGAAATGGATTATATACTTTAGCAGAACATCTAAATATTCCAGTTGAAAATACTGTAGCGATAGGTGATGGGCTAAACGATGTATCCATGATGGAAAAAGCAAACATATCAATTGCAATGGGGAACGGAGTCGAAGAAATAAAAGCAATGTGTAAATACGAAACTTTATCAAATGAAGAACACGGTGTTGCACATGCTTTATATAAATATGTAATGTAATATAAAAAGAAAAAAAGAATCC
>NZ_QORY01000006.1:0-395118 GCF_008368755.1 Bacillus sp. AR2-1
GGAGCAACAGGAGTAACAGGTCCAACAGGTCCAACAGGAGCAACAGGTCCAACAGGAGCAACAGGAGCAACAGGTCCAACAGGAGTAACAGGTCCAACAGGAGCAACAGGTTTAACAGGTCCAACAGGAGCAACTGAAGGTTGCCTTTGTGATTGCTGTGTTTTACCTATGCAGAATGTTTTACAACAACTTATTGGGGAAACAGTGCTTCTTGGCACTATTGCAGATGCACCAAACGCTCCACCACTTTTCTTTTTATTTACTATTACTTCTGTAAATGATTTTTTAGTTACAGTTACAGATGGTTCCACATCCTTTGTAGTCAATATTTCTGATGTAACAGGGGTAGGTTTTTTACCGCCGGGGCCATCTATGACATTACTTCCACCTGTAGACTTAGGATGTGAATGTGATTGTCGCGAACGACCAATTAGGGAATTACTAGATACGCTTATTGGTTCTACAGTGAATCTTTTAGCAAGTACTGGTTCTACTGCAGTAGATTTTAACGTGGAACAAACAGGTCTTGGTATAGTTCTAGGTACTTTACCTATAAATCCAACTACAATCGTTAGGTTTGCTATTTCAACCTGCAAAATTACAGCTGTAAACATTCTCTAAAATTTAGAGATGCATAATAAAAAATAGTATCAAATGCCCATCAACCCAACATTTTGAATTACCCCAAAAACAAAAAAATGTACATTTTCACCTGAGGATGCCAATTTTTTCGTTTTGGGGTAATTTTGAATTCTTAAATTGATGGCAATATGGTGAGACCCTTTAATCGTAATTAGCATTATGATAATCGTTATTTAAGCTGAGCACTCTTCCATGGGACGATATTCTATGTGAAAGGTATTATGTTATTACTTGTACTGAGGCTCTTCATGTTCAATTTGTTGAAGACGAGGATTTAAAGATTCAATAATTTCTTGAGCTTGTTGTGCTGCACCTTTATATAATTGTTTTGCTTGCTTGTTATCAGTGTCAAGAACAAATCCTTCTAGGCATGCTTGAGCACTCTTTAATCCAGCGATAGTTTGTTTAAGTTTAGTACTTACTGTCATGTAGTATTCCTCCTTGTAAATGTACTTCAAAATATAGAGTGCCTATTTTGTTATCGTCGTACGAATTCCAATTTTAGGGTTATGCGAATGAGAAATTTTATAGCTAATCATTCAAAGAAGGATTTTTTTAGCTAATAGATGCATGGAATAGTTTTGTCCCAATAACAAAAACTAACAGAAATAAAACGATAATATATAAAGGAGATTAAATATGCTGAAAAAGATAGGAAGAATTTTCCGAGTATTCCTCTTTTTATTTATCGGTGGATGTTTAGTTCTGTTTGTTTGGGGTGAAATTGACAGAACGATAGCCGAAAAAAATGGGGTATTTAGCCAGAATTCTAGTCAATACCCTATGCGTCAAAGTGATATTACTTTGTATACAGATGGGAAACAGTTAAACAATCAACTATTCTCAGATATAGAGAAAGCAAAGCATTACGTGCATGTTAACTTTTTTTCTATTGCTGATGATAAAGTAAGCCATCAGTTTCTAGAGTTATTACGGAAAAAAAGTCAAGAAGGTGTAGAAGTATACTATGCTTTGGACAGGTTAGGTGGAATTTTACTAAAGAAAAAGGAAAGAGAATTATTAGTTAAAAAAGGAGTTCATTTTACATATTACAATAAACCTGCTTTCCCTTATCTTTTTTCTTCTTTGGATCATCGGAATCATCGTCGTATTTCAGTTATTGATGGAAAGGTTGGTTACATTGGTGGATTCAACATCGGAAAGAAGTATTTGGGGGAAAAAGAAAAACTTGGTTATTGGAGAGATTATCATCTTCAAATACGAGGAGAAGGAGTTCAAGATTTAGAACAACAATTTGTATTAGACTGGAAGAGAAACTCAGAGAAACCGATTCCGATACACAATGCGGTAAAGGAAAAGGGAGCAACCTCGCAACGATTTACTGCATATTATAGTGGAGAAAAACTTGGGCAAGATTATAAAATGCTGTTTCAACAAGCAAAAGAATCCATTATTATATTAACACCTTATTTTATACCAAAAGACAGAACTATTTGGAACGCATTAGTAGATGCAAGAAAGAGGGGAGTCCGTGTCAAAATT
The DNA here is from genome assembly GCF_008368755.1 of Bacillus sp. AR2-1. Classification (NCBI taxonomy): domain Bacteria; kingdom Bacillati; phylum Bacillota; class Bacilli; order Caryophanales; family Bacillaceae; genus Bacillus; species Bacillus sp. AR2-1. The sequence goes on from NZ_QORY01000006.1 coordinate 2,146, forward strand.
CTATTCTCACCTCATTCGGATGCACTATTAGTTAAAGAAGCAGCATATCCATATATCCGAAAAGCATTAAAACAGGGGATGGAAGTATATGGTTACAAAAATGGGGTGTTACACGGTAAAGTATTTTTGATTGATGAAAAAGTATTGATGGTTGGGACCGTGAATTTTGATTCACGCTCGTTTCATTTAAATGAAGAAATGAACTGTTATATTCATGACCCTATCTATATTTCGAGAATAAAACCAGTGATTAATGCAGACTTACAAAATTCAAAGCAAGTAACATCCTCTGACGTCAACCAATTATCTATAAAAGAAAAAATAAAAGAAAAGGTTGCAAAAATGTTTGAGTATTATTTGTAAAGACAATGTATTTTTATACTTGGATAACAGGGGCTATATGCTTAGTGATTTTACATATTTTCCATGGAATCAGCTGGGCAGTTGCTACAAGTTCGATAGAAAAGGCTGTGATTGATGTATTCCACGATCTCTTCGTGGAGAAGCAATGGCATGGCTTTAGGACCAGTATTAGATCTTTGGGTAATCTTAGGTTGATGGCGGTACCCCATCGCCATCAACCTAAGAAAACAGGTCACCCCCAAAACGAAATTTTTAGGCTTTTTTCACAATAAAACCTAAAAATTTCGTTTTGGGGGTGTTATAAAACTTTACCTTGATGGAAATGGGGCGGTTACCCCTGGTTTTAAGTTAAAAACCCCCCCGGAAATAAACCTTTTATAAATATGATTATTTTATTTCGAGGGGCTCCTTATAAATCTTAGCTATATATTTTACGAAATCAATGACGGGATAATGTATGAGTGAACGGTGCTGCGTAAAACGGATCCCTTCTTTTTCCATTTTCGAAATGAGTTGTTCAATTTCCAACTCTTTTTGTTGTATCCTATTATAATTTTGATATACAATGTTTTTCCATTGATAGGAAGAACCGTGAAAAAAATTCTCTCCTTTTACCCTGTGACTAAATATAATTTCTATTTTTTCTCTACGTTGTTTTTCCTTCATATGCGCTTCCGTTGACTGCATGTTTATCGCCTCTTCCCTTTTTTTGTATACTGTTTCACAAAATTTGGTCGAACTCATCATAGCCAATGTACATTAAGCTTGTTGGGAATTGTCGTTTAAGGCTATCTCATCAACTATATTTTTTTCAAGCGCTTAATCTAATATATTGGATTATAATCTTACGTCTAAATAAGTTGATAGTGTATATAAAACACTATCAATCTTTATTATAAAACGATTCTTTATAGGCATGCACCTTTTTACACTCACCAAAATTTACAACATGACGAGTATCTTTATCGATGAATGTTATTCTGTATTTACTGAGGTTAGTTTTTATTTTGACTAACTAACATATTATTTGCCTCAATATCTATTTTATAAAAAAGAAAATAGGTGTAACGGTCCCTCTTTTGATAAAAAAATCCTATGAAAATATAGCGCTCTTAAAGAGTTTTGTTACAAGTTTGTTATGTTTGATTTAAAAAAAGGAAAGTAATATTTATTTGTAGAAAATTTTTAGAGATAAAAATAAGCTGAATATTCATGGTAAGAAAAGGGGGCACTTATATGCTAACAAATGATTTAGATTTCCGATTAGAACCACGTTTAAAAGAACTGTATGAACAACATAAAATAAGAGCGCAGAAGATAGACTGGGGTTATCATGAGTTTTTACCATGGGATAAGGGAATGGACTTTAAAAGAGTTCCTTGGGATGAAAGTCAAGTTACTCTCCCTTCTGGTGTAATTACGGCCATTGAAACAGCTTTATTAACAGAAGTGAATTTACCATGGTTTACAACGTATTTATCTGCGACTTTTAAAGGTTCCCTTTCTGTTATTATAGACTTTATTCATACTTGGACCTCAGAAGAGGATCAACATTCGAATTTATTAGAGACATATTTACTACTCACTCGAAGTGTAAACCCTAAACGTATACATGAATTAAGAAAATCAGTCGTTGAGTGTGGGTTTGAGCCTGATTTTCATACACCAATCGAAGCCATGACGTATACGACGCTACAAGAACTTGCAACAATGGTGTTTTACAATAATGTAGCTAAGGTGGCAAGTAAGCATGATCCAGATCTTGCTACATTATTACGCCGTCTTGCAAAAGATGAAACACTTCATTATGCGTTTTATCGAGACGTTATTCGAACACATTTAGAATTGGAACCAAATTATTGCTACCATATTGCCAATGTGATTAGGAATTTTAAAATGCCAGGTGCCGTCATGCCTGATTTTGAAAATAGAATGGCTGTGATTGCAAAAGAAGCAAACTATGGGCCACTACAATATTTTGATCAAGTACTTGATGTAGTGGTTGAGTATTGGGGGTTAAAAGACTTACGACCAATTGCCCCTCTAGCAGAAAAAGCAAGAATTGAGATTTTGGAGTATCATATAAGATTGAAAAAAATACGGGATCGATTTGGCCGTTTTCAAGGAAAAACTGATCTACGTTAATGAGTAGAGATTTCAGAATATACGCGTGGGAATTCCCTTTTCTTTTATTTGAAATCTAGAACGCTCTCTATTATTTTGCGGCTGTTTTCCTTAATTTAACTTCCGAATAAAAAGTGATTGACACCAAAAACAAACTCATGATATTATTAAATATTTGATAAAAAATAACGTATGTGTTAAGCTTGAGAAGGTTACCACATATGGAGGTGGGTTATATGTTTCAAATTGGCGATAACATTGTTTATCCAATGCACGGAGCAGGTATAATTGAAGCCATAGAAGAAAAAGAGTTCTCAGGGAAAAAGCAACTTTATTATGTCATAAAAATGTCCATTAGTAATATGCAAATCATGATTCCTAAGGGCAAAATATTGAGTTCGAATATACGCCCAGTTATTGATATACTTACATTAACGCGTATTATACACATTTTTCAGCATGGAGAATCAGGCGAATTAATGCCTTGGAAACAAAGGTATAAAGTAAACACAGATAAAATAAAAACGGGTGAAATACAAGAAGGTGCTGAAGTTATACGTGATTTAATCCGTATAAAGAAGGAAAAAGCACTGAATACAAGCGAAAAAAAATTGTTGGATGATGCATATAAATTTTTGGTCAGTGAGCTAGAATTAATTAAAGGAATCACTGAAAAACAAATAAAAAGTTTCTGTTGAGATTTATTATAAATACTGTATGATATTCCTCGGAAATATCCTGAATTTTCTGGGTATATGTTGATTATTAAAAGGAAAGTATTTCAAAGATATTCAATTTCTTCAACTCACTTTTAGAGTAGATACCTCTTTTGTTACTACTTCAATCTAATCCATTTTTATTTTTAAATTTCTTTTACGAACGTTTGAAGTTTCATCAAATAACTCGATTAAATAGTCACTTGATTTTTACAATCCTGACTCACACTGGCACGGACAAGGAGCCGTAAGGATGAAAGAGAGGTAGGGCTTTCATTGTTTTAGGTAATATACTATCTAAGTCATTATTTCTAGAAGAAAAAACAATCAATCTCACCACTATCTGTAAGAGTGCCTTATATCTACTGAGACGGTGAATAGTAATTGTTTATCTTCTTTACGTAAAATTGATAAACGAACTGGTAACACCATATGGTCAACTACAAAAAATTGGTTTCCAGACCAGGAAACCAATTTAAATTTTATTTACATACCAATAGTAAATTAAGCAGTAAGAAGGAGTACACACATGAAAAAAATGTTAACAAAAGAATTAAGTAATGAATTAAAGAAGCGAGAAGGGATCATCTCTATTACAGTTGAGTCTTATGAAAAAATCGAAGTTGGTGGAATTCGTGTAGATGGACCAGCTATTATTCTAATTAATCAAGAATAGGTAAAAATAGTTGCATACAAGGAGAAAAGGATCGGCCTTTAAGAGAAGGGGGGTCCTTTTTGCTTGTTGCAGCTAATATGGGATATACATAACTTTATCTGATTTGTTGGGCTTAAAAGGAAGGAGAGGGTCGGGATTATCATGGTGGAGAGCTTAATATTGGTAGGATTTCTTTTTACGTTATATAAATTAGTTGATAAAAAACAAACTAATTATTTAAAACGATAGATTGTTTCCTTTTTAAGGGTTAGATTTATTTGAGAGTGAAATGGATTATTTAAAGGAGGAATTTAGATGGATGCAAGGAAAGAACGCATAAAATACGAGAAGATGTCAAAGAATTATGATCGTATTTATTTAGTTTCGTTTATCCTATTAATTGTACTTGTTTGTAGTAGTGTGATTATCATAGGAGCTACAGGGGGAAAATATGGAGTGTTTTTATTGTTAGCAATTTTACTTAACGCACGTATTACGAAAGAATCTCAAAAAAAGTATGAGTACTATTCTAATAAAGGGCGTATTTAAAATGATACATATCCTGAAAGGAACAAACTAGATGTACATTCAAAATATCCCTATATCATCACCTATTAACTAGTAAAAGTAACTTTATATAAATAATTTTTTAGCAATGTAGAAATAGAAACCGTATCTTATTAAAATGTTATTTCCGTTCATATAATGAATTATCCTTCTAGCATATTTATAAGATTTACATCATATATTAGGAGAAAGAATGCGAGTTAGAAAGGAGTCTTATAGAATGAGTTATTTGGAGGGAAATGACTTTAGTAAACAAAATATGGTAAGTGTGCCTAATCCCTATGTATATCAGACATTACAATCAGTAATTGGTAAACATGTGGTTATTGAAACTGTAAGAGGAAATATAAGAGGTAAATTAAAGGATGTGAAACCCGATCATTTGCTCATTGAAGATACGGTGCCATATATTGTACGCATTCAACAAATTGTATGGATTATGCCAAAACAATAATCAAATTAGCGTCATAGAGCATCAAATAAAAACACAGGGTTTTATCTCTGTGTTTCTTCAAATTTTCGTTTTTGGATATATGCTTGAGCATGGATAATTTCTTTCTGAAGTTCTTTTAATTCTTTCGTAGATCCAGATTCAATCCTCATGTACGTAGTAACTAGACTAATCATCATATCCATCTTCTCTACTATATTTTGAATGACCTGTTCAGATTGCTCTTTTTTAGGGTGTTGTATTGCTATTAAAGCATTTTCTATATAATTGTTCTTTCGTTGCTGGATATCATAAATAAACTGTTTTGTGTTTGAGTTCATTTGTTATTCCTCCGTTTTGGATATACTTCTATTCTATCATATTTGAATGTGAAATATTAGATTACCCTAAATTCACACCTGTCCAGGTTTTAAGGTATTCATAATGTGTTCTAAATCAACTTTGATGTACTGAGACTGTTTTTTTACTGTTCCATTTCGAAAGTATTCAGGAAACTCATTTTTGATATACACCATATTATTTAGTTTAAGTCGCGATATCATAGTATTTCTTTTGGTTTTTTATTTGATTCAAATTCATTCCAATTACAAAATTATAATAGCATTTCAATAGTAAGGCTATCTCTGCATTTTATCTTTATACCGTCATGCTATTATCTTGATATAATTATGTTGTATGTAGTAGTGACGGAAATAGTGAAAGATTTCTAATTGGTTAACATATAAAATGAACTATTTCTTCCTTACAATAAAATAAATCGTGGAGAAGATAAAAGATGCAAAGAACAATATTAATTGTAGAAGATGAAGATATTTTACGTGAAATTATGAAAGATTACTTATTAAACGAAGGGTATAACGTCTTAGAGGCGATTGATGGGAAAGAAGCGTTATCTATATTTGAAGAGCATGAGGTGCATTTAATTATTTTAGATATTATGTTACCGGAATTAGATGGTTGGACGGTTTGTCGGCGAATTCGGAAGAAATCTAATGTACCTATTATTATGCTAATGGCTCGGGTGGATGAGGATGGTACCTTACTTGGATTTGAACTAGGAGCAGATGATTATGTTACAAAGCCATATAGTCCTCCTATTTTATTAGCAAGAGCCAAACGATTAATGGAAAGCCGATATTCTTCCGCTGTTAATGTACCAGCTGAAGACACATTAACGAGTAGTGGCATCCATGTACATTTTCCTTCTCGTACAGTAACTATAGATGGGGAAGACATAAATTTGACTCATACAGAATTTGAAATAGTAACGTATCTCATGCGAAATCAAGGAATTGTAATTTCGAGAGAACAACTAATCAATAAAATTTTGGGTTATGAATTTGCTGGGGATGATCGCACTGTTAATAGTCATATTCGTAATTTGCGTCATAAATTAGGACAAAAAAGCAGCTTGTATTGTAACGGTTGTACGAGCTGGTTATAAATTTGAGGGACAAGTATGAAAAAAGGAATTGTATTAAAGTTATTTATGTTAACAACAGCATTATGCACACTCATTTTAGTAACTATTTTTATTGGACAAACTATATTTTTTAAGCAATACTACGCAAATCGAAAAGTTAATGATATTAAAACAAATATTCAATCCTTTGAAAAAGCATATATAAAAGCTGGAGATGATGCGAAAGTAATTCAAGAATTAGAACAAAATTTCTATCAAGAGAATGCGACATGGATTACAACGTTAGATAGTGTAGGTAATATAAAATATGCAAATGATTTTTCTATAGAAATTCAATTAGACCCAAACGAAAATAAGATATTTTCTGAACGTTCCATTCACATACCGTTGTATAGTTTTATCAATTTAGAAGATATACAAAGGATGAAATATAGTTTAGAACAAGGGAGTCATATTATTATCGACGGAGTACAGAAGGGGGATATAGTAGTCCCTGCGATGTTAACAATAAAAGAGAAGAATGTTGGGCTAGAGAACAAGCAACTGTCAGAAAGGTTGTATGGGCCAAAAGCCGTATCTTCAAAAGAAAGTTCACAATTATATTTAGCGGGAAGCATTCAAAACGTGCAATTACCGGAGGGGACTGTAGGAACGAACTTTATATATGGAAATCGTGTGCTTATAGATAGAATAAAACAATTTCAAGTTGATTTATTATTGAATCAAAAATCTAATGATGTTACTTCTACAGAAATAATGGATTACGAAGAAAATGATATTAAATATAAAGTTTTAATCAAGCCAACAAAAGACGCGGGGGGTAAGACAAACTATATATTTGCTATGACATCATTGCAACCAGTTGATGAAGCGGTACAAATGATAAAGGATTATTATGTATATTTAATTATCTTTGTATTGATTTTAATTGTTTTGATATCGTTCTATTACTCAAAAAAAATCGCCAAGCCATTATTACAAATAAATGATACTACAAAAAAAATCGCGGGTTTAGATTTCTCTGAGACGCTACCTATTACTACAAAGGATGAAATAGGTGATTTATCACAAAATATTAATACACTTTCTAAAGCTTTGCATTCGTATATTCATCAATTGCAGCAAGATATAGAAAAAGAAAAGCAATTAGAGAATACACGTAAAGAATTTATCGCTGGTGTTTCACATGAGTTAAAAACACCTTTAAGTATTATGAAGAGCTGTATTTCAATTTTAGAGGATGGTGTTGCTAGTAATAAAAAGGAGTATTACTTTAAAGCAATGTCAAAAGAAGTAGATAAAATGGATATGCTCATTATTGATATGCTGGAGTTAGCGAAATTCGAATCTGGTACATATAAAATGGAAATGGATGTTTTCCATATTGATGAAATGATCGATTACATATGTGAGCAATTAACCTCGGATATAACAGCTAAGCAATTACATGTTCATAAACAACTTTCTAAAATTGAAGTTGTTGCAAACCAGCATCGCATAGAACAAGTTATAACGAACTTTATTACGAATGCGATTCGTTACACACCAGAACAGGAGAATATTATTATTTCTACAATAGAAGAGAATGAACGTGTAAAAGTATGTGTAGAAAATAAAGGGGCTCATATCGCGCCAAAACATTTAGAGAAAATATGGGATCGTTTCTATCGAGGGGATACGTCTCGTCAACGTTCAAAAGGTGGAACAGGATTGGGCCTTGCTATTTCAAAAAATATATTAGAGCTACATGATGCGGAATATGGTGTTTCAAATACAGAAGATGGAGTATTATTTTATTTCTATTTAAATAAAAACGTGTAGAATTTTTTCTACACGTTTTTATTATTTTTAAACGAAATCGACATTATCTGCATTTTATCTTTATCAGCATTCATTACTATTTTCATTAGAAAGAGAATGAAAAGTTGATAAGGAGATTGTTAAAATGAAAAAAAGAGCGATATTGCTTTTGCTTATTATAATAATAATAATGGGTACAGGCGTTAGTTTCATACATGCTAAAGGGCACAAAAACATATCAAAAGAGGATTTACGATTAAAAGGAAAAACTATTGTAATTGATCCAGGGCATGGTGGAGGAGATAGAGGGACGAAAGGAAAGAAATTAGGAACGATTGAAAAAGAGCTTAATTTAAAAGTAGCACAAAATATAAAGAAAGAATTAGAAGAAAGAACGGATGCAAAAGTTATATTAACACGTGAAAAAGATACGAGCTTACTTCCAGAAACAAAGCAAAAGGAAGAATTACAAGCACGTGTCAAAGTAGCGAAAGACCATGCGGCGGATCTTTATATTAGCATTCATCATGATGCTTTTGAGGATACAAATGTAAAAGGAATAACAACTCATTTTGGATCTAATAAAAGGAAAGATAAAAAGTTAGCTAAGACCGTACAAGAAGCTATTTTTGATCAAAATATAGACAGCCGTGATAGAGGCATTCATGGAAGTGATTTTCTTGTCTTACGAGAAAATCCTTCTCCGGCTATCTTAATTGAGTTAGGGTTTACATCTAATGCGAATGATGAAAAAAGAATGAATTCAGAAGAATTCCAAGCAAAATCGCAAAAAGGAATTGTGGATGGCATTATTAATTATTTTACGTTGTAATAAAATAGGCAAATAGAAAAATACTATTCTTTCTAAATCTTAATTAGAAAGAGTAGTATTTTTTATTTTGGGTGTATATCCAGTTTTCAAATTTAAGAATTAACTTAACCTTATTCTTTAACTGATTTCGACATTATCTGCATTTTATCTTTATCTGTTTCTATTAATCTATTTATTGTAAACACCGGTTGAAACGAATGATTCAGTCGAATAAAGGCTCAGCCTTATAAATATGAAAATGAATAGGGAAAGGATCGAAAAATAATGAAAGAATCGCAAAGTAAGAAAAAAACAAGTGTAGTAACGAAGGTAATCATATCTCTAGGAGTTGTTTTAGCGACGACCTTTTTCACATTCTTCTTAATTGGAAATTGGAACTCTACCCCAGCGAAGGGAGTAGCTAATGAAAGTAGTAAACAAGTTAATACGCAACAACAAGAAAAGAAAAAAGAAACACCACCGGTAAAACAGAAAAGACCTGATGGAAAACCGGTAGGAAAGGTTGTGTATTTAACATTCGATGACGGTCCTAGCGAATTAACTGGGGAATTTTTAGATGTACTAAAAGAGCAAAATGTTGCCTCGACATTTTTTATGCAAGGTAGTAATTTACAAAATACAGGTTTTCAGGAAAACGTAAAACGAGCAGTAAAAGAAGGACATTATATTGGTGCTCATAGTATGACACATAATAGTGATAAGCTATACAAAAAGGGACAATTTGTACCGGAGATGAAAGAAACGTTAGCTCTTATCCATAATATTACGGGTACAACTCCTAAACTAGTTCGTCCGCCATATGGATCTGCACCAGGATTAAAGGGTGAGGAAATTCGTAATCAAATTGTAGAAGCAGCAATAAAAGTTTGGGATTGGACAATAGACTCAAATGATTGGAAATTAAAAGATAATCCAACTCAGATTATCGAAAATGTAAAGAAACAAACAACAGAAGAAGTAGAAGTTGTTTTAATGCATGAAAAGGCGCAAACATTACAAGCACTTCCGGAAATCATTAAATTCTATAAGGAAAATGGATATGAATTTGGTGTTTACAATGATGCAGATCATTTTCGACTAAATTTCCAAAAAGATCAACGTCTATAGTATAAACATAGTTATTTTAAAAGGTGTTTTTATTACTAAATCAATAATTAAGCAAAAGTCGATTTCCTATTTTATAAAGAAATCGACTCTTTCGTTTATGTATTATGTCACAAGAGTTTCCTTATTTTCTCCGGAATGTCCTTTTTAGAAATCTATGCAACAGAGCCTTTATAGTAAGAGTATCTTGTTGGGAATGATCAAAAAAATCTATATTGTAATATAAAAAATCGCTATGATATGAAAGGATACCATACAACAATCCCAATAAATTCTTCTCAATAATTGAAAATAAAATCAATCCGGATTATTATATTGTTATTGTAAATTTATTTTATTGAAGGAGGATACATAGATGAAAAGCTCAAAAGGCTCTATTGAATCAGAGATAAGCAAAGCAATTACTCATTGGGAAAAGGACTACTTAGGACGCGGGTCTATATCAGTTAAGACAGATATATTACGGGATATGATTATCGTAAATTTACAAGGTATTTTAACGCCGGCTGAATATACTGTTTGCGAAACAAAAGACGGTATGTTAACGATAAAGAAAAATCGTTCGGAGCTAGTTGAATCTGGAATTGATGATTTGAAAGAGATTATACTAGAATTAACTGGAGAGAAAGTGAAAAGTTTTCATACGGATATAAGCTCCCGTACAGGCGAACGAGTAATGATTTTTAAATTGCTTCATAATCTTGAGGAAAAATTTTAAAAATAAAAAATACCTTAAGGTTAGTGGGAGGATTAAGAAACCTACAAGTTTTGCACTTTATTTAACTTTATTTAACTTTATTAACATGCTAATAATTAAAAAACTTGAAATTATTTAGGTATAATAAATCGTAATTCAAATAACTCTTAAAAAACGGATAAAGAAATTGACAAACTGCTTAATATGGTTTATCTTATAAGTGTTTTAAAAAATTGATAGATGCTCATTTTAACAGTTTGCTATAATTAAGGCTTTAGCATTTTTTTAATATGTAATATTGACTAAATGAAAAAGTTTCTTAATTGAAAGATAGCACATAACATAAATTGATATATTGATTGCATAATCTAGGAGATCAGAAATATACTTTTCTTTTTAATAGGAGTAATACATACATTATCCTCTATAAAATGGGAGCTCTTCAAAAAACTTTATTGAAGTTAGTTGAAGTGAAACCGACAATCTCCATAATTCAATGATGATATAAAATCATTGAATTATGGAAGTTGTCGGTTTTTTTTATGGGAAAAAACGATGTACTGAAAAGAGTGAATGAAAATTGAAATTAAAAAACTATCTTACTTAAAAGGAATTTTTATAGGTTATTTTCGTTTGGAAGGGAGTATTGTACATGTTAATTTCGCTGAGTTCATCAACACTGTTAACATTATTTTTTATGGCGCTTAGCGCTTCTTGGCTAAGTGGATTATTGTTTTTACATGCAAGGATGCCTTTACGTTTTGTTCATATCCATATTGGTATCGCTACATTGCCTTCATTGGTTTCTTTACTCGCACTTGTTAATCACAATGGAGATAGAGTTGTAGGGCCTTGGCATTTAGATACTTTAGCTTGGTTCATGGCTTTCTTTGTTCTTACAATTGGTTTAATCATTCAGCGTTTTTCTATATGTTACTTACTGGGAGATCGCTCATATCGAAAATACTTTGCACTTTTTACATTTACTACAGGTGTATCTTCGGTTGCATGGTTAAGTAATGATCTTCGTTTCATGATTATTTGTTGGGGAGCAACTCTTATAGGATTGGTTCTACTCATAGGGCTAAATAAAGGGTGGAAAGTGGTTAGTGAAGCAACAAAAATTTCTAGTTATTTATTTACAATAAGCTGGATTGCTTTGCTAGCAGCTATCATTTGGCTTTTTCAAGTTACTGGACAGTGGCAGTTAACATTAGTTTTAACGAATGAAAATGTAGCTCAATTTGGAACGTTGGAGAAAACAGGAATTAACTTATTAATTATAGTAGCTGTGATGATTCCAGCAGCACAATGGCCTTTTCAAAGATGGTTAATTGAGTCAGCTGTTGCTCCAACTCCTGTTTCTGCTGTTATGCATGCGGGGTTAGTAAATGCTGGCGGTATCATGTTAACTAGATTTTCACCTCTTTTTCATGATGATATGGCACAAATCATTTTACTAATTTTCTCTAGTATTTCTGTCTTAATCGGAACAGGAATTAGCCTAGTTCAGGTTGATTATAAACGTCAGCTAGTGGGGTCAACTATTGCACAAATGGGGTTTATGCTTATTCAATGCGCATTAGGAGCTTATTTGGCGGCTGTTATTCATTTAATTTTACATGGTTTGTTTAAAGCTACATTGTTTTTACAAGCTGGTTCTTCCGTACAACGTTTTGGGGCAGTGAAGCAGTCTAATGAAAAGATATCTGATTTATGGATTATGGTCGGACGTGTTTTCGGATTATTTATAGCGATTGCTTTTTGGTTTACGACTTCTGGAGAAGGGTATGAATTAGTTAGTGCGTTCATCTTAGGGTGGTCATTATACTTTTCATGGAAACAACTTGTTGTTTTTGGAGAGGGAAGAATGGGACGAATTGTTGGCGTATTTATTTTAGTTGGATTTTCTCTCATTTACTTTACCGTTCATAATTCTCTTTATAAATGGTTGCATACTGACATGTATCAAAATGTTCAACCTTCAGTTTCAGCCGTTATTTTTGTTATATGTCTCTTATTATTTGGTAGTGTTATTAGTACTCTCGTTACTCATAATCAATCCTCTACTATATTTGCTGTAATGTATCTTTGGTTCGTTCGAGTAGGGGAGGCGAGACAAAAGTCAGTAGAAAGTCATCCGAGCTATCTTAAACATTATGTATCAAAGGGAGGTAATCAGTAATGAGCATACCGTCAATCGTAACGAAAGAAACTTTAAAAAAGAAAGATACAAACATTGAAGTACAAGAAAATAATATGAATGAGTTAGTTGAATCTGCTAGCCGAGTGATTGCACCACTTTGGCCGATCGCTACATTTGCAGCTCATCATCCTTGGATGGGACTTGAAAAACAATCATTTGAACAAGTTGCAGATTGGTTAAAAGAAATTTGTAATGTGGATATATATCCTAGTGCTTCTATGATTCATTCGGCAAAGGCGAAAGGGGAGATTAAGGAATCATTTTTACAAAGTGGCTTGTCTCATTGGCTTGATTCACAATCTTTTCATATCCCGCGAAAGAAAGCGGAGCAGTTTTGCCAAGCAGCTTTAAAATTAGAGAAATTACCTTCTAGCCTATTATCATCGCCACAATTAAATAAACTGGCAGAAGAAATGAGTTATATAAATACAGGAAGTATGAAAGACTCTCCTATGCAACCTGTAAGTTCACTTATAGAGAATCAAAAGGGTGAAAACCTATCTGATATTCTTAATTATCATATCATTAAATGGTGTAAATTATATTTGGATGACTCCGGATCAAGTTGGACGATGCCAAACCGAGAGAAAGGTTTGTATCGTGCATGGCATCACCTTATTAAATTTGATCCAGCGCTCAGTAAAAATGAGCGTAGCATTTTAAAAGATTGGCCAGAGGATGCCGAGGTAGCTTTAACAAGAGCTTTATCTGAATTAGGAATTTCTGAATCTAACAAGCAAGCTTACCTTGAAGGGCACTTGCTTGCTTTGCCTGGGTGGGCAGGAATGATACTATGGCGTTCCCAACAATCAATTCAGGAACAGGAACTTATGATTGAATATTTAGTAGTTCGAATTTCTATGGAGCTGGCCATTGTCAAACCTTATTTACCTACAAAAAATCAAAAGGCTGAGAAGAAAGTTGCGATTGTCCCACTTATAGCTTCTTGGATCTATTGGGGGAATATTTCAACCCTGGAATGGTCACAAATGTCTGCAGCTGAACAAAGCGAATTATTAGCATTTGCATATCGTTTTGATGAAAATATTCGCAGGAAACTTTGGCTAGAAGCTTGGGAACAGACGCATGCAGAGCAATTAAGGGAAAAGATTGTTTCTAAGCAACGTGCAACTAATGATAAAAAACGTGTATTAGCTCAATTAGCATTTTGTATTGATGTACGTTCAGAACCGTTTCGTCGCCACCTAGAAAAATTAGGTCCGTTCGAAACGTTTGGAATAGCTGGTTTCTTTGGGTTACCAATTGCGACTAGTGAACTAGGTAGTAATGACAGTCATCCTTCTTTGCCAGTTATATTAAAACCGAAACATCAAATAAAAGAGCTCACGGATGAAAATGAATATAAATCTTATCAACAACGTAAGAAGATAGACAGCTCAGTAAGTTATACGTTTAAAATGATGAAACAAAATGTACTTACAAGTATGTTACTACCTGAGATAAGTGGCCCTTTACTTGGTCTACAAATGATGACAAGAAGTTTTGTGCCAAGAAGAGTAGGTAGTTTCATTCGTAACCTTCGCAAAACAATGTTACGAAAACCTGATACGACATTCTCACTTAATCATGTTCATGATACAAAATGTGAGATGCCTATCGGTTTTACTAAAGAAGAAAAAGTGAACTATGTGCGTCAAGCTTTAAAAATGGTGGGATTAACAGAAAAATTCGCGCCTCTAGTTGTAATGTGCGGACATAGTAGTCAAAGTACGAACAACCCTTATGCTGCAGCGCTTGAGTGTGGTGCTTGTGGCGGAGCAGCAGGGGGATTCAATGCAAGAGTTTTTGCTACTTTATGTAATCTTCCAGAAGTCAGAGAGGCTTTGTCTGCTGAAGGCATTAAAATTCCGGAGGACACCATTTTTGCAGCAGCTGAACATAAAACAACAGTGGATGAATTGGAATGGATTTACGTCCCAGAACTTTCGGAAACTGCGCAAGAAGCACTTGATAGTATTGAGTCGGTTATGCCAAATGTGAGCCAACATGCAAATAGAGAGCGTTTAACACAATTACCTAATTTTAAAACGAAAATAAAAAATCCGAGTAAAGAGGCACATCGATTTGCAGAAGATTGGAGTGAAATACGTCCGGAATGGGGATTAGCCCGTAATGCATCTTTTATTATCGGACAACGAGAATTAACTCAGGATTGTGACTTAGAAGGTAGGGCTTTCCTTCATAATTATGATTGGAAACAGGATGAAAGTGGCGATATATTAGTTAGCATCATTGCAGGGCCAGGAACAGTAGCTCAGTGGATAAATTTACAATATTACGCTTCAACTGTAGCTCCTCATTATTATGGTAGTGGAAACAAAACAACCCAAACTGTAACGGCAGGTCTCGGTGTTATGCAAGGAAATGCAAGTGACTTGTTGCCAGGCTTACCTTGGCAATCCGTTATGCAGTCAGATAGTGAGACGTATCATTCACCACTTCGTTTACTAATTGTAATTCAAGCGCCTATTGAATATATAGAACGTTTGCTAAATAATGATTTCACATTTCGAGAAAAATTTCAAAATGGATGGGTCAGACTTGCAAGTATTGATCCAGAAGGACAATGGAAAAACTGGTAACAATCATGTAATGAATAATCAACTATCGTTACTAGTTTAAAAATTTCATAAATACAATAATGAAGAAGGAGTGCTCCATATGAATTCAAAGAATAAAAAAGTATTATTATTAACAGACATTGAACACGGAATAGAGCCGATTATCCAACAAGTAACTAACATTCAACAAGAAAACGTGTTGACTATACACAGCTATGATTCTGTAATTGTACATCCTTATGGAGATATAATGAGATCTATTATTATTGCTATTTATCAAGAAAATGTGGAAGAAATTTTTGTTGTCGGAATAGAGGATAAAGAAACTGATATAGTTAATCTACAAATTCAACGTGATTCCATAAAAAATAACAGAGAAATAGACTATCTCTTTAAAAATTGCATGCCTGAATTTTCAAGTGGTAGCCTGAATGCATGGCTAAGTGGACAAGAAAATGTTAGTGAAAATATTGAGAAGAGTATAGATATGATTCGTCATCATCCGTTAGTACCTTCTGATATTAAAGTTCATGGTTTCATGATTGATAGAACAGGTGAAAAAGAAACGGTTGTTAAAATTGCTACTAATAAAATAGTTGAAAAAGTTAATTAATCTATTAAAGACAAATAAATTCTTATGTATAAATTACTGTTATATAATAAAATTTAATATGTTTTAAGAATTAGAAGGGATAGTTATGCAAAAAAAAATTATTGTTATGTTTCAAAAAGATTTTCGTTTATATGATAACCCAGCTCTATTTGAGGCTGTTCAGTCTGGTGAGGTTCTTCCGGTATATGTACAAGATGAAACTTTTTCAATAGGAAGTGCATCAAAGTGGTGGTTACACCATGCTATAATAGATGTCCAAAAGCAACTTGAGGCATTGGGCTCTACTTTAATAATTCGTAAAGGACGTACGGAGGAAGAAATACTTTCTCTCATAGAACAATTAGAGATAACGGCTGTATATTGGAATATTTGTTATGATCCGGACAGATTACAATCTAATGAAAAAATGAAAATAATGTTAGAAGGTAAAGGTATTATCTGTAAGGAATTTAATTCACATTTATTATTAGGACCGTGGATTATTAAAAAGAAAGATAACACTGAATATAAGGTGTTTACGCCTTTTTACAATGCATTTCAAAAGCAGGTAATACCTAAACCTATTAGCAGAGTGCAGAGTATAAAGTGGGGAAATTCTTTACCAGCAAGCTTATCTGTTTCAGAATTACACTTGTTGCCGACTATACCATGGACATCTCATATGGAAGCAATATGGGATCCGACAGAAGAAGGGGCATATAAAACATTCAAGAAATTTTTCTCTAGCAAATTAGTCTCTTATAGTGAAGGAAGAGATTTTCCAGATCAAAATGTCCATTCGATGTTGGCACCGTATCTTTCATTTGGTCAAATATCAGTAAAGCTAATGTTTCATTACTTAATAAATAAAATTACCGAAAGACAATGTAGTCTTTTTGAAAAACAAGTGAATAGCTTTATACGTCAATTAATTTGGCGAGAGTTTTCTTATTATTTACTATAATCATTATCCATTTACAGTATATAAACCTCTTAATAAGAGCTTTGAAAATTTCCCGTGGGATAAGGAAGAGGAGTTATTAAGAGTATGGCAAAAGGGGAAAACGGGTTATCCGTTTATTGATGCGGGAATGCGGGAACTATGGCGAACAGGTTTTATGCATAATCGAGCAAGAATGGCTGTAGCCTCTTTTCTTGTAAAGCATTTGTTAATTCCGTGGCAAGAAGGAGCAAAATGGTTTATGGATACACTACTAGATGCTGATATTGCAAATAATACAATGGGATGGCAATGGGTTGCTGGAAGTGGGGCAGATGCATCACCGTACTTTCGTATTTTTAATCCCATCACACAAGGAGAAAAGTTTGATAAAAATGGAGAGTATATAAGAAGATGGGTACCAGAATTAAGAGATATGCCTAATAAATATATACATAAACCTTGGGATGCACCTGAGCATATTTTACAAAAGGCCAATATAAAGCTTGGTCATACATATCCTTTACCAATTGTTGATCATAAGGCAGCACGTGAGAGAGCACTTTTTGCATATAAAAGTATGAAAGAGTTCGTATAAAATAGATTAAACAATATGTATTTGAAATTTAAATATTAGAAATTTATCCAATACGAGGACATACTAATCATATAAAGTTTCTATAATCTTCTAGTAAAAAGGAGAATGTTTATGAAAAAAATCTAGTATTCTAGTATTTTTACTAACATATGGTTTGTTTTATGTTTCTAGTATTTTCTTTCCTATTGATCGTATGTGGTACGATGCACTAGAAAAGCCGTCTTGGACACCTTCTGGTATGACAATTGGAATAGTTTGGGCTGTATTATATGGACTTATTGCATTGTCGATTACAATTATTTACAACAAATATGGTCGTAAGCCAAAAACATTTTGGTTTGTATTCCTTTTAAATTACATGTGCAATCAAGCGTTCAGCTACTTTCAATTCAGTCAAAAAAATTTATTTTTAGCAACAGTAGATTGTTTACTAGTCGCTATTACTACGTTACTTCTCATAGTGGTTTCTTCCAAATTATCTAAAGTATCGACATGGTTGCTAATTCCATATTTTTTATGGTCTGCATTTGCTACATATTTATCTTGGACCATTTATAGTATAAATTAAAGAAGTAAATGAAAACTTGAGCATAATAAAAATGCTCGAGTTTTTATGTTTACTAATGAAAATCTAAAATATAGAATATATACATCTTAGGGAGGTCATCTTTGTGAAGAAATGGATAAAAATTACGCTGTACTCTTTACTAGGTATTTTACTTATAGGAAGTATTAGTTTTTTTGTTTGGTCTCAGTTTACTTATAAACCGACGAAAGAGGCTTTATCGTTAGTAGAGGATAAAAAAGATGAAGAGAATATAGTTTTTGGAGAGAAAGATGGTAAAATAGGGGTTATTTTTTATCAAGGAGCTAAAGTAGAAGCTGAGGCTTATAGTTACTTAGGGGAAGCTCTCGCAAAAGATGGACATTTTGTAGTGATGCCTAAGTTGCCATTAAATTTAGCGATATTTGGAATCAATGCAGTAGACAGTGTAATGGAACAGTATCCTGAAGTTCAGAAGTGGTATGTTGCGGGGCATTCAATGGGGGGAGCTATGATTTCTAAGTATGCTTTTCAACATGAAGACAAGATAGACGGGATCATTTTCTTAGGTTCGTATCCTGCAGATGACTTCTCTACGAAATCGATTCCGATGTTATCAATTTATGGGGAAGTAGATGCTTTAGCAACAGTAGAAAAAATAGAGAACAATAAAAGGTTCATGTCAAAGAATACAACTATGCACATGATAAAGGGCGGAAATCATGCTCATTTTGGCATGTACGGTGAGCAAAAAGGTGATAATGCGAGTTTAATTACGGCAAAAGCACAACAAGATGAAACAGTGAAAGTAATGGAAGAGTGGTTATTGAAACAATGATAACGAATTTAATAAATCTACCGAAAGAATTTTCCTAAAGGTAGATGGGAGAGAGAATAAAGAGCCAAATCGTATGAATTGGCTCTTTTATTTATTTGCTATCTCCAATTGTCCCCTTATTTTCTCCGGAATATCCTCTTTAGAAATAATATCGTAAGAATACACATATTTTCCTTTCACATGAATTTTTAAGTAAGTTTTTCTTATAAAAACATTAGGCGTGTTCGTTCCAACTTTATATTCTTTTTCATTGCTTAATTCATCAACACCCTTTAGTGAGTACATAGCTCGGCCTTTATAATGATAATCTGGAATGCCATACCCATTCGCAACGGCGTATACATTTTTTTCTTCAGCAATCGGATTAAATCTGTCTAAATCCCCGCGTAATATGAAAGGTAGTAAGTATATAGGAAGGCCTATTCCTAGTATGCAAATTACAAATTTCTTCATGATCGTTTCTCCTTTTGTCTATTTACATTTTTGAGTATAGAAAAAAGTTCTTATGAATATAGAGGGAAATTCTTTAAGTTTTTCTTAATAAAGTTTAACTTTGTGAAAAAAACTAATTTGAGCATTAAGTTTACGAAATGAATAGCCAAATAACCTGTTTTCTTTATTTTTTGATGGTAGGTTATTAGGTTTTATATTGGTATGAGTGAATTAAGAAATAAGTGAGATTTAGGAAATAGAATGAATTTATCTTACAGTAATAAGAGAATTACCTAAATAAATGATAGTGAGAACAATTAAAGAAAGCATCTAGTGGGGTGCTTTTTTCTTTTGAAACAGAGAATCTCATGGGTCGGTTACATGTAATTTCGTGCTGTACTTCTAGGTCATTGGAAAATCCAACAATAAAAAAAGAGGGGGAAGGCGTTTTTTATTGAAGTTTGTTAATGATAGATTTTTAACTTGGGAGGGGGATTGTAAAATAGATTATTAATCTCTTTGGTAATTTTTATTTTCCTTATAGTTGGCATATTGTATTAGAAATTTTAAATTTTGAAGGGAGAATCAATAAGTATGGGTAAGAAAAGAAGAATAAGTAATAAGTTATTACTTATCAGTGCAATTTTTACAATAGCAATTCCCTCAGTCTCATATGCGGAGGAAGTAATTTCACCTGAAAATTTTAAGAGCTCTTCAAATTTGTATAAGGGACGGAATACGGAAATTTTGAAAACAAATTTATATCCTAATACATATAATAATCCATTTAACCACCAATTTATTTCAAAATTAAAGGAAGTAAACACAAATATAAAAAAAATAGACAATAGTGATGATGAAAATCCTATTATATCTACTACTCTTTCATTTATTCGCCATATGAATAGTGAAGATTATAAATCTGCATTTGATTTAACCTCAAGGTCATTACAGAAAATAATATCCGAAGAATGGTTGAAGAGCTATTGGGAGGGACTTCCAGTTCAATTACAAGCAGGTTCTTTTATAGAAATTGGAGAGGTTACACAAAAAGAGACAAATCCTGTTCATACAAATGTGGAGATTCAATTAGTTTTTGAAAAAATGACTGTACCTTTACTAATTAAACTAGATCCATCTGGAAAAATAGACGATTTTCAACTAAGCATGTCGTTTAGTCCTGTTGCTGAGCGTCCATCATATAGTAAGCCTGAATCATTTGTTGATAAAGAAGTAGTAGTTGGAAGTGGTGCATTTCCATTACCAGGAACATTGTCGGTTCCAAAAGGAAATGGTCCTTTTCCAGCGGTTATTCTTGTTCAAGGATCAGGAGCAACTGATCAGGATGAAACAGCGTTTGCTTTAAAACCATTTCGCGATTTAGCTGAAGGTCTTGCATCGAAGGGAATTGCTGTCCTTCGCTATAATAAACGAACGTATGAACATGGGTTGAAAACACAATTCAGTCCCTTCTATACAGTTGATAAAGAGACAACAGATGATGCTCTTCTTGTAACTCAATTTCTTAAAAATGAGCCTCTAATAAATAAGAATCAAATATATATTCTTGGTCATAGTCAAGGTGGAATGATGCTTCCGAAAATGATTGAAAAAGACCAAAATCAAAATATTGCTGGGGCAATTGTAATGGGTGGGCCAGCTCGTACGATTCAAGACGTTGTTTTAGATCAATTTGAGTATCTTTTTTCTATTGGAGCAATGAACCAGGAGCAATATAAATTCTACAAATCGCAATTTGAATTATTAAAGGATCCAAATTTCTCTGGTCAGAATCCTTCAAAAGATTTTTACTTAGGATCAGCAGTATTTTGGGATTCTATTCGGAAAATTAAAGCAGCAGAAATGTCAAAAGAACAAAAGACACCGCTTCTTATTATTCAAGGGGAAAGAGACTATCAAGTTCAATCAAAAATCGAAATTCCTCTTTGGAAAGAACAATTAAAAGAACGAGATAACGTTGATTATCAGCTATATCCAAAGTTAAATCATTTCTTTACAGAAGGGGATGGAGAAATAAGTAAACCGGATGAATATTATAGTCCTGCTAATATTCCTGAGTATGTTATAAATGATATTGCTGCTTGGGTGCAAGGAAGATCGCAATTAAATTAGCAACTATATGTTTTAATAAAGACTTTCTTTCTGTAATCAAACTAGAAACATTATTAGGTTATATGTTTTTTAGCACTCTTTTAAAAAGAGTGTTTTTTTATTTTCCTTTGATTTAATTAACGAAAAAAAATATCTTATACTCCTTTTGTAACTTTTTTAAATAGAAATTTTCTATAAAATAATGGACTTGTCTTCCAAACAAAGCGTTATTTGTAACCCTGTTATCAAAGCAAAGTGCTCGTGACATTTCTTTGATATTCAAAAACAGTAATAACCTATTGTGTGAAGTTTTTTGAAAATTTAGGTTTAACATCTTTAAAATAGGTGTATTACATATTACATAACAACTAAATAAGAAAATAAAAAATCTAAGGGAGGAAAAATACAATGCATAAGAATGAAAGAAAACCGGTGGTTCATGAATATGAAAATGAACAGGAAGTAGTTATGAAAGTAAAAGAGCTAGAATTGCAAGGGATTCGCCAAGATGACATTTACGTTTTAACACATGAAACACATCTAACAAAAAAGATTGCGGATGATACAAACACAAATACGATTGGAGTAAAAGAACAAGGATTGGGTACAAGTATTATCAACTTTTTCTCCAAAAAAGGGGACGAACTCCGAAATCAAATGGAGGAAATGGGGTTGTCGAAGGAGGAAGCTAATTTATATGAAGAAAAATTAGATCAAGGGAGAATTTTACTTCTAGTAACAGCTGAAACACCAACGGCGAGTGATAGACAGCCGCAAAACTATCATTCTCTCTAATAGATTGCAACATCTGATAAATAGGTAAGTTAATTATTTTAGGTTGTAGTATGGAAGAAAATAAAAGTAGAGAAGGGTGAGAAAAATGAAACATACAATATTTAAATATGCTGTGATTGGGATTACGACCGGAGTCATGGTCTCCCTATTAAAAAAAGAAAATCGGAAAGCTATACAAACAAAAGGAAAAAGCGTAAAAGACAAACTACAAGAAGGAAACATAAAGGAAACATTAGAGAAGGTAACTGAGACAAGTAAACAATTCTCTGTAACTGCAGCAAATGTTGCAAAACAAACATTACCACAACTGCTTACAGCCACACCGGTTGTCATTTCTACTATTAAAGATTTAACAGAAAACGAAAATAACAAAAAGAAAAAAGATGAAAAGGATAACGAAATAAATCAAAATAGTAAGGACATAGACGGAGAAAAAACGAAAAATGAAAAGAAATATATGAAAGAAGGGAAAGAAGAGAGTGCTTAGATTTAATTCTAAAAAGAGAAAGTGAGGAAAAAAGTATGAAATCTCTGTATGCAATTGATGTAGGAATTGGTTTTACTAAGCGGGCATATCGACAGGATGTAGATTCTGAGGTGACGATTAAGAGTGAAGCTTCCACACTAGCCCCTGTACCTAATCATGCTGAAAGTGAAGATTTAACAAAGGTAAGTTTTATAGACTTAGACTTTGCATACTACATGGGAAATGAAGCACATCAATCTGACGCTTCATTTCTTCCTCCATTTGAAGAAGAAATAGAAAATTATTATGAAAGCGAACAGTTTAAACAACAAATATTTGGTTGCATTGCAAAGGATTATAAAGAAAATGTCGTGTTACCTTTAGTTGTGACCGGGCTTCCCGTTACTTATTTTGGTAGTCAGCATGAGCAATTACAAAATGTATTAAAAAAAGAAACTTCCGTGCAAATTGATGGGAAATTTATTAATATTACGGTGGAAAATGTTTTGATTCTTCAGCAACCGGTTGCTTTACATGCCTATTTCTTAAAAAAGGGAATCATTCAGGAACAAGATCGTATCTTAATTATTGATGGTGGATTTCGTACATTAGAAATGACAGATATGAAACAGAATGTCATTTTAAATCATTATGAGACGGAACTAGGATGTAGCAAGCCTTTGAAAAATATTAAGAATATCCTGCAGAATCATGCAGGGGAAAGTGATGACTTGCATATTAACGACATGCCAAAAATATTAGAAAAAGGATATGGAGGTCGAGAAGAAAATCATCAGACAAGTCAGGTTAATACTTTGATTCAAGAAGAGTTGGATACACACTTCCAAGACGTTATGCGTGTCTTACAAGAACAATTTAAGTTAGACCAGTATGACACTATTATTTGGACAGGAGGAATAGTAGACATCCACAAAAAACGAATTGAAAAAATGCAAGGTGAAATTTCTTCTTTCCGTATGGTAGACGCTTCGAAAGAGGCAGCACT
Organism: Bacillus sp. AR2-1; assembly: GCF_008368755.1. Classification (NCBI taxonomy): domain Bacteria; kingdom Bacillati; phylum Bacillota; class Bacilli; order Caryophanales; family Bacillaceae; genus Bacillus; species Bacillus sp. AR2-1. Next base: position 25,989 of record NZ_QORY01000006.1, read on the forward strand.
TCATGGATACTATATGATTGGAAGTCAAGTATTTGATGACATCACCAATCAATCTGCATATGAATCCAAATTATAATAACGACCGAAATGGAGTTCGTTGAATAGACGTGCCAAATTATGTGGCTTCTTTTCCACATATAAATAAGAAAAGATACAAAGTGCTTGTATAGAGGAAAAGTTTAAAATTTAGAATGAAAATAACTAATATATAGGAGGTCTTCCTTGTAACAGAAGAAGACCTCCTATGCCATTTAGTTTGTAATTTAGAGGATCTAAAAACTTTTCCTCCAAGACATGAATACCTACATATAAATTTCATATTACGGATATTATTCGATGAAACATAAAACTATTCAGAAAGGAAGAATAATATGGAATGCATAAAAATGCCGAAATGGGATTGGTATCATGTGAAAACTAGTGAACTTGAAAAACTTTCTTCTATAATCCCTCGTGATGTAACATCTTATTTCTCTCAATTTGTAAAAAAAATAAGTTCTCCTTGTGAAAATGGATTATATGTTTATACGTTATCACCAAGTCAAACTTGTGTATATGGTTCGTTTTTATATGATCAAGATAAAAAGGACGCCAAAATTCAAAAATTTCTTCATTATTTCGTAGCTCATGGAATACTGATAACGGTCCAGGAAAAAGAGGAAGAGGATTTCCAAAAATTAATACATAATTTCCCTATGGGTATAAAAAAATGTAATAGTTCCGCTGAAGGATTATGTGCTATCTTATCAATATTTATATCTCACTATTTACGAAAGGTTGACTATTTTGAAAACAATTTCAGAAATGTGTTATGGGATTTTTATCATCATAATAACATAGCAGTTTTAGAAAGAATTTATCATATTCGTCATGAATTATTTATGAACACACATGTGTTTCGCTTAATACAAGAAGTGTTGCAAGGCTTGGAGGAAGCTTGGTTAGAAAACCTAACAAACACCCTTTGTTATAAACAAACACACGTAAAATTAGAGCGTGGATTACAACTTGTTAAAGAGTACCAAGAAGAATTAGACACGATGATTCATTTACAAGAAGTTGTTTCTTCTCATCGTGGGAATGAAATTATGAAAGCTCTTACTGTATTAACTGCTGTAAGTACGCCTTTGACGGCCTTAGGAGCATTGTGGGGGATGAATTTTAAATACATGCCTGAACTGGAATGGAAATATAGCTATTTAATCGCTCTCTTATTTATCATTTTCACAACAGGGGGGATGTATTTGTATATGCGAGTCAAAGGATGGACAGGTGATTTATTACGAGTAAAGAAAAAGAAATCTTTTTTTAAATCTAATTAATCCTGTTTATAAAAAATATGATAGATATTAACCTAGATATATGGTTAGTAATATTTATTAATGGGGGTAGTGCCATATCCCCATCAAGTTAAAATTTTGATGTCCCCGCAATGATAAAAATGGTGAATATTTATATGAAAGATTAGAGCTCTCCTACACGAAGGAGGGCTCTAATCTTTGTTTAAAAACTATATTATATAAATGGGCAGACACATCATCTGAAATTTGTCCGGATTCAATTTAGAATATGACAAAAGAGAACTTGCGTTAGAAAACAAGCTCTCTTTAAAAGAAATAACGCAATTGAGATACTTATATAGTAACAATTGTTTTCTTCTAATTCTATATGTCTTATGTTGAGAAATAAATTATAAGTGGCTTGATAAAGCTAAAACGAATTATTGACATAATATTTTGACGATAATATAATAAATCTCGAATTCAAGATAACTTGTAAAGGATTGGTAATTAGGAACGTGAGTAACGATGAGAGCTTATCTTTAAAGTTATTTGTTATATTATCAAGGGCAGTACAGTCAATCACTAAGCGTATTGAAGAGGATATAAAAAGTTATAGACTTAATCCAACTGAATTTGCAGTGCTTGAGCTACTATACAGTAAAGGCGATCAGCCTATAAAAAATTGGAGACAAAATATTATTTGCAAGTAGTAGTATCACGTATACGTCAATTACTTCAGAAGGTATTGAATTGATGGATACTATTTTTCCACAGCATAAAGAGGGGATTCGGCAAATATTTGATAGTTTGGACTATATGGAGAAGAAATGATAATTAAAGAGTTGAAAAAGTTAGGATGTTACACACGGAAATTGTAAGTTTTTAGAGGTTATTTCTGTTTAGTAATATCCTAATTAAATATAAATTAAATAAATAGGAGGAAAAATTAATAAATAGTAGTAAATTTGTTGTAATACAAAATAAAAAAATTATGTAATTGCAATTAGTGTAGTAGGTAATAAAGTTGTTATGTTAACGTATACATATTGTCCTTTTCATTATAAATCTTTCATAAAGCGGAGAGTGGGTATCAAGAATGGAATTACGTCATTTAGAGTATTTTATTCAAGTTTGTAATAATAATAGTTTTACTAAAGCTGCGGAAGTTCTAGGTATTTCACAGCCGACTTTAAGTCAGCAAATACGTGTGTTAGAAGGTGAACTTGATACACCCTTGTTTCATCGAGTTGGAAGAGGTATCAAAATGACAGAAGCGGGTAAGCTGCTATTTGATAAAGGAAAATTTATCATGCAACAATTTGATGACGTTTATAATGAAATTTTTGAATTAAAGGGTGTAAAAAGAGGTGTGATTACTATAGGAGGTTTATTAGAGGACCTCACTTATTTAACACCTTATATTATGAAGTTTCAACAACATTATCCCAACATTATAGTAAAAATTATAGAATCCGAAGTTGCTGTAAATCAAATCGTTGACAAAAATATTGATTTAGGGATCACACGTAGTGCTCAAATTCCAGACACATTAACAAGCACCCTTTTGTATAGCGAAGAGCTCGTCCTTGTAATTCCAAAAAAACATCCTTTGAATGAAAAATCATTTGTTTCTTTTCGAGAATTAGCAGGGCTGAGTAGAATAATGGTTTCATGTAGTTGTCGTGAATCTATTAAGATATATTCTGAGAGTTTAGGGTTATCTTTATCTGAAGCAAATATAGAAACAAAATCTTCTATTTCTCTATTGAGCCTTGTATATAATGGACATGGCGTTGCCATAATACCTCTTTCACTAGTTGACTTTGTTAATAATGATAATTTGAGTATAGTTCGTATTATTGATCCGACACCAAGTCAAGATATTAATCTTATTCACTTTGATGATAAATTTTTAAGTTTTGCAGCACGTATCTTTATGCAAAAGTTAAATGATCCTGAAAAAGTATCAGTATAATAGAAATAATAATGATTCTAGTGTAAAATTTGAAAAAATCTATAAGTCTTGAGGTGAAACCTATATTAAAGTCAAAGGGCAGTGGCTTTATATGTGTGGTGTGATCGATTCAAATGGGAATCCCATTGATTTTTACTTAAGGGAAAAGGACAGACTTTGCCTGGAGAGAAGGCTGTAAAAAACAAGTCAAGTTAATCTATCAACTCTTCGGTCTTCTCGCATAGTAATAGATTCAATTAGGGATATACAATGCTACTTCAAATCTACATATCCTTATTGTAGAAAGAAACCCACCGGCATTATACCGGTGGGTTTGACTTAGAAAGCAAAACAAGTACAACCAATACCCCATTTAGTTCCATCTTTTCCTATTACAGTATGAGTGTGTTGATGGAGAGGGTTACTGCAACTATGTAACTTGTGATCATGGGCATCGTGAGAAAGTATAGTGTGGGCTAGGTTAGCACCACCATAACCATAAACTCCCGTCGGTGACCAATCAGGTGATGCTGGCGGCAATTCAGGTGATAAATTTTTAAATTCATCATTTCCATAAACAACCTGCCCACCCATAATGGTGAGTAATGATTCAAGGTCTTTGATTTCTTCTTCTGGCACAGTAAAGTAGTCAGCAGACAATACAGCAATATCAGCAAACTGACCTACTGTAAGGGTTCCCTTTTTACCTTCATCACCAGAGAACCACGCACTTCCTTTTGAATATAATTCCAGGGCTATTTTTCTATCAAGTTTATTTTTTTCATCGTATATCGAAAGACCACCAATGGTTTTTCCGGCAACCATCCAGTAAAGAGCGACCCAAGGGTTATAGCTGGAAACCCTAGTTGCATCACTACCAGCGCCAACAGGTATACCTAGGTCTAACATACGATAAATTGGAGGAGTACGCTTTGCAGCTTCCTTTCCGTATAAATCAACAAAGTATTCACCTTGAAAAGCCATGCGGTCTTGGATGGCAATACCGCCATTTAAAGCCTTAACACGTTCCATACTACGATCTGAGATTGTTTCTGCATGGTCAAACCACCATCGTAGACCATTAAAAGGAATTTCTTTGTTGACTTCCTCAAATACATTTAAGAAACGTGTGATTGACTCGTCATAAGTTGCATGTAAACGGAATGGCCAACGGTTTTCCACCAATAAAGAAATTACTTTCTTTAAGTCAGCTTCCATCATCGTAGCTAGTTCAGGCCGTGGCATTTGAAATTTTTCAAAATCAGCTGCCGAGAATACTAACATTTCTCCGGCACCATTCATTTTATACTTATCAGTTCCTTGACCGGGAGAAACAATTTTTGCCCATGAAGCAAAGTCTTCATATTCATGATTAGGATTTTGCGTAAATAGATTATAAGCAATGCGCAAAGTTAATTGTTCTTTCTCGGCTAAATGTTCAACAACTTTGTAGTCATCAGGGTAATTTTGGAAACCACCACCTGCGTCAATGGCACTTGTAATACCTAATCTATTTAATTCGCGCATAAAATGGCGAGTTGAATTAATCTGGTCGTCAAAATTAAGTATTGGAGCTTTACCCAGACTTGAATAAAGAATAGAAGCGTTAGGATTTGCAATTAAAAGGCCCGTTGGATTACCTCGTTTATCCCGCTCAATTAAGCAGCCTGGAGGGTCTGGGGTATCTTTTGTGTATCCCAGTGCACGCAGCCCAGCACGATTTACAAGTGCTCTATCGTAAAGATGTAGCACAAAGACAGGTGTGTCTTCAGAAACAGCATTAATCTCTTCCAAAGTTGGCAACCGTCTCTCTTTAAATTGAAATTCAGACCAACCTCCAACTACTCTTACCCACTGAGGAGCAGGTGTACGCCTTGCCTGTTCTTTGAGCATTTCGAGAGCAATGGCAAGTGAAGGCACACCTTCCCATCGTAATTCCATATTATAATGAAGACCGCCACGAATAACGTGTATATGAGAGTCATTCAGGCCCGGAATAGCTCTCTTTCTTTTAAGGTCTATTTTTTTTGTTTTTTCTGTGGCACTATCAAGAAGCTCATCTCCACCTACTGCAGTTATTAAACCATCAGTTATGGCGATAGCAGACACCTCAGGTTGAGAGGGATCAAGGGTAGTAATTTTTCCGTTATATAAGATCATATCCGGTAAATTCATATTCACACCTCGTCTACTTCCTATTATTTTGTAACCATGGATGAAATAATTTACCGAAAATCGGCATAACTACCCATGATAGCAAGGACACTATACATACAGAAACGAAAAAAGCGGACATAATAGGATTCATATGTTTTATAATAGGTCCTATCAATTTAGGAACTAACATGCTAAGAGGCCATACACCCAGAAGGGTAACGATAGACATTTTCCATTTTGGCGGTGGAACTGGCGTTTTCGGAGTAACAAACCAATAGGCCAAACTGCTTTCAGTTTTGTAACTCGGATTAGTAACTTGAAATTGTTCTGCCGTTTTTAACAAATCTCGGCGAACATCTGATTCTTGCCAAGCACGTAGATGCTCATACGTATCAAAGCGAAAAATAACAGTATACTCTCTGGATGCATTATTAGGGACTATTAGATTTACACCTAAATGCCCTGGGAATTTAGTAGCGGCAGCTTCGATTTCATGTCTCCATGTTTCAAACTGTTTTTCTTTACCTTGTTGAATTTTCCATGTAACAATCGTTGTTACTGGATCAGCAGCATCCATCGTGTTCTCTGTATAAGTCTCCTCGACAGCTACTCCTTCTTGTTTCATATTTTCCTGCTTGGAAGCGCACCATGCACCATAGTATATGCGTATTCTACGCCTTGACCATAAGCACCAGTGTGTTCTTTTACAATCTCCATTACCGCATCATAAGTGTCTTTGTGTGCCCAGTCACGTTGATATTCAAGTAAAACTTGAATTGCTGTTACTGGAATTGCACCAGCTTGTTCTACACGACGCATAGCAGCGTTATGTGCTGTCAAACTAGTACCACCTGAAGCATCATCAACTGCATACACCTCATAGCCAGCTTTAATTGCTTCAAGCACAGGGAATGCAAGGCAAACTTCAGTCCAAAGTGCTGCAAATATTAATTTCTTTCTACCTGTTGCTTTAACTGCTTCAACAAATTTTGGATCTTCCCAAGAGTTCATTGAACTGCGTTCTATAATTTCATGGTTTGGGAATATGTCAAGAATTTGCGGCCAAAAATAACCAGAAAAGCTGCGTGTCTCAACTGTAGTAAGAATAGTAGGTACGTTAAAAGTTTTTGCTGATTTAGCAAGTAGCATAACGTTATTAATCAATGTTTGTCTATCAATACTTGCAACTCCAAAAGTCATTTGAGGTTGAAAATCAATCAAAATTAAGGCACTGTTCTCCGGATTTAACAATTCGAAATTACTCATAATAAAACGCTCCTTTTTTTATTATTTTCAAAAAGTTAATTTAAGCTGTAATCATAAAAATAAAAGCTTTGCTATACTTTTTAATTTAAGATTTAGTGCTGATTTAATCAGCACTAAATCTATATTATCTACTTAAAAAAAGTAATTTAAAGCTATTTCTTTGGAATACATCTATGCATTTTGTTTACTAAGATCGCGCTGAGCTCCTAAATAGCTTCCAATTATATTTTGATAACCTGGAAGATTACTAGCAAGTAAATTGCCAAACCCTTCAACATCGTTGCGCCAATCGCGTTGTAATTCGCAAGCTACGCTAAACCAGTTCATAAGTTGTACGCCATTATGTGCCATACGCGTATTGGCAGCATCTGCAACTTGTTTGCTGAAAGTTCCTGAAGCATCAGTAACAGCAAATACTTCATATCCAGCTTTTATAGCAGAAAGTGCCGGGAAAGCAACACAAACGTCCGTAACTACGCCCGCGATGATAAGTTGTTTTTTTCCAGTTTCTTCGATTGCTTTTACAAAATCATCATTATCCCATGCGTTAATTTGTCCAGGTCGAGCTATTTTTTGTGCGTGAGGAAAGAGATCAACCAATTCTTGCATTAAAGGTCCATTAGGTCCGTTTTCAAAGCTAGTTGTTAAAATAACTGGTAAATCAAAAAACTTAGCAGTGTGAGCAAGAGCTAAAACATTGTTCTTAAATTCATCAACACCATAGTCACGTACTAGTCCGGACATAAGACCAGTTTGATGATCTACTAAAAGCACGACAGCATCATCTTTGTTAATACGAGAATAGAGATCAGTCATTATGTATTCCTCCTAAAAATTAAGTAATCGAAGAAAGTTTAAATAGTCAAATATTATCATGATTTTCTTCGTTTGTTACGATTAGTTTGTAACTAAGCTGAACGATAATATTAGTTATAACAGCATTCACAGAATATGAAGCGCTATACAAATTTATAGTATTTGAAAACCGATTCATTAATCAATTCTAAATTATCTATAATTCGGATAGATGGTAACTATAGTTATTTTCACCATAAAATTGATTGGTTTTACCTATACATTCTATAGATAGAACGATATTGATAGTTACCTATTTTTGTTATTAGAATTGAATAGGAGGAATGTTCAGCAATTATTTCATGCTGAAAAAACTATTAAATGGGGAATTGTTCCATGCTTAGAGTTAACAACATAAACACGCATAAATAGGTTACGAGATTCATCCGGATTATTGAAGAAAAGGATATATATTAAAATATTTTTTGGAGGTAGAAGAATGGCAAAGATTACTGTAGGAACCGAAAATCAAGCACCAATTGAGATATATTATGAGGATCATGGCATAGGAAAACCAGTTGTACTAATTCATGGTTGGCCGCTAAGTGGTCGATCTTGGGAATACCAAGTTCCCGCTCTTGTTGAGGCTGGATACAGAGTTATAACATATGATCGTCGAGGTTTTGGAAAATCATCTCAGCCGTGGGAAGGGTATGAATATGATACCTTTACTTCTGATTTACATCAACTATTAGAACAGTTAGAGCTTCAAAATGTCACACTTGTTGGTTTTTCTATGGGTGGAGGCGAGGTAGCCCGGTATATTGGAAAATATGGAACCAATAGAGTAGAGAAGGCTGTATTTGCAGGAGCTGTACCACCATTTCTTTATAAGTCAGCTGATCATCCTGAGGGTGTATTAGATGATGTAGCAATTCAAGGATTTGAAAATGGAGTAAAAAGTGATCGCCTAGCATTCCTTGATGAGTTTACGAAAGGATTTTTTGCTGCTGGAGATCGAACTGACTTAGTTAGTGAACCATTTCGACTTTACAATAGGGATATCGCTGCGGGTGCATCACCTAAAGGGACACTAGATTGTATCGCTGCTTTCAGCAAAACAGACTTCAGAGGCGATTTAGCCAAGGTTAATATACCTACCCTTGTTATTCATGGTGATTCAGATGCAACTGTACCATTTGAATATAGTGGGAAGTTAACACATGAAGCAATTCCTAATTCTAAAGTAGCGTTAATAAAGGGTGGTCCACATGGGCTAAATGCAACGCATGCCAAAGAATTTAATGAAGCACTCCTATCATTTTTAAAGGACTGATTACAACTATATAATTGTTAATTGATAAATTATAAACAAGTAAAAATAAAGCTTTATAAAAGATGCTCTTGGATAAATCCAGGAGCATCTTTTTAAATTAGGAGTAGTGCACCACGGTAATCTTCCATTATGAAATTTCTAGTCATTTTTAAATGGTGATATTGAGATGTTATCTTGAAAAATACTCATTAATTTCGAATTGAATAATCTTCTTAACAGCTAAAATGTAATGGTTAGAGTTTTTTTAGACCTCTTAGATGTATTGCTATATTACTATCAAGATAATATTTTGAATAATCCTCAAAACAAAGATTTTTTTGTCAGAAAACAATAAAATCTTATTAATTTTTATAATTAGTTGAATTTTTATAGAAATAATCCTCTTAATATATTAAAATAACATCGTATTATGTCTGATTTTAATTAGGGGAGAGAAATATTATGTTGAAAAAAATCATTCCAGTTGCTTTAGCAATAAGTACAGTTACTTTTACTAGTGTATTTGCTGCGCCTTCAGCACAAGCAAGTACAGAACCAAACCGCTACATAGATGTGCAAATGCTCGGTATTAACGATTTTCATGGGCAGGTAGACACTGTAAAAAAAATTAACAATAAAGATGCAGGGGGAATTGAGTACTTAGGGGCTTATTTACGTGATCGTGAAAAACAAAATCCGAATACATTAAAGGTACATGCTGGCGATGTTGTTGGAGCAAGTACTCCTGTTTCAGCATTATTACAAGACGAACCTACGATTGAATTTCTAAATGATTTGAAATTCGATGTTGGAACTATAGGAAATCATGAATTTGATGAAGGTGTTGCGGAAATGAACCGCCTTATTTATGGTGGATACCATGAGAAAACAGGGAATTTTAAAGGAGCAAAATTCCCATATGTTGCTGCAAATTTATATAATAAATCCACCGGTCGTTTATTTTTACCACCATTCACTATAAAAAAGGTACAAGGAGTTCCTGTTGGATTTATCGGAGTCGTAACAACGGATGTTCCTAACCTTGTTATGCCTACTATGCTAAAGAATGTAGAAATTACAGATGAAGTTGAAGCTATTAACAAATCCGTAAAGCAATTAAAAAAACTAGGCGTTAAATCTATCGTTGTTCTTGCGCATAACGGAGGTACAACAGATGGGAACGGCGTAACAAATGGTGATATCGTCCGATTAGCAAATGAGACTGATCCAGAAGTCGATGTTATTTTTGGTGGGCATAGCCACACTTATGTAAATGGAACTGTTAATAATAAACTTGTCGTACAAGCAAATTCTTATGGTATGGCTTTTGCTGATGTTGATGTAAAGATTGATCGTAAGACACAAGATATTGTTGAGAAAAAAGCAGAAATTGTTACAACTTACCATGAAGGCATGGAGCCTGATAAAAAAATAAAGAAGAAGATGGAGAAATATCAAGCAAAAATCGCACCTCTTGTTAATGAAGTTGTAGGCAAGTCTATTGCTCCACTAGATCGCAAACTAAATACGGCTGGTGAATCTACTCTCGGAAATTTAGTTGCTGATGCCCAGCGTGCAACAATGCAATCTCAAATTGCTCTTATGAATCCTGGTGGTATTCGTAATGACTTAGATGCTGGTGATATTACATGGGGAGAGATATATGGTATTCAACCATTCGGAAATCAATTAATAAAAGTAAATTTAACAGGCCAAGACATTCGTGATATTTTAAATCAACAATGGCAAAAAGACATAACAAGAATGCTTCAAATTTCAGGGATCCAATACACTTGGGATGCGAACAAGCCTAATGGAGAAAAAGTAACAAGTATCCGCTTAACAGATGGAGAAGAAATTATTCCTTCTAAAACTTACAGCGTAGTTGCGAATGCATTTCTAGCTTCAGGTGGAGATGGATTTGTATCCTTTAAAAACGGTAAAGATGCTGAAACAGGACCAACTGATTTTGAAGCATTAGTAGATTATATAAAAAAATCAAAAGAACCAATTCAGTCTATTATTGATGGAAGAATTCAAAAAATAAATTAGGTTTTTATTAATCTCAAAAACAACTAGATTACCTGTGCGCTAAACCTTTTAGTGTGCAGGTAATCTATTTTTTGTGGGTTTGAAATAAAGTCTTACTGTGGACAAGGGGTATACCGTCTAGATGCAGAGTGCAGGGTTTATCATTCGTTATCCAAAGGAAAAGGAAAATATAACTGGTTATGCGTATGAGCCTTAGCGTATTCGCTGTGTAGGAGATATTGCAAAAAATATATAAGGAAAAATTAACTTTAGAGGAATATATGAGGTAAGAAAGCCAAAGTGAATTGCAAATCTGTATTTTTGTTTAGGGAATAGTATTTTATAAAATAGTAGGGTACTTTATTTTAATAGATTCAAAAACTGCCTATCTAAAAATTTGATAGGCAGTTTTTTTCTTTTGGGCACAAAGTGAAATAATTTTATGATGTTCGCACATGTAGAAAATGTAATGTGTAAATATATCCGAAACACCAATCATTGCCCCTCATTATTAGCGATAGGATAGCTACTTAAGGACAAAAAAGAATGGGCTAACTTTTGTGCAAAATGTAATGGAGGCTCTACCGACTGGATATGAATATACATAATTAAGGGATTCATGTACAGCCAGTGATTATGTAAAGCACTTACAATGATTCCTTGTTGTACAATTGATTTCATAAATGCAGGAATTTCTTCTTGTAGAACAGCGATTTCGCCTAAATTTAATGCATTACCATTTGGATCCAACGATTCAAAACTTACTCCGACGGGCACTACAGAAGTACTCGGTTTTGCTTGAACAAGCACCCTAAAATCGCGGTGAAAAGACACTGAACAACCACCTTGATTTCTTTTACCTTTCCCTTTAAGTATTGTAGCAAATTGTTCACAAAGGAAATTAAAATTTTGCATAAATTCAATTCCTTTCTTGTACAAAATTATATAATTAGGGATTCGATTGAGGAGATACAGATAAACAATCTTTCTTTAGCATTCAAAAAACAGGCTGTGATTTTAATGTATCCAATGTTTATTTTAAAAGAAATACACGCGATATTACTTGGATATTCAGGATTTCATTGAAGATGATTCGTGTATCCGGGTTAATAAATTTATGATTCATGATAGTCCGTTCGAGATATTGTTATAAAAAATCGATAAAGTATGCAATTATACGCTATTAGTTTATGTAGGTTAGATAAATATGTGTCTAAATTTGAATGATAAAACTAGAAAACAACGTTGAGAAAATAACCAATAATAATTTATTTTCTATAAACAAGCACTGCTAAATAGTACTCTTTTTCGAAATAAGTCTTTCTTATATAAGTATATTGCTTTTAAATACAGGATTAAGTTTGAATACTAAAAAACGGGTTCTAAAATACCGTATCTATTCACGAAGAATCTAGTTGTTTCTTCTTGTATCTATTTACATTTTTCAGTATAGAAAAAATATAGAGGTGAATTCCTTGATATTTTCTTGAAAAATGTTCATGCACGGTTATTTTAACCAAAATTTTCATGAAAATACCTTTAAAAAGAACGTTAGTTCGTATATAATAAGAACGAATGTTCTTTTTTGTTAGGAGTGATAACCTTGTATGATTATTCTCTTTTACCGAATCGTATTATTCTTTGTGTAGATCTTCGTAGCTTTTATGCAAGTGTGTCATGTATTAAAAAAGGACTTGATCCACGATATACGAAATTGGCTGTCGTAGGGGATGTAAACCGGAGTGGATCAATTGTATTAGCAGCAACACCGCCATTAAAAGCGTTAGGAATAAAGAAGATGGCTAGAATGTACGAAATACCGAAGCGGTCAGATATTATTATTGTGAATCCGATTATGCATACATATATGAAGTGTTCAACTTACATAACCGGTTTAGCTTTACAGTATGTTGCGCCGGAAGATTTCCATCAATATAGTATTGATGAGTTTTTTATGGACATGACCGCAAGTATTCATTTGTTTGCGAGTAATCCGTACGAGTTTGCATTAAAGTTCAAGCGAGAAATATATGAACGTACACGGATTGAAAGTACGATTGGTATTGGGCCGAATTTATTATTGAGTAAAGTAGCGATGGATGTGGAAGCGAAAAAGAATAAAGATGGAATAGCGTATTGGACGTATGACGATATACCCGAGAAGTTATGGAATATTAGACCACTCAGTAAATTTTGGGGTATATCGTATAAAACGGAAATGAAATTGAACCGAAAAGGTATACATACGATTGGGGATTTAGCGCAGTATCCATTGAAGTATTTAAAACAATCGTTTGGTGTAATAGGAGAAGAATTACACTTGCATAGTAACGGGATTGATTTTAGCAGAATAGCAGAGAAATATGTTCCAGCGACAACATCTATAGCGAAAAGCCAAATATTATTTCGTGATTATTCGATAGAAGAGTTCATCGTTATTTTATTAGAGCATGTAGAAGAAGTTTGTTACAGATTGAGAAGCGAAAAGAAATACGCACAAACGATTCATTTTTCAGTCGGATATAGTAAGGAATATGGAGGAGGAATAAAAAAAGCACATACGTTAAATAGAGCAACAAATTTAACGATGGATATTTACAATGTTTGTACATATTTTTTATACGAGCGGCATACAGGAGAGCCGATTCGATCGATAAGTCTTTCCTTAACAAATTTAATACATGAAGGAGAAGAGCAAATTTCGCTTTTCGATAACATTATACAAAGAGAAAAAGAAATGAGATTAACGAAGGTTATGGACGAAATTCGAACACGATTTGGTAAGAACAGTATATTACGTGGAATTTCCTACACAAGCGTCGCAACAGCAAGATATAGAAACACATTATTAGGAGGGCACAAATCGTGAAGAATGCTAATATGCCAAAAGGAAGAGGCATGGTAAAATGGCAACCGTTTGCTAGTATGCCAGAGCAGTTTATCTGTATTAAAGACATGATACAGGAGCAAACAAAAATCCCGCGTCCAATCTTAACGCAAGATGCAAAAGAAAGGATTGAAAATAAGCTGTTAATTTCATATTTAGGTGAAGAAGAGGTTTTACTTACATATTATAAAGATGGCTATCTATATAAAAATTACATAACAGTAGCTGATATAAATCCATTAAATAAGACGATTACTTGTACCGATGCTTTTCGTAATCAAAGAATGTTTAAGTTTGGTGATGTAATGGAAGTGGACTAAAGTGTAACTGGAATCCATATAAAGGTTTATGGCCAACCATGAATAAATAGTTGGCCATAATGATCTTAAAGATCCATATTTTTTAATCCGGGACTATGCTTATTTGACATTTGTTACTTAATACTTTAATGATTTTTTTACCAATTGATTGCTACCTTAAAATACAATTTTTTTGGAAATAACTATTTTTGATATGAGATGAAAATGGGGGTAATAGCTACTTAGAATTTAATAAAAAATTGTATCTTCAAGGTTTCAAAATGACTTTTATACAATCATCTTCACGATTATTAAAAATTTGATAACCGTAGCTCGCTTCTTCAAGGGGAATTTTGTGTGTAATAATCTCCTTTGGATCGAATTCTTTGTTTGTTATTTTTTCAAATAGTTCTGGCATAAAATGAATAACAGGTGCTTGTCCCATTTTAAGATTAATATTTCTAACCCAAAATGCCCCGAGTGGAAAAGCATTATAATTGTCGCCATAAACACCCGTCATTTGAACCGTTCCGTATTTTTTTACGGCTTTCGTAGCAATTTGAATAGGCCCGAGAGTTCCACCTTGTAATTTCAATTTTTGTTCCAGGAATTCTAGTGGCGATTTCTTCCCATCCATGCCCACGCAATCAATGACTACATCGGCACCGCCATGTGTGATTTCCTTTAAATGTTCTCCCATATCAGGAAATTTTGTAAACTCAAATACCTCAACGTTGTTAATCTTTTTTGCATAATGTATCCGATAATCTAAGTAATCGACTGCGATTACGCGCTTAGCACCTTGCATCCAAGCAAATTTTTGTGTCATTAATCCAACAGGTCCACAACCTAGGACGATAACAGTATCACCTGGCTTAACACCTGCGTTTATTACACTCCAATAGGCTGTTGGCAAAACATCGGATAAAAACAGTAGAGATTCATCTTCAAGTTCGCATGATTCTGGTATAACAAATGGAGTGAAATTTCCGAAAGGAACTTTTAAATATTCTGCTTGTCCGCCTGGATGGTTACCAAATTTCTCTGTATAACCAAAGTATCCACCAGAATCATAATGAGGATTGGAGTTATCACATTGGCTTTCCATTTCATGTTGGCAATAAAAACAATGTCCACAAGCAACGTTAAAGGGAATAACAACAAGATCTCCTTTTTTTACTTTCGTAACATCTGGCCCAACTTCTTCAACAATGCCCATTGGCTCATGACCGATAATATACCCTTCAGGTAACGGCATGTTCCCTTGATATAAATGTAAATCAGAACCGCAAATAGCGGTTGAAGTAATTTTTACAATAATATCATCTTTTTTCTCTAACTTTGCATCATCAACTTGTTTAACTTGTACTTGGTTTGGTCCTTGATAGGTTACAGCTTTCATCACATATCTCCTTAGGAATCATTTTTCATAATTTATATGTATCTCTTGGCAAAACAGAAATCTATACATAGTGTTGTTATGAAAGTACGTTATAGCAACTCTTCTTTCTTATATCTTGTGCCCTATTTTAAGAAGAAACTCAATATTTATTCATAATCTAATTCCCACAAAAAGGATAATTATTATTTCATAATTTGTAGCATATTAAAAAAATCGGAGGTGAAACGATATGACAAACAATAATAGTGGAAGTCGTAATGAATTGTTAGTTCGAGGTGCTGAACAGGCTCTTGATCAAATGAAATATGAAATTGCACAAGAGTTTGGTGTACAACTTGGTGCAGATACAACAGCTCGTTCAAACGGATCTGTTGGTGGTGAAATTACAAAACGTTTAGTAGCAATGGCTGAACAACAACTTGGTGGTAGAGCTAACCGCTAAGTAAATTGAAATACAATGTAGCAGATATGTAAATCAATTTCTTTTGTATATGTATAAAAATAAAAACCCTTATAGTAAATGGATTCTCACTCAAAGATTATTGATAATCTTTGAGTATTTTATTTGTAAACTACTTTCCTAAACAATAAACACGCGGTGTTGGAAAGGTGTTTTCCATGCATAGTAGAAAATCTTTTGCAGGAAAAAGCATACTTAAAAATTTGATTTCAATATTGAAATCAATATTTATTATGATATTTTCGAAAGCGAGGAATTTAAAAATGGGTATATTAAGTGGAAATCCTCAAAATGAACCGTTACATTACGGAGAAGTATTTGATATTTGGAGTTATCTTCTCGCTGCACAAGGTGCAATTGCAAGCCATCAAGTATTTATGAATCACACAGGTGACGAAGATTTGAAGAAGTTTTTAGAAAGCTTAATTGAAAATGATATGAACTCGGAAATAGAAGAGTTAAAAACTCTTTTAAAGGTTAATGGCGTAGCTTTACCTCCTGCTCCTCCAGAACGACCAGTTGCATCTATCAAAGATATTCCTCCAGGAGCGCGTATTAATGATGCTGAAATAGCAGCAGCTGTTGCTACAGGATTAGCAGCTGGACTTGTGACATGTAGTCAAGTGATGGGAAAATGTCTTCGAGAAGATGTAGGGATGCTATTCGGACAATTTCATATGAAAAAAGCGCAAGCAGGTGTAACTTTGCTGCGTTTAAGTAAGAAAAAAGGGTGGGTAGTTCCACCTCCGTTACATGTAAGAAATTCTGATCAAGCTTAAGAAACAAAAATAAAAAAGTGGCATTGGCCACTTTTTTATTTTTTAGATGTATCCTCAACTTTGGATTTATTTATTGTAGAAGAATCCATATATTCATCTGACATTTCCATAGCATATTTATCATGATGAATATGATTATGATTTCTTAATTCATCGTCGTTACGCAGTACTAATCTCTTCATATAAATATGGAAGAAAACCTCTATTCCGCCAATAATTAATGCGGCAATAAATGAAGACAGGCCAATATTACGAGTAGCATCTAAATTCGTAAATAAGGATGTTAGTAGCCAAATGCCGAAGAAGCTTAAGCCGAAATCTGCCATTGTAGCAATCATATTTCCGTATTTAGGTAAAATGAAGAGATCGCCGATTAAATAGGCAGCTCCTGTTAGGAAAAGAGAAATGAGTAATACTCTAGGAATTGAAATGCCTTGAAAGATACCGAGTACCATTAGTAATACTGCAGTTATCGCTGTGTATTTAATTAATAAAGCAACAATATGTTTCATCATTTTCCTCCATTGTTTAAACGTATATGGAATAAAATATTTCATAAAAAACGGGTTATGCTATATAGCGTAACCCGTTTTAATCACCCTTTAATGGTAAGAAGTACAACCTGGGTAAAAAGCAGGCTTATACTACGTATAGTATTTGCGGAG
Organism: Bacillus sp. AR2-1; assembly: GCF_008368755.1. Lineage (NCBI taxonomy): Bacteria > Bacillati > Bacillota > Bacilli > Caryophanales > Bacillaceae > Bacillus > Bacillus sp. AR2-1. The sequence goes on from NZ_QORY01000006.1 coordinate 43,282, forward strand.
TATCAAGTTTTATTCACAAGGTGTAGTTCCATTCTTATAATAGAGATGTTGCCTAAGTGCATTGTTTTTATATTAAACTTAATAATTTTTTCTGTTTTGATTTTGTTTCTTAAATATAAGAAGAAAAAGTATTTTTATGTTTAATGTATCTTTTTGTCTACATATTTTCCATAATCGGGTACAGCGATTTTATCAAATTCTTGAACGAGTGTTTTGAGGCTTGTTGATAGCAATTCACCGGACATTGGTATCCCATGTCCAGTAATAGCGACCAGAGGCTTTACTTTTTCTAATTTAATGACTGATTCTTTAGCGGCTTTCCAGTCTGTTGTTAAATAACGAGGGGGGCCGCTTATTTCCTGTTCCTGAGTAAATACTTTATATAGATATTCCTGTTTCACTGTAACAAAAGCATCCCCAGCAATTAAAGTTCGGTCTTTTTCTCGGAATAATGAAATATGCCCAGGAGTATGCCCTGGTGTATGAATCCATCTAAACTCTGGCATAGGGGGAACAGTTCCATCGGTAGGTAGTACTTTTACGCTATTTCCTAAATCAATCGGTTCATTAGGGAACAGGGGAGACATTTTGGCTACCATACCACCTTCAACTGTTGGATCTGGTTCAGGATAGCTTTGTTGTCCAGTCAAGAACGGTATCTCCAGTTGATGGGCATAGACTGGAACATCCCAATACTTAATGAGTTCAATTATTCCTCCAACATGATCAAAATGCCCATGAGTTAAAATAATTGCTTTTGGGCGGCTATTTGTACCAAATCGCTTCTCAGTAACGGAGATAATTTCATTTGCACATTTAGGCATTCCAGCATCAACTAAAACAAAATCATTGGTATGCGGATTTCCAACAAAACATATGTTGACGATTTGAATCGTGTAACAAAATAAATCAGGCAATACTTCAAGGCCATGACCACTTTCAATTGAAGTTGCTGGAATAAACTTGTAATCACTTCCATAATTCATTTCCTTGTTCACCTTTTATCCCCCTTAATATGTTTCAATACGACATTATAGTTCCCTAATTTCTCGAATCCATTTTGGGACATTTGAAAAAAGAATTAGTGGGGGATTACAAAAAAAAAATTAAGTCCTAGAATTAAGGTGGAGACATATGAATTTATATAATAGTTTCTACAATTTTTTTTGAGGAGGGTGATGAGTTAATAAAATATTTATCTTAATATTTTAATGTGTATTTATATAAAAATTACATAACAGTAGCTGATATAAATCCATTAAATAAGACGATTACTTGTACCGATGCTTTTCGTAATCAAAGAATGTTTAAGTTTGGTGATGTAGTTGAAGTGAATTAGAGGGGGGAAGATTTCTTCCTAACTTAATTATATCATGTAAATCAAGTTCGAAATAGACTGTTTATTCGTATTTACTACTGCTACAATCAAGAACACATGCATAGTAAGGAGAGATGGTAAATGAGTTCTTTCGTTCTCGATTTTCAGGAAATAGAAAACACGCAGCTTGCACTCGTTGGTGGAAAAGGATTGAATTTAGGGGAGTTATCAAGCGTTCAAGGGATACAAGTGCCAGAAGGATTTTGTGTTACAACGGTAGGATATGAAAAGGCCATCGAGCAAAATGACGAGCTTCAAACTTTGTTGCAGCAGCTAACAAAGTTGAAAATGGAAGAGCGAGCCCAAATTGGTGGAATTAGTAAGAAGATTAGAGAAGTCATTATGGCAGTAGAAATCCCTTCTGAAGTAGTGGAAGCGGTAGCTCAATATCTCTCACGTTTTGGAAACGAACATGCTTATGCCGTGCGTTCTAGTGCTACGGCTGAAGATTTACCGTATGCCTCATTTGCTGGTCAACAAGATACGTATTTAAATATTATCGGTAAAGAAGCGATTTTGCAGCATGTAAGAAAGTGCTGGGCTTCTTTATTTACAGAGCGAGCAGTTATGTACCGCATGCAAAATGATTTTGAACATAATCAAGTTTCTATATGTGTTGTCGTTCAAAAAATGGTTTTCCCTGAGGCTTCGGGAATTTTATTTACTGCTGATCCGGTTACTTCTAACCGAAAGGTAGTATCAATTGATGCCAGTTTTGGACTTGGTGAGGCATTAGTATCAGGACTGGTCTCTGCCGATAATTATAAAGTAAAAGAAGGCGAAATTACCGGAAAGATGATAGCAACTAAAAAATTAGCTATTTATGCTTTAAAAGAGGGCGGAACGGAGACGAAACAGATTGATCCGGCTCAGCAAAAAATTCAAACATTGTCTGAACAACAAATTTTACAACTAGCACAGATTGGAAGACAGATTGAAGCTTATTTTGGTTGTCCGCAAGATATTGAATGGTGTTTAGTGGATGATACATTTTATATTGTCCAAAGTCGCCCCATTACGACTTTATATCCAATTCCTGAAGAAAATGATGGGGGAAATCATGTGTATATATCAGTTGGCCATCAACAAATGATGACCGATGCGATGAAACCGCTTGGGTTATCTTTTTTCCTGTTAACGACTAATGCTCCTATGCGTAAAGCGGGAGGACGGCTGTTTGTGGATGCTACGCAACAATTAGCTTCACCTGCTAGCAGAGATTATTTAATAAACACTTTAGGAAAATCAGATCCACTCGTAAGAGATGCATTAACAACTATAATCGAGCGAGATAATTTTATTACATTGTTGCCGGATGATGAAAAAGAAAAGAGTGTTAGTAAAAGTAAGCAACCTGCAAATTCGCAACCAGAAATCGAAAATGATCCGGCAATCGTTACGAATTTAATACAGAATAGTGAAGCATCAATCGAAGAGTTAAAACGAAACATGCACATGAAATCAGGGGTGGATGTACTTAATTTTATTTTGGAAGACATCCAGCAATTAAAGAAAGTATTATTTAATCCGCAAAGTATCGCTGTCATTATGGCTGGTATGAATGCTTCAACATGGATGAATGAAAAGATGGAGCACTGGCTAGGCGAAAAGAATGCAGCAGACACACTTTCTCAATCGGTACAAAACAATATTACGTCTGAAATGGGGCTAGCATTACTGGACGTTGCTGATGTGATTCGGCCGTACCAAGAAGTTATTACGTATTTACAACATGTAGAAAACGATAACTTTTTAGATGAAATAGTTCAGTTTAAAGGTGGAGAAGAAGCCCGAGATGCCATTCTAACTTTTCTAAATAAATACGGAATGAGATGTAGTGGAGAAATTGACATTACGAAAACACGCTGGAGTGAAAAGCCAACTACAATTATCCCGATGATTTTAAATAATATAAGAGACTTTGAAGCGGGTGCTAGTAAACGGAAGTTTGAAGAAGGGCTGCAAGAAGCTTTGAAAAAAGAAGAAGAGTTAGTAAATCGATTGCAGCACTTGCCGAACGGAAAGCAAAAAGTAGAAGAGATGAAGCGGATGGTTCGTAATATCCGTAATTTTATCGGTTATCGTGAATATCCAAAATACGGCATGATTAATCGTTATTTCATATATAAGCAGGCATTATTGAAAGAAGCTGAGCAACTTGTGCAGAGCGGCGTCATTCGTAAGGTCGATGATATATACTATTTAACTTTCGAAGAACTTCACGAAGTTGTTCGCACGAATAAACTAGATTACGAGCTGATACAAAAACAAAAAAATGATTACAAATTATATGAAAAACTAACGCCTCCTCGTATCATGACGTCTGATGGAGAAATCATTACAGGCAAATATAAACGAGAAAACCTCCCAGCTGATGCGATTGTAGGCCTGCCTGTTTCTTCAGGCGTGATTGAGGGAAGAGCTCGCGTTATTTTAAACATGGAAGAAGCGAATTTAGAAGAAGGAGATATATTAGTTACTGCTTTTACTGACCCTGGCTGGACACCATTGTTTGTGTCTATAAAAGGGTTAGTCACTGAAGTTGGCGGACTTATGACTCACGGGGCAGTGATTGCACGTGAATATGGATTATCAGCAGTCGTCGGGGTAGAGAATGCTACGAAACGAATAAAAGATGGGCAACGAATTCGGGTACATGGGACTGAAGGGTATATTGAAGTGTTGTAATGAAATAAAAGATCATCCGCTATTATAGTGGATGATCTTTTATTATATAGCTGACTTATTTTTTTAAGCCAGCCGCATAAAAAGGTCCATGAACTGCGATTGTTGATAAAATACGAGCAATTTCCTCAGGTGTTTCTTTTTGCCCGTTATTTAACCATTGCTGAATGACACCTATATGAGCAGATGCCATATATGAAGTTAAGTATTGGCTTGGGACAAGTAAATTCTCCTTATTAATGAGAGCACCATTCGTATCTTCAAATAGTGTTTTCCACATAAAGTCTTTCAGTTTTGTTTGGAAAGATAAATCTCCTTTTGGGCTTAATACTGCTTTCATAAAATCACTATTTTCATTTAGAAATTCAAGAATAGAAGTAATAAGTATAAACGGCATTGTTGGGGAAGGGTTTGACCCAAGATCAGCAATAACTTCAGGCAATCTCTGTTTGGCAATGCTAGAAAACTCATACATAATTTCTTCTTGGCATTTCGTCATTAAATCAAATTTATCTTGATAATGTGCATAGAAAGTACCGCGATTTATGTTTGCTTTCGTTGTAATATCTTTCACTGTAATGGCGTCAAAACCTTTTTCCTCAATTAACTCAACCAATGCGTTTCGTATGGCAGTTTTCGTACGAATAACACGTAAATCTAAATTACTATCGCGCAAAGCATGTCCCTCCTTAATTTTTCTCAACACTTTTCAAGAATGTGTCTTATAACCGACACATTCACGATTTTTGATTATTGTATAAGGTTCAACTCGAACATATAATTTAAAATATAAATAAACAACACGTTGTTGGTTATTATAAATCAAACTATAGGAGGAGAAAAGAAAATGTTTAAAAATAAACTTTTATATGTATCACCAGTTATTGCACTACTTGTTGTTTTTATTTTTTCATTAACGTTATTTCCAACCGTTCAACCACAGCCGAAAAATTTGCCAATCGCAATTGTAAATGAGGATCAAGGAGTAGAAATTCCGAATCAACCGAAGATGAATATGGGGCAAACGATTGTTGATAATATGAAAAAGACATCAAAATCAGATGAAGAACCTGCGGTGAAGTGGGTAGAAGTGAAAAATAAAGAAGCAGTTCAAAAAGGCTTAAATAATCAAGAATATTACGCAGCATTAGTTATTCCAAAAGACTTTAGCACAAAACAAGCATCATTACGAACACCACAGCCATCTTCGCCAGAGGTAGAAATATTCATAAATCAAGGAATGAATACAGCAGCTTCAACTATGGCGGGGCAAATGTTAAATGTGATCGTTGATAATATGAACAATACTGTTCGTACACAACTATTAGAAGGATTGAAAGCAAAAGGAGCTACATTAACAGCAGACCAAGTTTCAAATGTAATAACACCTATTGCAAAGAAAGTGAAAAATGTGAATGAAATCGGCAAAAATAGTGCGAACGGTAACTCGCCGATGTCTTTATTCCAGCCGTTATGGATTGCAAGTTTAGCGAGCGCAGCAATTATTTTTATTGCGATAAGTAAAATGCGAGTAGGTACAAGAAAAGAAAACTTCGTATTAAAACTAAAACAAATAATAACAGGGGCTGTCGTGGCACTTGTAATTGGATTTGGCCTCACATGGATCGCGGATGGTATGGTAGGTTTAAATATTTCGAATTTCACGGATACGGCACTGTTTTTATCAATTACGTCCTTTAGCTTCTTCTTAATGATATCAGCGGTACTTTCATTAGTTGGACTAAAAGGAATTGGTGTATTTGCTCTCTTACTTTTCTTTGGGGCACCGTTATTATCGTTAGCACCTGAAATGTTGTCGCCATTTTATCAAGACTGGGTGTACGCATGGTTGCCAATGCGATTTATGATTGAAGGACTTAGAGAAATATTCTTCTTTGGAAAAGGGTTAAGCTGGAGTACACCCCTTACTGTGCTCGTTTGGATTGGCGTAGTAAGTATGGTTATTATTTTAGCGACAGCTTTCAAACGTAGTGTAGTAAAGGAACAAAAAACTGAAGTGAATGCATAAAAATAAGTAATGGAAAAACCGTTTCACTAGTAGTGAAGCGGTTTTTATGTTGAAATACAAGTAAGGGTATAAAATATATTGATATAATGAAAGGGAGTTAGCTGTTTTTTAAACTAACTGTCCATTAGCTAGGATTGGGATGAAGAAATCCTACTGAAAACTTTGTCGTATTATATAATTATTGTCCCTAATATACTTTATTTTTGTTAGTTTTTCTGCATTTTCTACCATACAGCGTAAAATCGTAGAGGTTGTTGCAAAGTTAACAAAACATAAACATGCAAAAATAAATGCATAAAGAAATATAGTACTCAAGATTATCTTAAAAAAGTAAGGATTTCATAATAAAGCTCTTTTAAGAAGGTATAAACAAAATAGACTAGTTTAAAATTGAACGTATGAAAAAGGAATGAGAGGAAGAGTAAAATGAAGCAGATTTCAATATTAATAGCGGATGATGAGGTGGAAATTGCTGAATTAATTGGGATACATTTAGAAAAAGAAGGTTATCATGTTGTGAAAGCTACTGATGGAGAAGAAGCAGTTCTTATCATTCAATCGCAACCAATTGATTTAGTTATTTTAGATATTATGATGCCGAAAATGGATGGTTATGAAGTAGCAAGACAAATTCGGATGAAACATAATATGCCAATCATTTTCCTAAGCGCGAAAACATCTGATTTTGATAAGGTGACAGGTCTTGTACTAGGTGCGGATGATTATATGACAAAGCCTTTTGCACCAATTGAATTAGTTGCACGTGTAAATGCACAATTACGTCGATTTCTTACGTTAAATCAACCGAAAGTAGAGGAGAATAAATCCGTTTTAGAAATAAGCGGAGTGGCTATTAATCTTGATCAACGAAAGGTAACTGTATATGGCGAACAAATTGAATTAACTCCAAAAGAGTTTGATATTTTATATTTATTAGTGAGTCATCCGAAGAAAGTGTACAGTGTGGAACACATTTTTCAACAAGTGTGGGCGGATGATTATTTCGATGGTGGAAGTACAGTTGCGGTACATATTCGTACTTTACGAAAAAAAATTGGGGAGGATACAAGAAAGGATAAGTTAATAAAAACGGTATGGGGGGTAGGTTATACGTTCAATGGCTAACATGATGAGAAGTTTTCGTTTTAAAATGATTGCTTTGTTTGCGCTAAGCATGGTGTTAGCAGCTGGCGGAACATATATAATTTATAAAGCATTACAGTTTTATTATAGAACGATGGTACGTTACGAAGATTATTTAGCTCAATTTAGACCAATTGTAGATATTAAATTCTTTTTAATGTGTTTTATCCCACTATCTGTTGTATTCTTTTTCTTTTTAACAAAACCATACTTAAAATATTTTAATGAAATTTCTAACGGTATTCACCATCTTTCTAACGGTGATTTTACAAAGAAAGTTCATATTACTTCAAATGATGAATTTGGCGAGATTGCGCGTGAAATGAATATAGCGAGTGAAAAATTAAAAGAGGCTGTTGAGAGAGGTGACTTTGCAGAAAGTAGTAAAGATCAGCTCGTCGTTAACTTAGCTCATGATTTAAGAACGCCTTTAACATCTGTTTTAGGTTATTTAGATTTAATTCTTAAAGATGAGAGTTTATCGAAGGAGCAAATTAAACATTTTTCTATGATTGCATTTGCGAAATCACAGCGACTTGAAAGCTTAATTGATGAGTTATTTGAAATTACGCGAATGAACTATGGCGTGCTAAAGTTAGATAAAAAAACAATTAATATAAGTGAATTGCTTATACAATTAGATGAGGAACTATATCCATTATTGGAGAAACATCATTTAGAAGCTAGGTTGAATGTTAATCCTCATTTATATATTTACGGTGACGGGAATTTGTTAGCTCGAGTATTTGAAAATCTTGTAACAAATGCGGTTAGATACGGAGATAATGGCCAATTTGTTGATATGAAAGGATATATTGAAAATGGAGAGGTTATCGTACAAATTATTAATTACGGAGATAGCATTCCAGAAGAAGATTTACCCTATCTTTTTGACATGCTTTATACAGGTGATAAAGCAAGAACAGGGCAACAAGGTGGTACAGGCCTTGGATTATTTATTGCAAAAAATATTGTTGAACAGCATAATGGAACGATTTCAGCAGAAAGTAATGTAATTAGAACAATATTTGAAGTAAGGTTGCCAAAAGAAGAGAGTTCAAGAATTTAATAAAAATTTAATGTTTACCCCACTTTTTATTTAACTAGTTTTTTCTATCCTATACGTATGTTAGGTCAAGGAGGAACTGGTAATGAAAAAGTGGGGCTTTTTATATTGTACATAGTATGTACGAGGCTTTATATATCATTTTCAAAAACGTTCAAAAATTATTAAAGAAAAGGACGTACAGTTTCTAAAAGTAAAACACATGAAAAAGTGAGGATATTATGATATGAAGAAAGCAAAAAAACTAGTCATCGTTGGTATGGTCACAATTGGTTTAGGAGTCGGGTCGTATATGACATTTGCAGGAGAATCTGAACCAGCTGAAACTTATAAAACATATAAAGTGACAAAAAAACAAATAGAGAATGAGCAAAAATTAGGCGGCGAGGTTATCCCAAATGGTATAGAAACAATTTCATTCGATCCAACAAAAGGTACGTATGAATTAGCTGTTAAAAAAGGTGATGAAATAAAAAAGGGGCAGCTTCTTTTTAAATATAATGCCCCAATTACTAAACAAGGTGTAACAGAAGCGGAAATGCAACAGAAAATCGCGCAAAAAGAAGTAACACTGCATCAGAAACAAATGGATGCAGTGAAGCAGAAATTAAAAAAAGATAAAAACGCTAATCTTCCTGAGGAAACGTTAAAAGCATCAGAAATCGAAGTACAACAATTAGAATCGCAACTTGAAATGAAAAGGTTTGAAGTAGAAAAAGCTGAGGAAATGATTAAAGCAGCAAAAGAGAAAGTAAACACACTTTCAGTAACGAGCCCGGCTGATGGTGTAATTGATGACATCGTCAAAAATAATGATGCTGGAATGAGTGGGATTACGCTTCGTCACGCTGGTCCATTTAAAGTCAAAGGTCAACTGTCTGAATATGAGCTTGCGAGTGTGAAAGTTGGACAAGAAGTAATAGTTTCATCAAAAACTGTATCTGGTAAGACGTGGTCAGGAAAAGTTACAGAAATCGGATCTACACCAGTAAAGAATATGGATGAAAACAAAAGAGTTTCTAGCTATCCATTCACTGTTACATTAAACGAGAGTGAAGGATTACAAAACGGTTTCCACGTAAACGTGACAAATAAAACAGGCGAAGCAACAGGTACAATCGTTCCGAAAAGCAGTATGGTGAAAAAAGGTGACAAAGATGTTGTATTCGTTGTCAAAGATGGAAAAGCGAAAGAACAAGTAGTTACGGTTGAATTTGAAACGGATCATGAAGCAAAAGTTTCTGGAGTGAAAAAAGGTGTACAAATTATCTCCGAACCTATGAAAAATGTAAAAGATGGTATGGAGGTTAACACAAAATGATTCATTTAAAAGGCATCACGAAATCTTTTCAAAACGGTACAGAGTCCGTCCAAATATTACATGGAATCGATGTAATACTGAATCAGGGGGAATTCACTTCCATTATGGGACCATCAGGTTCTGGTAAGTCAACCTTAATGAACATTATCGGTTGTTTAGATAAACCAACTGCAGGTACGTATGAGCTAGCTGGTCAAAATATTTCAACTATGTCTGAAACAGAACTTGCACACGTACGTAATAAAGAAATCGGCTTTGTATTCCAAAATTTCATGTTACTACCAAGGCTTACAGCCCTTCAAAATGTAGAATTACCTCTTATTTATGCAGGAGTTGATAAAAAAGAAAGACGCGAGCTTTCGTTAGCTGCTTTAACGAAAGTTGGGTTAGCTGAACGTGCTACTCATCTTCCAAGTGAGTTATCAGGTGGTCAAAAACAGCGTGTTGCTGTAGCGCGTGCAATTGTAAATAATCCGAAATTTATTTTAGCCGATGAACCAACTGGTGCACTTGATACGAAAACGAGTGAACAAATTATGGAGCTCTTTTACGAATTAAATAAACAAGGTTCAACGATTATTATGATTACTCACGATCGTGAAATCGGAGAAGCAGCAGCACGTCAAATTGTAATTCGTGACGGCAATATCGTACAAGATTGGAGAGAATAAATTTGAATACGAATGAAAATATACGCATGGCCATATCTTCTATTTTTGCGCATAAAATGCGATCTATATTAACAATGTTAGGCATTATTATTGGAATCAGTGCAATTATTACAATTATTTCAATGGGAGATGGACAGACTGCAAAGATGCAAAAGGAACTTGCAGAGAATCAGCATATGGATGAACTTAAAATAGAATACTTCAACCCGGATTCTCCGACAGAAAAAGCAAAAATTACACCACATATGGTAAAGCAATTGCAAGTGATACGAGGTGTAAAAGGTGTGTATCCCAATGTGCATATGGACGTAAAAGTATATACGGGATCAAAAAATGTTTCCTTTAGTTTAAATGGGGGAACAGGAAACTTTATGCAGGACTCTAAAATGAAAATGGTGCATGGGCGAGAGTTAACAACGGATGAACTGAAAAAGCCAATTCCTGTTGTAATTGTAGCTGAAGATTTATTTAAAACACTATTTGAAACTTGGAAAGATGATTTGTATATAGATATAAAAGGAAAACCATATAAGGTTGTCGGGGTGTACAAATATGAAGACGGTTTTCAACGTCAATTTAAATTGTATGAAGGGTATACATCTATCGATAATGCAGCTTTAATTGCAGGGATTGAGGAATACGATACAGTGAAAATTAAGTTATCTTCTCCAAGTGAGCGAGAGGCTGTAGAAAAACAAGCTATATCTGTATTGAATGAATTGAAATCCCCAGAATTTGAGCATTCTTTTACAGTGGAGGATACGAAAGCATATGGTCAAAAAATAGAAGAGTCAACACGAACGATGAAAATAGTATTTGCTAGTATTGCTGGGATTTCCTTACTTGTAGGTGGTATTGGTGTGATGAATATTATGTTAGTATCCGTTACAGAGCGTACACGTGAAATAGGTATTCGAAAAGCGCTCGGTGCAACGAGAGGAAAAATATTAACACAATTTCTCATTGAAGCATGTATTTTAACGTCATTAGGCGGGGCGATTGGTTTTGGATTAGGTATGTGTTTTGCTTGGATCGCTTCATCAATAGGTGAATGGCCACTAGTTATTTCTGTAAGTCTTGGATTACTCTCAGTTGGAATATCGATGTCAATTGGTATTGTCTTTGGCATACTGCCGGCTAATAAAGCAGCTAAATTAGATCCGATTGAGTGTTTGCGATATGAATAAGTGAAAAGGTAATTTTTTTGAAAACAAGTCATTGATGTAATGTCTTCTATTTCTGGAGGGCTGGCTGGTGACCTTATCTAGCTGTGCCCTTTGTCATATTTTACATCAATTATTTCCTGGAGGTTCCGATAAATGAATTTATTTGATATAGTTCAACGTAACATACGGCGTAATTTTAAAGAGTATATACTTTATTTTGTATCGTTAGCTTCAAGTATGCTTATCTATTTTATATTTGCATCACTTCGATATAGTACTCAAATAAAAAAAGAAATGGTTAATAATGTGATGATTAATAGTGTTCTTCAATCTTCAAAAGTGATTCTCATTATTTTTATAGCCATATTTATTATTTATTCTACTAATTTTTTTATAAGGAAACGTAAAAAAGAGGTAGGATTATATTCTTTACTAGGAATAACTAAAAAACAAATTGGTACGATGTTATTTTGTGAGACTATGATAATGGGAGGCGTTGCGTTAGTAGTTGGCATACTGATTGGCAGTATGAGTTTTAAGTTATTTTTAGAGCTGCTAATGAGTTTAATGAAATTACATGTACCTATTCATTTTGAGTTATCTATAAAAGCAATAATAGACACGTTCATCGTCTTTTTATCTATTTTATTATATACAGCATGGAAAAACTCTCGCATTATTTATAAATTTCCATTGATTGAAATGTTTCAAGCTAATCATCAAGGAGAACGGATGCCAAAAGGTTCTGTACTTAGGGCGTATATAGGTCTTATTTTAATGGGATTAGGATATATATTAGCAGGCTTCTTCCGTGAAGTAGTAAATATTGTGTGGAATCCCATTGATCCTATGAACCCACTTATAAATCCTATAATGATTCCAGTTTTTATTTTGTTTTTAGTTGTTTTTGGGACATATTTTCTATTCACTTCTTATACAGTTATTGTTTTAAAGAAAATTAGAAGTAAAAGAGAAATATTTTATAGCGGTATAAATATAATAAACATTTCGCAATTACTATACCGAGTAAAAGGGAACGCTAAGTTACTTGCAACAATTGCTATATTAAGCGCTACAGCTTTAACGGCAATTAGTACAGTCGCAGCAGGGTATTATGTAGGGCAATCTGAAACAAATGGAGATTTTATGCAACTGTATGGAGTTGCGTTATTTATTGGAAGTTTTTTAGGGGTAATATTTGTTTTGACGACAGGTTCAATTATATATTATAAACAATTATCTGAAGCGTATGCTAATCAGAGATATTATGAAACTCTTCGGAAAATAGGTGTTACGAAAAAAGAGGTAAGAAAGTCAATTTCGAAACAAGTTAGCTTTAGTTTTATTTCACCTCTAATAGTCGGACTTGTTCATAGCTTATTTGCGATACCGATAATAAACAATATACCTATAAATAACATCATTATTCCTATTTTAATTAGTAGTGGTGCATATTGCATAATTTACTTTGGGTATTATGTATTAACTGTTTATTCCTATTTTAAAGTTGTGTATAAATGAAATGTGTAAAAGATAAAACCGGTTCACTATTAGTGAACCGGTTTTTTTTTGAATTCATTATTACTCTATAGGAAAATAAAGCAGTGATAGATAGGTTTTTTTAATCGAAGAGTTCGGATTTGCGTTTTCCTTTTATATACATGCTCCTGCTATTTCAAATTGCATAAAATGTTATGTGAAATAATGGAGGGGATACGATGTATAATTCGAATGATTATGATTGGTATAGGCAAAATGATAAGTTGATTCGTGATATTGAGAAAGCAATTAATGGAGAGTTTAGTGCAATAAGTTGCTATGCGAAATTAGCCAACATGGCTCCAAATGCGGCGGAACGAAATCAAATTCTTGAAATTCGTAACGATGAAATAAAGCATTTCCATCATTTTGTACAGATCTATACAAATTTAACTGGTCAGCAGCCTAAACCACAAATTACAGAAGAATGTCCAAATACGTACTTACAAGGATTAGAATTCGCAATACAAGATGAACAGAAGACAGTAGATTTTTACTTGGAAATTTCAGATGAAGCATCGGATGCACATATGAAAGAGTTATTGCGCAGAATAGCTGCCGATGAACAAAATCATGCGGTGTGGTTTTTATATTATTTTGTGAAGACGAAGTGAGCATTAAGAATAAATGGCTGATGTGATGAATATATTAGAATTTATTTTAAAGCGCAGTGCAACAATTGCATGAAAAACTTAAATATAAGCATAAAGAAACCGTTTCATAAGTAGTGGGACGGTTTTTTTTCGCGGTGAAATACAAGTTACATAGATATCTACAAAATATGGTAATTGAATTTGGTATATAATGTATGAAATGAAAACGAAAATAAATAAGCTAGGAGCAAATAAATGAAAAGAGGAATTACAGTAGATATTCCAAATGAATATGATAATTTACTTTGGAAAGTGTTAAAGCCAATTGATATTTCTTCATATGATTGGTGGGTAGTGAGGAGTCATACTTAATAGCACGTGGTGGATTGGATGAGGCATTATTTCCAGAAGAACCAAGTATAGTGGAAGGATCAGATTTGAAAATATTATTTAAAGACAATATATATTATGTTATTTTTGCAGATTTAAAAGCGTATTCAAAAGGAGAGGAAGTAGTAGATATTGAAACATATGAAGAATTTAAAGAGAGTAAGTGTGAATTAGTTTTACTAGTTGCGGATTGTACATACGTCACAATTTACGCTAAAGATCAAAAACAGATTGAATTGATGTATGAAAACGCAAGGAATCAAGGTTATTATGTTGAATACGTTACCGACGAAAATGACGGTAGAACGCGTTTATCAGTATGATAGCGATAGGAAAGGGGAACAGCGATATGGAGAGAAATACAGTTAAAGAATATACAATTCGAACTGCTACTGAAGAGGAAAGTGATAGCATAATTACTCTATTAAAAGAAGTAGCAGAGTGGTTACAACATAAAGAAGTGGATCAGTGGCAGTATCTATTAGGTGGAGAAGCTACGGCTGAAATACTAGAAGGTATAAGAGAGAAATATACATATGTGGTTATGAAAGAAGATGAAATTGTCGGTACAGTTACAGTATCTCCTAAACAAAATAAATGGGATGAGCGTATTTTTGGTAAGGAGGAAGTTTCAGATTCTTTATATATTCATAGATTTGCAGTGAAACGAAAGTATAAGGGGAATGGAATCGGAGAGTGGATTTTACAATGGATAGACGAGAATGTGTACTGTGACAAAGAGTTTTTGAAACTAGATTGTGTTGGGCATAATCGTACGTTGAATGATTTTTATAAGAGAAATGGCTTTGAATATGTTGGAAGTACAGAAGGACTTAGTAAGTTTCAAAAAAGAAGGGGGTAAGTGGATGAATCAATTTCCTACTGCTTTAGTTAAAAGGTTGATAGAGGAACAGTTTCCTGAATGGGCACATTTAGAAGTGAGACCTGTAAAGTTTAGTGGGCATGATAATAGAACGTTTCATCTAGGGGATGAGATGAGTGTAAGATTGCCAAGTGATGCGGCATATGCACCACAAGTAGAGAAAGAAAATAAGTGGCTACCTCTATTAAGTAAGGAAATTTCTTTACCAATTTCTACACCAGTTGCGAAAGGTAATCCATCTGAAGCGTATCCATGGCCTTGGTCTATTAATAAGTGGATAGAGGGCGAAACAGTTACGAAACAAAATGTTCGTGACTTAAATGAATTTGCGGCGGACTTAGGAGCATTTTTAGTAGAATTACAATCCATTGATGCGAGTAATGGACCGATAGCTGGAGCGCATAATTTTTACCGAGGCGGGCTTATATCTGTATATGATGAAGAAGCGAGAGGTGCTATCGAAAATAATAAGGACGTTTTTGATGAAACTGTATTAAAGCACCTTTGGGATGTAGCACTTCAGTCAACGTGGAAGCGTAAACCAGTTTGGGTTCATGGAGATGTTGCACCAGGAAATTTACTCGTTAAGGACGGAAAGCTTTGCGCCGTAATTGATTTTGGGATTTTAGGAGTAGGAGATCCTTCTTGTGATGCAGCGATGGCATGGACATTTTTTGATAAAAGTAGCAGAAACGTATTTAAAGGAGTATTGTGCATAGATGAAGAAACGTGGAATAGAGCGAGAGGATGGGCACTTTGGAAGGCGTTAATTACATATGATGCGAATAAGACTAGTAATAAAATAGTGGCAGAAGAATCGTATCGTGTTATTCAAGTTATTGTGGATGATTATGAGAGGTAGTAGAAAAAGCCTATTTTAAAATAGGCTTTTTCATATGATTAAATATTAGAAATCGAAAGAAGGAATGCAACGTTATTATACAGAATATTTAGATAATAGGAGGTGTCGAATTTTGAGTGAAATTGAATTAAAAAAGAATGTAATTAAGACAGGGAGTGAGAAGAGGATCATTCTTCGGTTTATACTCGCTAGTCTAGTTGGGGTGTTTATGTTTTTCGTACCAGTTACGATAAATGGTGCTTCGTCCATTATGATTGATCATATCGTATCATGGATCAGGACTTCGGTTCCGAGCGTCGTACCTTATTACGCACTACTCGTTATGATAATGGGTGCAATTTATCCGTTTTATACAAAAAAATGGAATGCATCTATCGTAGACATTTGTTTTTCTAGTTTAAAAGTAGTTGGTGTTGTCTTTGGTGTATTATATTGCTTGAAAGTAGGACCAGCTTGGTTCTTTGCACCAGATGTAGGGCCGTTTTTGTATGAAAAACTAGTAATATCGGTAAGTTTACTCGTGCCAATTGGTTCGGCTTTTTTAGCGTTATTAGTCGGGTACGGATTACTAGAATTTATCGGTACGTTTTGTCGTCCGATTATGAGACCGTTATGGAAAACACCTGGACGATCAGCAATTGATGCGGTTGCGTCCTTTGTGGGGAGTTATTCGTTAGCTTTATTAATTACGAATCGCGTGTATAAAGAAGGGAAGTATACGACAAAAGAAGCAGCTATTATCGCTACAGGTTTTTCTACAGTATCCGCAACATTTATGATCATCATCGCAAAAACATTAGACATTATGCATTTATGGAATGTTTATTTTTGGACTACTCTTGTTGTAACATTCATCGTAACTGCTATCACCGTAAGAATCCCACCACTTAGTAGAAAACCAGATACATATGTAACGGAAGAAGGGTTCCCAGAGCCCGTTTATAAAGAGAAAATGCTAGAACGCGCTTGGGAAGATGCGCTGGAAGTATCGAAATCTGCACCGAGTATTATGAAAAATATCGCAGTAAATTTAAAAGACGGATTTATCATGACAATGGGCATTTTACCATCCATTATGTCAGTCGGATTAATTGGTATCGTCTTAGCGAAATTCACGCCAATATTTGATTGGATCAGCTATATTTTCTATCCGTTTACATGGCTATTACAATTACCAGAAGCAGAACTAGCTGCTAAAGCGGCATCCGTTGGTATTGCGGAAATGTTTTTACCTTCTCTTTTAGTTGTAAGTGCACCACTTGTGACAAAGTTTGTCATTGCGGTTGTTTCGGTAGCATCTATATTGTTCTTCTCAGCTTCCATTCCTTGTATTTTATCGACAGACATTCCGTTAAAAGTATCGGAACTTATTATTCTCTATGTACAAAGAACGATATTAACGTTACTTATTATTACGCCGATTGCTTATTTGTTACTTTAAAGTTTTAAAAAGATAAATCTCTAACAAAAGAAGCCTTCTGTAAAAGGAAGGCTTCTTTTGTTTAAAATCGGGGTATTCCCACATCACTATCATGCTAAGAAAATCAAATATCCTAAAATGTGAAAATATACTATTTTCTGTTTTTTTGATGTTTTTATTTATTTTTTGAATATGACGTCATGCTTCTTAAGAAGATTCCTAGTCCTGCAAAAAAGAAACCTAAGCATAATAAGCTGCCTGGTGTTCCCCAAGTAATTTGATCTAGCATTTTCATCCCCTCCCATTTATCATTATATAGCATTTATTGGGAATTATCAAAATTTTCCTTTTTAAAGGTTAGTGATGAGCTTGCCCGCCTTATACGAGAAGAATATATTTGAAAAGGAATTGTTTTAAATACATTCTATTATTCTTATAAAACGTTTTCTTTTCATATGATATAGTAACAACAAAGGGGGCTTTCAAATGGAAATAATTCACGAAAGAGCAAAGTTACGGATAATAGATAGTGATGATGTCGAAACTTTGTTTTCGATTGTAGAAGGAAATCGGGGTATTTGGGCGTATTTAATCTCTAAAATGGATACTGCGCAAGACATGCAGCAATATGTGCAAAAAGCGATACAGGGTTATGGAAATGGTACTCAAATACCTTTTGTTGTAGTGGATCAACAGACGAATACGATTGTAGGAAGTACACGTTTATATAATATTTCAGTAGAAGATAAAACAGTAGAGTTAGGGCAGACTTGGTATCATCCAAGTGTGCAACGTACGAGTATAAATACAGAGTGTAAGTATATGCTTCTTCACTATGCTTTTGAAAAATTGCATATGCTGAGAGTACAAATTAAGACGGATGCAAGAAATGAAAAAGCACAACGAGCAATTGAACGTTTAGGAGCAGTTAAAGAAGGTGTGCTTAGAAATGAAAGAAAATTACCAAGTGGTCATGTGAGAGATGCAGTTGTGTATAGTATTATTGCAAGCGAATGGCCAATAGTGAAAGCTCGCTTATTGGAAAAATTAGAATTGTATAAAGAAAAGTTATAATTCGTGTTTTGAAAGGTATATTGTTCGTAATACATGAAAAATATACCTTTTTTCTTACAAAATGCTACTTTATTTTAATTACTTTTGTTTCATCGTTCCCTTCTGAGAAAAAATTCGTTACAATGTAGTTGTATGGTAATAAACTTATGAATTTAAAACATGTAATGAAAACCGCAAATGAAAATGAATTGATAATCCTCAATTTTAAATGAAAACCCTTTTATATATAAATAACAAGTAAAGTTCCTTCTTTTAAATAAACTCAAACAAAACGATTTGATATAAATGTTTTTTATAGAAGTATGGATGATGTACGGAGGCAATTACAAATGAAAGAAAATAAGAAAAGTAAGAAAAGACGAATCTTTCAAGTATTTTTACTAATGATTTGTTCTGCTATTTTATATGTAAGTTATGCAGCTTACGATATTTGGAGCTATCGTTTTAAAACAGATGATAGTATGAAAACGGATGCTGGTATCGTACTAGGAGCGGCTTCTTGGAATGGAAAACCATCCCCTGTATTTAAAGAAAGAATTAATCATGCGATTTCTTTATATAAGAACGGAAACATTAAAAAGATTATTTTTACGGGTGGTACAAAGTTCGAGGCAGAACTTGAGGAAGCGCGTACTGCAAGAGTATATGCAATGAAACAAGGTGTAAAAGAGGAAGATATTTTAATTGAAACAAAATCCCTTTTCACAGAAGAAAACTTAAAGAATGCGAAGGAAGTTGGAATAGAGAACGGAATACGCACATACACGATTGTAAGTGATCCACTTCATATGAAACGCGCAATGAGAATCGCAAAACATATTAATATTGAAGCGTATGCTTCACCAACGCCGACATCAGCATATAAAACGTTAGACACAGAAATACCATTCTTCTTTAAAGAATTATTCTCGTACATTGGATATGTAACCTCTTTGCCGTTAAAGGCATTGAAGGGAGACTAATATAAGAAAAGAACCTATTTTAAATGGGAACTTTTCTTATTGGTCAAAAACATTGTATTTTTATCGGAATAGTGAAACAATAGAGAGGTAGCTTCATATAATCATAATGAAAAAGTGAGCGGTTGATGAATCGAACATAAAGGAGATTATAGTATGGCACTCTCATTTGTTGAAACAGAAGAACAATCTTTCATTATTGAACAAATAAATAAATTGATTCCGAAGTTCATGGAAAGAGAGCATCAACTAAGTGAATTAGGATCATTTCCGTATGAAAATATAAGTGATTTGAAAGATATCGGATATACGAAATTAACGTTACCGAAGGAATTTGGTGGTAGTGCGATTTCTTTATATGACTTTGTTTTATTTCAAGAGAAAATCGCGGAAGGCTGCGGAGCTACTGCGTTATCGATTGGCTGGCATATTGGCATTGTGAAAGAGCTAGCGGAAAATCACTCTTGGAATGATGAGATGTTCAAATGGTTTTGCGAAGAAGTACGTAACGGTGCACTCTTTAATCGGGCAGCAACAGAACCAAAAACAGGGAGTCCGACGCGTGGTGGTAAGCCAGAAACAATAGCGGTTCAACAAGGTGAGAAGTGGATTATAAATGGAAGAAAAACTTTTACAACGATGGCGCCAATACTTGATTATTTTATTATTTCAGCGAGTATTGAAGGTCGAGAAGAAGTTGGAGAGTTTGTCATTCCGAGAAATACGCTCGGTGTATCCATTGAAGAAACGTGGGATAGCGTTGCGATGCGAGGGACTGCTAGTCATGACCTTGTCTTACAAAATGTAGAGATAGAAAATCGCTTTTTTACAGATGTAAAGGGCGGGAAAGTGAAACAAAAGGGCATTGGCTGGTTGCTACATATACCAGCATGTTATTTAGGAATTGCACAATCAGCAAGAAATTATGCAGTTCAGTTTGCGGGATCATACAAGCCAAATAGTTTAAATCATTCTATTAGTTTATTGCCGAATGTTAGAAGATTAGTTGGAGAATTAGAACTTGAGCTTATGCAAGCTCGCGTCTTTTTATATCAAATTGCGAAAAAGTACGATGAGGCAGAGGATAAACTATCATTGCAAGCCGAACTAGCAGCAGTGAAATATGCTGTAACAAATGCGGCAATATCTATTGTAGATAAAGCAATGCGCATCGTAGGAGCAAAAAGTTTATCAGAAAAAAATCCGCTTCATCGTTACTATTTAAACGTCAGAGCAGGATTGCACAATCCGCCGATGGATGATGCAACACTATCTATGCTGGCGGATGCGGCGTTTCGGTCGTAGTAATTTTAAACTTGTATTTTATTGTTTATGAGTAATATAGTTGTTTTGAAAGCACGTGTTTGAGTAGTAATCAAACACGTGCTTTTTATGTGTTTAATATACTAGTTTAAAACGAAGCGTTGTAAACATTTGTCGTATCTAATCCCATATTAAAGGTCTTTCCAAGTTTATCATTCGTAAATATTGTAAAAATTGACCAGCATGGACCGCATCATGATAGGCAATTCGTAATAGCATGTCGCCTAAATATCTTTGATAGCCAACATCGCTTCGATCAATAAGGGTTGAATCTAGCTCGGCTATGCTTATTGATTGTACATATTCTATGAAGTCAGTAAAGTATACTTGTGCCAATTCAATTTCTTTTTTTACACAAGTAATTGGCTCGTCATCATACGGGAAATGTATATCATTTATTGAGCCGTTGTTTTTTAAAATCATATGATAATAAAAAGTTGAGCTCCATACATGACGAATCATCTCACCAAAGGACATAGCTTCATGATCAGGCTTCCAATTAAGAAAATTATCGGGAAGAGAATTCCATAATGTTTCTGAGCGCCTTCTCGTTTCTTTCAAATTTAATATACTAAGATCAATTGCATTCATAATACATTCTCCTTTACTATTAAACTTAAAATAATTGTATCAGTTTAATAGTTAGGGTATCATCGAAATATGAATGTATATCCGAATATCTCATATATAGCTAAACTAATTGCTGAACCTACAAGAGCAATTATCTTAGATTGTCTAATGAATAATCAGGCACTACCTGCTAGCGAATTGGCTTATATGGCAAAGGTGTCACATCCAACGATTAGTTCCCATCTTTCTAAATTAGTAGAGGGGAATCTACTTACAGTTGAACAACATGGTAGACATCGTTACTATCGACTTGCTAATCAAGAGGTAGCAGAAGTTCTTGAAAAGTTAGGAACAATTGCACCATCAGTCCAAGTTCGGTCTTTAAAACAATCGGATCAACTAAAACAAATTCGTTATGCTCGAACTTGCTATGATCATCTTGCAGGCAGACTCGGTGTAGAGATAACTGAAAAATTACTACATAGGGAATTTATAATTTTAAAGGAAGGAGAATACATTGTAACGGAACAAGGTAAGCAATGGTTTCTGAATTTTGGAATAAATATTGAAACGGCAGATATAAAGAGAAGGGTATTTGCAAAACCTTGTCTTGATTGGAGTGAACGACGCTACCATATTTCTGGTTGGTTAGGATCTGCGATAGCAAAACTATTTTTTGAACAGGAATGGATTACAAAAACGGATAAGAATAGAGCCGTCCATCTTACAAAAAAAGGTATGAAGTTATTGAAAGACCAATTAGGCATTGACATGGAAAATAAAAAAGTCCATCAAAATGCAGTGCCTCCTATCGAGTAAACAGTATTAAATAACCTGAGTTCTATATTTATATAGACTCAGGTTATTTGATTTGTTTTAAAATCTTTGATGATATTTGCATATGGCAACTTTAACCTCATTTGCTTTACGGAAAGAGGTTAAATGAAAACATAGTAGTTTGAGGCAGTTCTATTAAATTATTAATCATATTCATTGAAAATTAAGCGTAAGAATATAGTAAATGAAGGGAGATATAAAATGAATAAAATTAAACTGAAAGTATTAAATGTAAGATATGTAGTGATATGTATTTTATTCACTATTATATGTATCCTCACTTCATTCTTCATTTCTAGTAATTCCAGCGTATTTAAATCATTTTATATGAATCAGTTGTTAGGAACGAATTCTACTAAAGGTCTTATGTATATGATAGGAAGTGAAAATCGTTATTTTGCAGAAGAATTTCATAAAGAAAAAGGACGAGCGTCTTTGGAATCTTTTTTACTGTCACTTTCTACAAACATTAATGTAAATGATCTCCGAAGTTTATTAACTAGAGAACTTCCTAATATGAATCAATTTTATTCGGAAATATTAATTGCTGGGGAAGGAACAGATTATACGAACATTCCTGAAGAATCCAGTATTCCTTTAGATAACATTAAAGATAAAGGTACTGCTATTAAACACCCAAAGAGTGGGAAAGAAAACAATTCTACTGGTGAAAATTCAAATACACAAAATAACGGTGAAAATAAAGTTTTTATTTATCATACACATAGTTGGGAAGCGTTTATTCCTCTCATTCCAGGTGCTACGATACCCGATGATGCTTCCAGTACAAATAATGAAGTGAATATTACGTTTGTTGGAAACTATTTAAAACAAAAGTTAGAAGAAAAAGGAATAGGTGTTTCACATGATACGACAAATATGAGGGATTTTCTGCGAAATAAAAATTTAAATTGGGCCCAATCTTACAAAGGATCCCGTCAAATATTACAAGATAAATTAGTACAAGATAAAAATATTATGTTTCCAATGGACCTTCATAGAGACGATGCACGAAAAAATATTACAACAAAAAATATTAACGGAAAGAATTATGCTCGGCTTTATTTTATTTTAGGACGAGAAAATCCTAACTATGAAAAAAATAAAAAAATAGTAACGGCAATAAATTCATATTTAGATGAGAAGTATTACGGTTTAAGCCGAGGGATTTTTATTAAAGATCGTAAAAGCGGTAACGGAGTATATAATCAAGACCTTTCTCCCAATGCATTACTTATTGAAATGGGAGGGGTAGATAATACACCAGAAGAATTATATGCTTCCATTGATGCATTAGTAGAAGCATTTAGCCACTATTATAATGAAGTAACTAAGAAAAATAACTAAATGTATAGGGGAAACCTAGTATTTTTGTAAAATAAAAAGGAGTGACACCTAGTCAGAAGTTCTAGGGGTTACTCCTTTTTTAGTAGAATATAATATTAACAATGAAGGCAATCAATAAAAAAAATCTTTCTTTTCATTCTTCTTTTTACAGTTTTATAGGAGAATGCTATGCTTCTTATTTCAGCTACTGTATAATAAGAAAAAAGCACGAAAAGAGGTCATCTCATGCTAGAGGTTATTGCAACATGTTTAGAAGATGTGAAACGAATTGAACGAGCTGGCGGGAAGCGAATTGAATTAATTACATCTTATACAGAAGGCGGTTTAACGCCGAGTTATGCATTTATTAAAAAAGCGGTAGAAGCAGTACATATACCGATTCACGTTATGATTCGTCCGCATGCGAAGTCTTTTACATATACGGAAGAAGAAATTGAAATGATGAAGGAAGATATTATCATTGCGCAGAAGTTAGGTGCAGCTGGTGTTGTATTAGGTGTATTAAACGAACGAAATGAAGTGGATGAAGAGAAATTAGCGAATTTACTATCTGTTGTAGATGGAATAAATGTAACGTATCACCGAGCGATAGATGATATAGAGAATCCAGTAGAAGCGATGAAAACTTTAAAGAAGTTTCATAAAGTGACTCACGTTTTAACCTCAGGTGGACAAGGAAATATAGTAAAGAATATTCCGGTGCTTGCAGAAATGCAAAAGGTAAGCGTTGGTCAAATTCAGCTTGTAGTTGGAGCTGGTGTGACAAAAGAAAATATAAAGCAATTGCTAGATGAAACTGGAATTTCGCAAGCTCATGTCGGTACAGCGGTTAGAGAAGGGAAATCATGTTTTTCTGAAATTGATCTTAATTTAGTACAAGAATTAGTTCAAATCATACAATAAACAGTTAAGAAAGAGGAGAAACGATGAAGGAAAATACGAAGAAAGAATTATTCTCATGGGCTAAAACGATAGGATTTACTCTTGTATTAATTGCTATTATTCGCGGTGTTTTATTTACACCTTCATTAGTACAAGGTGAATCGATGATGCCTACTTTAGAAAATAACGAACGAGTTCTTGTGAATAAGATTGGTTATAGTATAAGTGGATTAGATCGCTTTGATATTATCGTCTTCCACGGAAAAGAAGGATACGATTTAGTAAAACGAGTGATTGGTTTACCAGGCGATACAGTGGAGTATAAAAACGATGTTTTATATGTAAACGGAACAGCGATGGAAGAACCATATTTAAAAGAGTTTAAAGAAAAAGCAGCAGGCCGTGTATTAACTCCAGACTTTACGTTAGAACAAATCACTGGAAAAACGAAAGTGCCAGAAGGCCAAGTGTTTGTTTTAGGAGATAATCGTGAAGTTTCGAAAGACGGTCGAATGTTCGGATTTATTTCAGAAGATGAAATTGTCGGAAAAGGCCAAGCTGTTTTCTGGCCGTTGAAACAAGTAAGAGCGCTATAAAGAAGTATGGGAGAAATATTCTTCCGGTGGATTTACATCACATTTTTTGTAAAACTGAATGTTCATTTAAGAAAGACAGAGGTCATTTTGATTATTATTTTTCAGAATGGCCTCTGTTTATTTGAAGATAGTATTGCAAGGAGGGAATTTAAATGATAACGAAAGAAGCAGAAGTTATCTTAAACAGGAAAGGAGCCAGGAAAGTAAACGAAATTCCTAAAGAGGTCTTACAATTACTACAGCAAGGGAAAATAGAAAGTGTTAATCTAACAGAATGGCTAGCTATAAATCATATTGAACTACTTAAAAATGTCTTACCTTCAATAGGACTCAAGAATAGTTTGGAATGTATAGTAGCTGAATTAGAAAAACAGAACGTTGAAACAGGAATGAAAGTCATACGAAAAACAGGAACTTTATTGGATGAAATTATACTCAAAGAGAATGAAGGAAACAAGGAAGACATATTGTTAAAATTATCTGATCATATTTCAGATAGTGTACGATGTTGGGCAGCGTTTATGAATAAAAAATCAAATAACACATTAAAAGATACATTAACGTACATTCGACCTTTTGCGGCGGATCATCATTTTGGTGTTCGAGAAATTGCTTGGATGTCTATTAGAGAAGATCTTTCACAAAATATAGAAGAAAGTGTGGAATTGTTAGTAGAATGGGCAAAAAGTGAGGATGAGAATATTCGTAGGTTCTCTGTAGAATCTATTCGTCCTCGAGGTGTATGGAGTAAACATATTGAAATATTAAAACAAGAACCTGAAAAAGCACTTCCCATTCTTAGTTTACTTAAATCAGATCCATCAAAATATGTACAAGATTCGGTTGGAAACTGGTTAAATGATGCAAGTAAAACTAAACCGGATTGGGTAATGAACCTGTGTAAAGAATGGGCAAAGGATACTGACATAAAATCAACTAGTAGAATTATTAAAAAAGCTAAAAGAACGATTTTGAAAAAGAAGTAATATGTAACTAATAGACTTGTTAAGTTGTACGAAGGAACAATCAATCATGTTAAAAAAAGAATATTTTGAATAAATAGGAGAAGAGCATGTATTGATCAATACATGCTCTTTATATTTTTTTTTATATTAGTGTTATGAATGAAAGGTGATCAAATTTCATTTCAAATCTAAACTTCTGTACTTTTTATTGTAACTTTTATTCTAATAGTTTTGTGTCAGTATGTACTTTTGAAAGTGAACCGTCTCTATTTCTAAAAATAATTTTATATTCACCGTCAGGAAGCCAATCAGTCCAGTGAATATCGAATTCACTTATCGCTTGTTCCCCAGGTTTTAAAGTTCCGTCAATCATCCAAGCACCTTTAGCGTTATAGAAAGTATAACGCTAAAGGAGAATCACCTGTATTTTGTACAAGAACGCTTAAATTATCTCCATTTAAATAGTTGGAATTATAAGTGGTTGATCCGAAAAATGCAACGTCTTCGTTAGTTATGGTACGTTGTTCAATTTGAGAGTTTAGTTTCGTATCCTCGTTTGTCGCAAATGTCACATTATAACCTATACAAAAAGATAACATAATAGCAGGAATTACTAGCAACTTTTTCAAAAGAAACACTCCTTATATGTTGGATATGTAATAGTTTGATGTGAAAATTTACAAATGCATTTAATTATTTACGTTTTTTAAACTACTGACAAATATATCGGTTCATGAGATTGAAAAAAATATTGATAGAATTGAAAGAATATTTTATAATTTTAAATTATATGTTTGTTTCGAAAAACGGAATTTAAGTTCCGAAATTCGGAACAAGAGGGAGATAGAATGAGTATAAATAAAACGGCAGTTAAGACAATGGATATTTTAGAGTTGTTTTATGAGCATGAAGAGCTAAGTTTAACAGATATGGTTCAGCTTACGAGTATGCCGAAAACATCTGTTTATCGTTTAATTGGCTCGTTAGAAGAAATGGAGTTTTTACAAAAAAATGAGAAGGGGAAGTATCGTCTAGGAGTCGTTTTTTTACGGTTCGGTCAACTTGTTTCACAAAGATTATCCGTAAGAAATATTGCGATTCCATATATGAAAGAGCTTAGAAATAGTTTAGGACAGGCAGTTAATTTAATTATTCAAGATGGTAATGACGCGATTTATGTGGAAAAGATGGAAGGTGTTCAGCCTGTACGAGTGTATACAGCTGTTGGAAGAAGAGCACCGCTTTATGCTGGCGCATGTCCGAGGATTTTACTTTCGTATTTCTCTGAGGAAGAGAAACGGAAATACGTAGAGGAAACGGATTTAAAACAGTTTGCAGATGGAACAATTGTGGATAAGAAACAATTGCTAGAAGTGTTACAAGTGGCGAAAAAGGAAGGACATACAATTAGCTACTCTGAGTTAGAAAATCATACAGCGGCTATAGCAGCGCCCATTTTCGCAAGCGATGGAACGGTTGTAGCAGGTATTAGTATTTCGGGATTAGCAATTGAGTATAACGAAAGTAACATTGCATATTTTATTGCGAAGGTGAAAGAAACAGCACATCGAATTTCGAAAGAACTCGGCTTTTTAGCATAGAAAGAGGGAGTGGGATGAAATTTTCTGCGTTAGGGGATCAAGCAATTATTGTTACATTTGGTGAAGAAATTGGGATGGAGACATACGAAAAAGTGCAGCGATTGTTTCAAGCGTTGAGGCGGCATCCGTTTACAGGAATGGTAGAATGCGTTCCGGCGTTTACTTCCTTAGCGGTTTATTACAATGTATACGAAGTGTGGAAGAAAAATGGGAGCAGTGAAGGGCCATATAATTACGTCTGCCAATATATAAAAGAGCTGTGTAATTCGTATAAAGAAGAAGTGAATCAAGATGCGAAACATATTTCTATACCAGTTTGCTACGGTGGAGAATATGGACCTGATTTAGAAGAGGTCGCACATTATAGAGGATTACGAGCGGAGGATGTCATTCGCATACATAGTGAAACAACATATTTTGTGTATATGTTAGGTTTTACACCAGGGTTCCCGTATTTAGGAGGACTATCAAAAGAACTAGAAACACCTAGAAAAGAAACACCACGGTTACAAATACCTGCTGGTTCAGTAGGGATTGGCGGAAATCAAACAGGTATATATCCGCTTGAAACACCGGGTGGATGGAATATTATTGGCCGAACACCAATCTCCTTATTTAATCCAGAAGAAGAAACACCAACATATATTCAAAGCGGTATGTATTTACGATTTATCCCAATAACGAAGGAAGAGTACGTATCACTTGAGGGGGCTAAAGAATGGATGTAGAAGTTTTACATGCAGGAATGTTTACAACAGTCCAAGATTTAGGGCGAGCTCATTATCAACAATACGGTGTACCAGTTGGCGGGGCCATGGATCAAAGTGCACTTCGGATGATCAATATGTTAGTCGGTAATGAAGAGAATGAAGCGGGACTCGAAATGACAATTATGGGGCCTAAATTGTTAATAAAGAAAAGGACTTTACTTGCGATTGGCGGAGCAAATATGGAGCCGTTACTGAATGGGAAGCGTATTCCATTATGGCGTCCCATTTTAGCGGAAGAAGGTAGTATGCTTTGTTTTGGGAAAGTGAAAAGCGGTTGCAGAGCGTATGTGACTTTTGCAGGTGGTATACAGATTGATCGCATAATGGGAAGCAAAAGTACTTACATACGTGCTGTGATTGGTGGTATTGAAGGAAGGATGCTGAAAAAAGGAGATTATTTTCAAATTGGTGCGCACACAGAAATGGCGAGTCATTGCATTCAAAACTTACAAAACGATGAGCGAAACAAAACGAAATGGGCAATTAGCAAAAGCGTACTGCCAAAGTATAAGAAATATCCTAAGCTGCGTGTCATAACTAACTTTGAATATGATCAATTCACAGAAAAAAGTATAAAGGCATTTTTTACGAAAGAGTATAAAGTATCTAATTACGCTGACCGTATGGGTTATAGAGTTGAAGGAGAAGTTTTAAATAGAGTGGAAGAAAAAGAGATTTTATCGAGTCCCGTTACATTCGGAACGATTCAAGTGCCAAACGGTGGACAGCCGATTATATTAATGGCAGATAGGCAAACGACAGGTGGCTATCCGAGAATGGGAAATATCATTTCAGTAGATTTACCTCTTCTTGCTCAGCTAAAACCGGGGGACTATGTTTCATTTGAGAAAATTACGCTTGAAGAAGCGGAACAATTGTACATAGAACAAGAAGTAAATATGAATCTATTAAAGAAATTCATCGCTTTACGAAGCTGACATTGGGAGGGAAACATCGTGATGACAATCGATTTAAACTGTGATTTAGGAGAAAGTTTTGGAGCTTATAAAATGGGGAATGATGATGAAATTCTTCCGTTCGTTTCCTCTATAAACGTTGCTTGTGGTTTTCATGCGGGTGATCCGACTGTAATGAGGAAAACGGTCGAAAAGGCACTGCAGCATAACGTAGCAATAGGGGCACATCCTGGTTTTCCTGATTTAATTGGATTTGGAAGAAGAAATATGAACGTTTCACCAAATGAAGTATACGACTATGTATTGTATCAAATTGGTGCATTAGACGCTTTTGTGAAAGCAGCAGGCGGGAAAATGCATCATGTGAAACCGCACGGTGCTCTATATAATATGGCGGCGACTAATCCGGTAATTGCAGATGCAATTGCGAAGGCAATTTGTCATAGTAATCCCAATCTATTACTTTACGGATTAGCAAATAGCGAGGCGTTTATACAGGCTGCGGAAAAATATAATGTAACTCTCGTACAAGAAGCTTTTGCTGATCGTACGTATAAACAAGATGGGACATTAACGAGCCGGACAGAAGAAAATGCGCTCATAAAAAATGAAGACGAAGCGATAAAGCAAGTGCTTCAAATGGTGAAAGAAGGGTATGTAAACGCGGTGAGCGGAGAGAAAGTAGCAGTTCAAGCGAAAACAATTTGTTTACATGGTGATGGAGAAAAAGCAGTGCAATTTGCGGGAAAAATATACAGAACATTCGAACTTAATGGTATTTCTATTTGTGCACCGAAATAAAAAATAGGGGGAAGTGCTAGAAATGATTAAATTAATCGGGATACTACTTGTTGCGGTGGGCTTTTTATTTAGATTGAATACACTTTTAGTAGTTATGGTTGCAGGTATTGTTACAGGTATGGTTTCGGGATTAAGCTTTTATGATGTGATCAGCTTGTTCGGTAAGTTTTTCATAGAAAATAGATATATGTCTATGCCAATTATATTAACTTTACCGGTAATCGGAATTTTAGAGCGTTACGGTTTAAAAGAAAGAGCAGAAGCACTTATAACGAAATCAAAAGGTGCAACAACTGGAAGAGTATTAATGTCATATTTTACGATAAGAGAATCATCAGCAGCACTGGGGCTGAACATTGGTGGTCATGCACAAACGGTAAGACCGCTCGTTGCACCGATGGCAGAAGGGGCTGCGCAAGGGAAATATGGTAAGCTCCCTGAAAAGTTAAGAGAAAAAATTAAAGCGAATGCAGCAGCTGCGGAAAATACAGCATGGTTTTTCGGAGAGGATATATTTATCGCGACTGGTGCTATTTTATTAATGAAAGGATTCTTCGATTCAGTAGGTATGCATGTCGGTGTATGGGATATGGCGCTTTGGGGCATTCCAACTGCAATATCAGCACTTATCGTAAGCTGGATCAGATTTAGAAGATTTGATAAATATATAGCGAAAACGATGGCATCAAAAGAAAAAGAAGAGAAGGAGGCAATATAAAATGAACATCATCACAATGGATACAATTTATTACGTATTAGGAATAATCGTTGCTTTTATCGCCGTTCGTATTGCATTTGATCGTCAACATCCAAATCGATTTGGTTCTAGCTCATTTTGGGCGCTATTTGCAGTTACCTTTTTATTCGGAAATGTAATCCCTTCGTTTTATGTTGGCTGTATCGTGCTCACTATGGTCGTGTTAGCTTCATTAAATAAAGTAACAAAATCAGAGGAGAAAGAAGTTCCAGTACAAGAACGTGTGAAACATGCGGAGAAATTAAAAAATAAAATTTTTATGCCTGCACTATTAATTCCTATTTTTACAATTATCGGTACGTTAACGTTAGGGAAGATTAAATGGGGGAATGTATCCCTTGTTGATCCGGATAAAGTCACATTAGTTGCATTAGCACTTGGGGCACTACTTGCATTCATTGCGGCGATGCGTATTACGAAATCGAAAATAACAACGCCTGTTCAAGAAGGAAGCAGACTATTACAAGCTGTCGGCTGGGCTGTTATTTTACCACAAATGTTAGCAGCACTTGGCGGTATTTTCGCAAAGTCTGGCGTTGGACAAGTCGTTTCTGATTTAGTCGGACAAGTATTACCGACAGAATATCCGTTCGTTTCTGTTATGGCATATTGTTTAGGAATGATGCTCTTTACAGTCGTAATGGGAAATGCATTCGCAGCATTTGCCGTTATTACTGGCGGAATTGGCTTACCTTTAATTGTTCAAATGCACGGTGGGAATCCAGCGATTATGGCAGCGCTTGGTATGTTTGCTGGATATTGCGGAACGCTACTAACGCCAATGGCAGCAAACTTTAATATCGTTCCGGCGATGCTTTTAGAACTAAAGGATAAAAATGCAGTTATTAAAGCACAAGTACCAATTGCTCTTTCAATCTTTATTATAAATATGTTTATTATGTACGGTCTTGTATATCGTTTCTAATTAGGAGGGAAAACTATGAAAACAGTATTACTAACAGGGTTCGACCCGTTCGGCGGAGAAAGCATTAATCCAGCTTGGGAAGTCGCAAAAAGTTTGCATGAAAAAACAGTGGGAGAATATAAGATTATTAGTAAACAAGTACCAACTGTATTCCAAAAATCAATCAGCGTATTAAAAGAGTATATAGAAGAACTAAACCCTGAAATGATTATATGTATTGGACAAGCTGGAGGCAGACCAGATATTACGATAGAGCGTGTCGCAATTAACGTTGATGATGCAAGAATTGCTGACAATGAAGGGAATCAGCCGGTAGATGTACCGGTTGTAGAAGAAGGACCAGCTGCCTATTGGTCTACACTTCCGATGAAAGCAATTGTAAAAAGACTGCAAAAAGAAGGTATACCAGCTTCTGTTTCACAAACAGCAGGTACATTCGTTTGTAATCATTTATTCTACGGTCTCATGCATGAACTAGAGAAACAGGATAAGAAAATAAAAGGCGGATTTATTCATATTCCGTTCTTACCAGAACAAGCGAGTAACTATCCAGACCAACCGAGTATGTCACTTTCTACGATTAGTAAAGGGATAGAATTGGCAGTTGAGGTAACGACGACAGTTGAGGTGGATATTGTTGAAATTGGGGGTACGACGCATTAAATAAATCGAATCGTACGACACCTCCTGTAAACAACTGGTATAATAAGTATAGGAAAATACATAGAGGTGATTTTTGTGCAACAATTTGAAGAAGTACGTTCAATTTTAGAAAAAGCGAAGAAAATTACAGTGTTAACAGGTGCAGGAGCAAGTACGGAAAGTGGTATTCCCGATTTCCGTTCAGCAAATGGATTGTATGCTGATGCGAATGTGGAGATGTATTTATCAAGAGGATATTATAATAGAAGCCCGAAAGAATTTTGGAAGCATTATAAAGAAATATTTCAAATTAATACGTTTCATCAATATAAACCAAATCGTGGCCATCGCTTTTTAGCTGAATTAGAAGAACAAGGGAAAGATATTACGATTTTAACGCAAAATATTGACGGTTTACATCAACTAGGCGGTAGTAAGCATGTCATTGATTTACATGGAACACTTCAAACAGCACATTGTCCGAAGTGTAAAGTGGGCTATGATTTGCAGTATATGATTGATCATGAATTGCCTCGCTGCGAGAAGTGTAATTTCATTTTAAATCCAGACGTTGTTTTATACGGGGATACATTGCCGCAATATCAAAATGCGATAAAACGTTTATATGAAACAGATGTGCTTATCGTTATGGGAACTTCATTAAAAGTACAACCCGTCGCTTCATTCCCGCAAATCGCAAAGAGGGAAATAGGGGCAACGACCATTTTAGTAAATGAAGAGTTAACAGGGCAAGAATATAACTTCGATTTTGTTTTTCAAAATAAGATTGGAGAGTTTGTTGAAGGGGTATCTTTAATGAAATAAGTTATCCCGCTTTAATAGGCAGTAAGACCCCCACCTCAAAATGCAGCGAAAGCAAAGAAGTTAGGTGGGGGATCAACTGCCCATAAAAGTCCGATTGGTGAGGGCTAATAATCAGTGGGGGATGAAGAAAACCCCCACTGATTAAAGTTTCACTTTATCGAAAAAACTGAGGTATTCACCTCAGTTTTTTTATTTGGGTAATCACTGTTTAAAACATTTCAATAATGTAGCAACCACATCTCTATAACCTATAAAAAAGGTTTTGGTTGGCAAAATAGCAAAATAGGAAGAAATGTTTTCTTTAGCGAATACACAGTCGTCATAAAGTAAACTAATATGTAGCTGTTGTAAAGTTTCTATTTCGTTTTGCTTTACGTATAAAACTAAGTCATTATAAAGTTGCTCAGTATACTCACTTACAGAACGTTCTAATGAAAGCTGACCTACTATGCTAGTCCACCATACTTTAAAACTACATACTAATTCTTTAAAAGAGTCCTCATTACATAATTGAGTGTCAAAAAGCTTCCCATAAAAGATATGGATTTCCTCATAAAAAATGTGGAAATCATATTTGTCGTCAGTAATTTGCTTGCGAAGTGTATGCCATAATTCTTTGAAATTCGCTTCAAAGTCAGAAGAGAAATTTAATTGTCTTGCTATGTAAGGAAATCTTAAATGTTCCTTTTTCTCTTTTTGGTTAAGATAAATATTTTGAATATAAATCATAAAGTTTAAACAATATGACGTATTAGTATGTATTGTAAATGAATCTGTCATTTCATTTTCTCCTTAGTAGTGTCTTTTATTGTTAGTATACAAAGAAATGTAAATGAATGGTATGAAAAAACAATTGTATACACTATTTCTTTTAGAATAACATTCATGTTATTCCTTAATAAGGGAATGGTAATAAATAGGTTATAAAATTAAAATACTGAAAATTAAATCTTTTATTTCTTTAGTAATTAATATAAAATTCTATATATATCATATAAATAAATTTGATACATAATGATTTTGCGTAGAAATGTTAATAGAATGAAGCGAGGGAGCGAAATGAGACAGAAAAAGGAGCAGAAGAAACAATCGAAAAAGAAAAAGACGCATATTCCATTTCGATTAAATGTACTATTTTTTATCGTCTTTCTTTTATTTTCAGCTATTATAATTCAATTAGGTAAAGTACAAATCATTGATGGAGAAACGTATAGAAATGAAGTGAATAAAAAGGAAGATGTAACGGTAAGCACTCCTGTTCCTAGAGGGAAAATGTTTGATCGGCAAGGTCAAGTGATTGTAAATAATAAACCACTACGAACCGTTACATATACGAAAATGAAAGGAGTAGATTCGAAAGAAGTTTTACAAGTAGCAAGAAATTTAGCTCAGCTTATTGAAATGTCGCCAGAAGATATAAATAAGTTGACGGAAACAGATAAAAAAGATTTTTGGATGCAGTTAAATGAAAAACGAGCAGCAGAAAAAGTAACGAAAGAAGATGAGAGTGCATTTAGGAAGCAAGAGATAGAGGGGAAAGAATTAGATAAAAAGGTTGAAGAGTTGCGTCGTGAAAGAATTACGCCAGAAGAATTAAGCGAACTATCAAAAGAGGATCTAGAAGTACTAGCAATTAAAAGTAGGATGAATGCAGGATATAAAATGACGCCGCAAATTGTTAAAAAAGATGTAAGTCAAAATGAATATGCAATCGTAAGTGAAAGATTGGCAATTTTGCCAGGAGTGGATACGACAGTGGATTGGGAACGTGAATACCCAAATGATAAAATACTTCGTTCTATCCTTGGTAGCGTTTCTACTGAAAATGAGGGTTTGCCGAGAGAACAGTTAGATTATTATTTAGTGCGTGATTATAACCGAAATGATCGCATTGGTAAGAGTTATATCGAGAAACAGTACGAAGATGCATTACATGGAACGAAAGAACAGTCTAGAAATATTACGGATAAAGCGGGAAATATTATTCGGACAGAAAAAGTGACTGAAGGAAAAAGTGGAAATAATTTAATGTTAACAGTGGATATGGAGTTACAGAAAAAAGTAGAGGAAAGCCTTGAAAAGAATTTACGAGCATTTCATTCGGCAGAGCCAATGATGGATCGTGCGTTCGTTGTAATGATGAACCCGAAAAATGGGCAAATATTATCAATGGGTGGAAAGAAAATTGTAAATAAAGATGGCGGTATGCAAATAGAAGACTTTGCTTTAGGAACGATGACAAGTTCTTATGAGTTAGGGTCAACTGTGAAAGGGGCTACGTTATTAGCCGGATATCAAACTGAAACAATTAAGCCGTATACGCATTTCTTTGATGCACCAATGTATTTTAAAGGAAGTGCTAAGCCAAAGAAATCGTGGAAAGACTTTGGTGACATTGATGATTTAAGAGCTTTACAAGTTTCATCGAATGTTTACATGTTTAACACTGCTTTAAAAATGGCAGGTGTAAATTATGTACCAAACAATCCGTTAGACATTAAACGAGAGACATTTAATAAAATGCGTTACTACTTTAGACAGTTCGGATTAGGTGTACCGACTGGAATTGACTTACCGAATGAATCGATTGGTCAAATGGGGAGAACTGATAACATACCGGGTTTCTTACTTGATTATGCGATTGGACAGTACGATACATATACGCCGCTGCAACTTGCTCAATATATTTCAACAATTGCAAACGGCGGTTACCGAATGAAACCACAAATTGTACAAGAAGTGAGAGAGCAACCACATAAACCAGAGGATGTTGGAAAAGTTGTTCGGTCTATTGAACCAGTTATTTTAAATCGAGTGGATATGGACACTTCATATATTAATCATGTAAAAGAAGGATTTAGAAGAGTTTTTCAAGAAACTGACGGGACAGGTACTGCAACGTTTAAAGGATTACCGTATAAACCAGCGGGAAAAACAGGAACAGCTGAAACTGTATATGGTGGAGAAAGTGATATTGGAAGAGATGAAAACTATAACCGAAAAAAATGTTATAATTTAACTCTTGCCGGTTATGCACCATATGATGCAGATCCGGAAGTTGCTTTTTCAGTTGTTGTACCTTGGGTGAATGATGACAAATCAGGAATTAATTCCGCGATTGGTAAAGAGATTTTGGATGCGTATTTTGAATTGAAAGCGAAAAGAACGGGTGGAAATCCAATCCCAGTAGAACAACAGAACAAGGCCCAGTAAAAATAGTATCACTGCATGGAGACTTATTGTGCAGTGATCTATTTTTTGAGTTAAAAAGCGTTTAAATAAGGTGGGAATGGATATGAAGCAGGAGATTAAAAGAGGCTGGGGGAAATACATACTCTTCGTGTTTGTTTTGGTAGTAGCCTATCATTCTTTTACTTTATGTAAAGTGGAAGGGAAATCGATGCAACCAACTTTATATGAAGAAGACTACGTATTTGTAAATAAAGCAGCAGTACATTTTTCTAATCTAGAGCACGGAGAAATTGTCATTATAAAGGAAGAGGATGAGTCGAAATATTATGTAAAACGAGTAATAGGACTTCCTGGTGACGTAATTAACATAACGAATGGATTAGTATATGTGAATGATAAAAAGCAAGAAGAACCGTATACAAATAAAGATTTATTCAATAATACGCAAGTGTTTTACAACTTTCAAAAGACAAAAATCCCGCCAAATAAGTTATTTGTAATGGGAGATAATCGTGAACTTAGTAGAGATAGTCGAAATGGCTTAGGATATATTGAAGAAGATAACATAATAGGCAAAGTGGAATTTGTATATTATCCGTTTTCAAAAATGAAGATTATAGAATAAGTGGGGTTTTGTATAACCCCACTTATTAAAGTTTCACTTTACCCCGCATTAACGGGCAGTAAGACCCACACCTCAAAATTCAGCAGTGCAAAGGAGTTAGGTGGGAGATCAACTGCCCGTAAAAGCCCGATTGGTTCAACTAATAATAAGTCGGGGAATGAACAAAACTCCGCTTATTAAAGTTTCACTTTATCTTCTTTAAAAAACCTTTTGGATTAAATGAAATGAAAAACTTATGTTTAGATTCATCGATTATAAAGTTGTTATTTTTAGTTAAAAACTCTTCTACAGCTTCCATCGGACCTGGCCCCCAATCGGGAGAAACAGGATTTCCATTAATAGATGTATCCTCTACAATAATATAACTACCAGTAGTAACGATAGATTTATAAAGTAAAAGTTCTTTTGCGACATGCTCTTTACTATGATCTGAATCTAAAATAACTAAAATCACATCATCAGGTTTGCGCATACTTAAAATGGTTTGGACGGCCTGTACAGAAACAGAAGAAGCTGTTACATACGTAATTCGGTCATGGGATGGACGATTTGGTTGAGGGAATATATCAATAGTAAGTACATGACCTTTTCCAATTAAATCTAATATAGAAGCTAAATACAATGCACTACCACCATAACAAGTACCACATTCAATAATTAAATCGGGTTTTAATTCGTAAACAATTTCTTGATACAAAAAAAGATCAGTGGGAAGTTTGAGAATGGGGACACCAAGCCAATGTGTATCATATAACCAGACTCGACTATCGTAATATTGTTTTAAAAACTCGCTACTTATGTTATCGATTTTGAACACTCCTTTCTGAAACGAAAGTTGTACAATATAATATGTGAAATATAATTATAAGGAGAATGTTTTTTAATAAAAATGAGCAAAATACCTCATTAAAAACCAATTGTTTATATAATAAAAAACTTAATTCAGTAAGTTCTAATCAAAATGCAATTTAAATATGTAGATGAGGGGAAAAGGAACCTATGTATAAGTACACAATTTGCTTCGTTAGAAAAGGAAATGAAATACTCTTATTAAATAGAAATAAAAAGCCGAATATGGGAATGTGGAATGGTGTTGGTGGAAAAATAGAAGAGAATGAGACGCCATACGAAGGGATTATTAGAGAAACGCTTGAGGAAACGGGAATAGAGCTTCCAAGTGTAACGTATAAGGGGAATGTTATTTTTAAAGATAAAGACGAGTCTTGGGATGGTGAGGGAATGTATGTATTCCTTGCTGATTTACCAGATGGAGTACAAATGAATACACCATTAAGTACGGCGGAAGGATTATTAGAATGGAAAGAAATTGATTGGATATTGAATCATGATAATAGAGGTGTAGTTAGCAATTTACAAAAATACTTACCGATAATATTAAAAGAAGAAAATAAGTTAGAGCATATATTCACATATGATAATCGGAATATTATTAACTACACAACTGCATGTTTGTCAGAAGATGATGCGAACAAACGGTATGAAAAACAACTTATTTCTCAATAGAAAAATATGAAAACATTCAATCTTATATTCTAGTAGATAATACTTTTATAGAGCAATCAGCATTTTTATGTTGATTGCTCTCATTATATATGCGAGGTGAGGATATGTTTCGGAAATATATTTCATTAGGCATCAACATCATATGTACGATGCTCCTTTTTGTAGCTTGTTCTGAAAGTGATAAAGAACTGAATAAAGCTTTTGAGGCAGCTAAAGCGGATCTAGCAATAGAAGGTATGATTATTACAAAAGAAATGG
This sequence comes from Bacillus sp. AR2-1, assembly GCF_008368755.1. NCBI lineage: Bacteria > Bacillati > Bacillota > Bacilli > Caryophanales > Bacillaceae > Bacillus > Bacillus sp. AR2-1. The sequence goes on from NZ_QORY01000006.1 coordinate 81,818, forward strand.
AAAAAATTATTAAAGCGAAGGTAACAGGAAAGATAACGCACGAGCAACTTATTACATTAGCTGATGCGATTGCGAGACGCGAACTTACTTAATGATCTAGAAGCTACCACAAACTTTTGCTAAATAAACGGGAAAAAAGAGATGGTAGATCTAACTCTCAGACTGTAGACAAACTATTTTTGGAGAGTTCAGATGCTAAAAAATAGTTTGTCTCTTGCTTTATGGCTAATTTATCCAACAATATATATATGTAGTACGTTCTATGCTACAATTTACTATAAGTGAGGAAAGAAGGTGTCTTATGAAAATATCTGTTTATGTTGCAAGTGCATTTAGCAAGGATCATAAAGGCGGAAATAAAGCAGGAGTGGTATTTATGGAGAATACATTGACCACTACTCAAAAAATGGCAATAGCCAAACAACTGGGCTATGCGGAAACCGCATTTATATCAGAATCTGAAATTGCTGATTATAAAATTGAGTATTTTACACCAAAAGAGGAAGTTGATTTATGTGGTCATGCCACAATTGGCTCTTTCGCGATACTGATGCATGTAAATAAACTTTTCAAGAATCGCTATACGATTGAAACGAACAGCGGTGTTCTTACTATTACCATAAAAGATGACATCATATTCATGGAACAAAACGAACCGATATTCTATGATGTTATATCTCCAAATGAGTTTATCGACTGCTTTGACATTAAAGATATAGACAATACATACCCAATTCAAATTGTCTCCACGGGCTTAAAAGATATTTTAATTCCTATAAAAAGCGAAACACAATTACATACAATGCAACCTAATTTTGAAAAAATTAAAGAAATCAGCAAGTATTATAATGTTGTCGGGATGCATCTATATACTTTTAATGACAATCGAATTATATGCAGAAACTTTGCTCCGCTATACGACATTAATGAAGAAGCAGCGACTGGAACTTCAAATGGTGCATTAGCTTGTCACCTTTATGAACAGCGCTACTTACAAAAAGAAGTCTATGTATTTGAACAAGGTTATACTTTACACTCGCCTTCCGAAATATTAGTTAAATTAGCAACCGATAGCGAGAATAAAATAGAAAAAGTTTATGTTGGTGGCAAAGGCTATTACTGTGAAACGAAGTGTTTAAATATAGAAAATATTGAGTGAAAATAAAAAAAGAGATGGTAGATCCATCTCTTTTTCATATGCTCCATGATTAACTGCGAATCGCTTTAATCATAAAACGATGTTGCTTCACATCAAAATAACCTTTTTGTAAGATGATTTCATGTATACGATATAATTCCTCATAGTAACCTTCGACAGTAAAATCAGGAATTTGCCACAGAATCGCTTTTAAATAATAGACGATAGCGCCAATGTCGTAAAAGCGTTGAAAAGGGAATTCTTCTTTTTCTTCTAAAATAGTAAATCCATTTTTCTTTAACTCAATGCATGCTGCTTCAAGCGACCAACTTGTAAATTCGCTATTTAGCGGTGCGTTAAACTGCTCATTAAGTTCCGCACAATCAAGGCCGCCAACTTGTTGGGTAAGAAATGTTCCATTTGTAGAAAGTATTCTTTTTACTTCAGAAGCAGCATATGATTCATGTTGATTTATGATTAAATCAAACTGACCATTTTGAAATGGTAAAGCAGTATCATCTGTTACCTCTATAACTGTAACCCCTAAAGGTTCTAATTTCTTTCGAGCGATTGGCACGTTTGGAGCATAGCCCTCAGTAGCATAAATAGTTGACGGGAACGGTTGTAACATAGATAAAAACTCTCCACCGCCAGTACCCATATCGAGCATTGATTCTGCATGCTGCATAAGCTGGAAAGCAGTGCTGCCGTACGACCACGATAAAGGCTGGCTCTTCATTCGACCCGTTTCTGAAATGAATGAGAAATCCCAACCGCTAAAATTTGTATTAGCACTTTCTAATAAAGTTAAAAATAATGGATCATGTTTCATAATTGTATCCTCCTATTTTGTAAGTAAATGTTATGATGAGAAAAGAAAAAAAGGAGGACCTCTTATTAAAGTGGAACGGTTTTACGTTTCGTGTTCGAATAGATTCATATACATTCGCTCCTTGTGAGAATGGTGATTTATATATTCGGGATAATCGAGTGAAAATCCTTTGAAATTATGGGGGAAGGTAGTTGTTTAATGGGAAACTGGATGGAGTATACAGACGAGGAGTACGACCAAATTTGGGACAGGATAGATAGTAAGCTAAAGTTTTCACCAAGTGATTCTATATTTCCATCATTTAAAGTGCCAAGTCCTTTTGTAACATATGATATTTCTCATTACTTTGGGGAGTCGATAAACGATCTGGAAAGTAAAGCGTTACAAGCTTTTAAAAAAAATACAGCATCGAATGAATATATCATGGCACTGGATTGGCAACATGAGTGTTATTGGGTGAATCCACATTTAGAGTTTGAAAGAAATGAATTTAATGAGTGGATTATACCTGTATTTCCAAATGGAGATTACTACTTCTTTATTCAGAAAGACTTTAAGTGGGGCTATTTAGGCCACCCTTGGGAAGAGAGTATAACGATATTTGGAAAAGAACTTATAGAAAGCTTTGAACGAAATAAGCCGGAAATGTTTCGAAATATTTTAAGGCAAGGGTAATGTTTGAAAGAGAAAAAGTCCTTATACTTCATTTTTGAAGTATAAGGACTTTTTCTCCCTTTCGGCAATTCATCTCCATCTGATTTGTGTTACGGGCGAAACCCAACAATTCAGGTGGAGATGAATTGCTGTCAGAAGGTAGACTGAACTCTTTTGTTTCGTTTGTAATAAATTTCCCGGGGCGAATATTTATTTCTTTTTATCTTACGATATAATCTATCATAGATAAGGAGGGAACAGATTGTAAGACAACGAAATTGAATAATGATCATCATTCGGCTACTTGAACCAAAGGGAATTACGATGAAGAACATGTTCACATTTTGTTGCGTTTCGTTCCAAATATTGATTTGTCAAAAGCAATGAACTCTCTAAGAAAGGTGGTGAAAACAATGGCTAGAAAGAAAGCAGTGAAAGTATTACGTAAACAAAAGAAAAGAGAAACCATGCAACGATTCACGCAGAAACAAAATATCGGACGGGCTTGCCTTACCGCAAAAGAATTTCGTTTACTTCAGCGCATGTCACATAGTTCAAAAGCGTTGCGAAATGTTGGATTGTATACGATGAAACAAAGTTACCTGAATAATAACAAGATGGCTACTGTAAAAGAAGTGGACACTGCCATGCAAGCCGATATGAATTACTGTGGCATTCAATCAAACTCTGTTCAAGCCATTCGTAGAGCCTTGTATGCAGAAGTAAAGAGCTTTTTTAAAGCCTTGGAACAGTGGAAGAAAAATCCTGAGAAGTTTACAGGTCGCCCTAAGTTTCCGAAGTATTCTCGTTCCACTGACAAACGAATCATTGAAATCTATCAAGTTCCAAAAGTGGATGATAACGGGTTTTGGATGATTCCGATGAGTGTTGCATTCAGGCAAAAATTCGGTTCCATTAAAATACGTATGCCGAAAAACTTAAGACATAAAAAAATCTCCTACATTGAGATTGTACCGAAGCAAAAAGGTCGGTTCTTTGAGGTGCATTATACATATGAAATGCACGTTTCTCAAATGAAGAAACAATCCACGACTACGAGTAACGCTTTGAGTTGCGATTTAGGTGTAGATAGATTAGTAAGTTGTATAACAAATACAGGTGATACCTTCTTAATTGATGGAAAAAAATTAAAATCCATAAACCAATATTTCAACAAAATGATATGTAATCTGCAACAGAAAAATATTGAAAACGGAATTTCAAAACGAGAAAGACAAATAAATGGTTACATTTCACAAACGATAGGCTTGTTGTTTAAAAAAGTGAAAGCATTTGGCATAGATACGATTGTCGTAGGCTATAACGTTGGTTGGAAACAAAAATCTGAGATGGGGAAAAAGAATAATCAAACATTTGTTCAAATCCCGTTTCATAAACTGATTGCAGCAATTGAGAATAAATGTGTAAAAGAAGGGATCCGATTTTTAAAACAAGAAGAAAGCTATACTTCAAAAGCTAGTTTTCTGGATAAAGATCCGATTCCAGTTTGGACTAAGGATGATAAGACGCATTATCACTTTAGTGGCAAACGAATCACTCGTGGTCTGTACCAAAGTAAAGCAGGAACATGTATCCATGCTGATATTAATGGTGCGCTGAATACATTGCAAAAATCAAGAGTTGTAGAATTGGATGACAACCTCAAAGTGAAAACGCCGATTCTATTAGAAGTGCAAAAACGTAAGGCTGTTGCCTCGTGCATAGCTTAGTGGGTGTGTCAACCATCCATGTGTATTCGACTTGTCGGGGCTTGTAGCACACGCCAGATTCATCTGAGTGGTGGCTTCTTCCATAAGGAAGAATCGCTCTTTTTCGAAAGGGTGGTGCAAGTGGGAAAACACTCGTTCGTTGCCAGTACCAACCAAAAACTTACTTGGGATGTTACCGTAAGGTGGCATGAATGCTAGAGCGTCAACCTGTCTAGTGATAGACGAAAAGACCTAGCATTCAAACTCAAGCCCCACTGAAACGTTTTATCTCAGTGGGAGTAGTTGACCTTCTTTCGTAATATCGTTAATATGATTGGCTACTGATTTTTGGACATATTTAGAAGGATCATTCATTAATGGTTCAAGAAGCTGTAAATTGTTCTTAAAGTCACCTTTCAGAGCTCCTATTTTTTTAGCCCAAGGAAGTCTGGGCCTTGTACCTTCGGAAACTAATCTTCTAAATGTGGCTGTTTTCGTCATGAATCCACTGTTGTAATATGTGTAGTGTCTCTTCATGGTATGTTTCGAGAAAAGGCCGAATGGCATATTCAGCAGTATTCATTTTTGTTATTTCATACATGGCGTTACATGAGGTTTCAAAATCGTTAAGCCCATATTTTTCAACGTATTTTGCAAAAGGCATGTACATATATCCGTTTGTAAATGTGCCTACTTCTGTTGTGTTTTCTGGCCCCAATGTTTTCAGTAAAATATGTATTGCTGCATTAAAATCTTTTTGTAATGCATCGTGTAATTCATCTGCTATTACTTCTATACGTTGCTTTAACTCTAAATTTTCAACTTTACATGTTACGGAAGATACGAAGTTTCTTTTAGAGAAATTAGGATCGTGTTTACAAATAGAATCAGCCATTATTTCTGCTAATTCTTCATTAAATAAAAATTTTAACGGAATATAATTACCCATTTTTTCACCTCATTGATCAGCTGAAAATAATTTTTATTTTTTAATCGACAACCCATAAACTAAAGTCTCACTCGGAGTCGTAATACTAAAACCTGTCGTTTTATAATCAAGTGTCACCGTATCACCAGTGTAGTCTTTCGTAAATGAATCCATTTGTACGATAAACTCAGCATCTTCATATACAACATAATCTGCATCATATGTATCCCAAATTAAATCAACATCAACGAAAATACTGCAAGAGTTTGTCATTGTTCCTCTAATGCGAATGATTTTTTTGTCTTCACGTTCTAATCTATGTATAGCTGCTTTTGCTTCATCAGTAATGCGAATGTTCATGGTATCCCAACCTTTATGTATATTTCCTTTATTATTGCAAAAACAGGAGGAATAGGGAAGGGAGAAGCATTGGAATAAAAAACGAGCAAACATATTTGTTTGCTCGTTTCACTTTATTTCAATTCACATTTATCAAGTGGAATCACTTTCGTTTTCTTCGTAAATTTATATCCTAACCATAGTACTAAGAAGAGTGGTAAACCGATGTAAGAAACGAGTACACCGTTCCAATCGATTGCTTCGCCCATGAATGCGCCGTAGTTTTGTCCTAAAATTACGATGACACAAAGTGCAAATGCGAAGATTGGACCGAACGGGAACCATTTTGCTCTATATGGTAAGTCTTTTAAATCTTTACCTTGAGCGATATATGCTTTACGGAAACGGTAATGACTAATTGCGATTCCGACCCATGCGATAAAGCCAGACATTCCAGATGCGTTTAATAACCAAATGTATACAACACCGTCACCGAATAAGGAAGCAATGAAAGCGATACTACCAACAATTGACGTTACGATTAATGCGTTAACAGGTACACCGCGGCTATCTAATTTACCAAGAAACTTCGGTGCTTTACCTTGGCGAGCTAAGTCCCAAAGCATACGAGTTGATGCGTACATTCCAGAGTTACCAGCAGATAGTACTGCCGTTAAAATAACAGCGTTCATAACAGAAGCAGCAAAGGCAACGCCTGCTTTTTCAAAAATAAGTGTAAATGGACTTACTGTAACATCACTTGCGGCAAGGCTTTCAGTTGTATAAGGAATTAATAAACCGATAACGAGAATCGCAAGGATATAGAATAAAAGAATACGCCAAAAGATCGAGCGAATTGCTTTCGGAATGTTACGCTCTGGATCAGCAGTTTCACCAGCAGCAACTCCTAATAATTCAGTTCCTTGGAAGGAGAACCCAGCAGCCATAAATACACCGATAATTGCCATAATGCCGCCATTAAATGGCGCATCTGCAACAGTGAAGTTTTTAAAGCCAACAGATTCGCCGCCCATAATCCCGAAAATCATCATGAAGCCGACAATTAAAAAGATAATAATAGTAACTACTTTAATAAGTGCGAACCAATATTCAGATTCACCAAACCCTTTAACAGATAAATAGTTTAAAAGGAAAATAATAGCTAAACATAATCCACTCCAAATAAGAGAAGGGGTATCTGGGAACCAAAATTTCATAATTAATGTTACAGCAGCGAGTTCAGCAGCAATTGTAATGGCCCAGTTATACCAATAGTTCCATCCAAGTGCAAAGCCAAGGGACGGATCAACAAATTTTGTTGCATAAGTACTAAAAGATCCAGTAACAGGCATGTAAGCTGCGAGTTCAGCTAAGCTTGTCATTAAAAAGTAAACCATAATCCCGATTGCGGCGTATGCAATTAATGCGCCACCAGGTCCAGCTGAATGGATGACACCACCGCTGGCAAGAAATAGTCCGGTACCGATTGTACCACCGAGAGAAATCATCGTAAGGTGACGAGATTTTAATCCGCGTTTTAATTCACCTTGTCCTTGTGTAGTTTGCGTTTTAGAGGTAGCTTGATTCGTTGCGCTATTCATGTTCAACACTCCTTTTCTTGTAAGATAGGAAGGAACGGGGGAGAAAAATACAAAAAACCGCCAAAGGAATTTGGCGGAACGTTTCACAAATAACCACCCCATCATACCCTTCCGTTAAGATAGCACCCCACGTTTACACGGTAATTTTGTAAACGTGACAGTTCTGTTCCTTTCGGAGACAGACCCAGCTCATAATTCCAGAGAAGAAATATAAACTTCGGCAACTTTTCCTTTCAAACGGAGTCGGTGACATTCTCTGTGTCTCGTCCGTTTTACTCATAAAAGTCGCAACCTCTACCTCATCGGATTGATGAGGATTTGATATATTGCTAAGATTTTTAATATATGGCAATTGTAATGACTTTCTGAATATATTGCAAGATATTTTGTTAGGAAAAGTCAAAAAATATCGGTTATTGTATAGGAAACGCTCGCAAAACTCCACCCGAACCAACTGTTATGTAAAAAAATAAAGAAAGAAATTGTTATACAAATGTTTCGCAAAAAATATTGAAAAACCCTCTAAAATTAAAAGAAAATTCAGAAAATATAATTCGACATAAGTATCAAAAGAGGATTATTCCTTAAATTCGTTTCAAAGAATAAGTATAAATCTGATAAATAGAATGAATATTCTATTTATTTCTGGTAAAATTGAAGTATTGTTTAATTGAAAAGGGGACATCAACATGAAATTAGAAACAGAAAGGCTCTATATAGTACCGTGTACAGAAGAGAGGATGCACGTTGCGAGCAAGCAAGGATATGATAGTGGTCCACATATTGTAGGACATGTAGAAACTGTAAAAAAAGATAAGGAAGTATTACCTTGGGGCGCGTGGTATGTCATTCGAAAAGAAGATGACATCGTTCTAGGTGATATAGGGTTTAAAGGGAAACCAAATGAGGAACATATAGTAGAAATTGGTTACGGATTTATTGAGAAATATTGGAATAAAGGGTATGCGACAGAAGCTGTAAGAGAGCTAATAAATTGGGCTTTTCAAACAGAAGAGGTAGAAACGATTATTGCAGAGACACTTCTTGAAAATATTAGCTCGATTCGTGTATTAGAGAAACTACATATGAAGAGAATTGGCACTACAGAAACGATGATTAATTGGAAAATAGAACAATAAAAAATACCGCTCGAAGTATATCGGGCGGTATTTTTATCGTTATGGTAGCATTTGTTTTTGATCATTCGGATATCCAGCTGTCGATGCGTTAGAACGCTTGGAATGATTGTGAACAGCAATGAAAATAGAAATAATAACGACAAGACCAACTGCCACGTAAGAAAGTGAAATAATAGTTGGATCAACTTTAAATGTAGTAAGCAGTGTACGAATGTTTGTAAAGATAATAAGGCCACCAACTAATACGCCAAGTAAATGAGAAGGAACGATGCGCACTAACCATGCAGCGATCGGTGCCGCAACGATACCACCGAGCATAAGAGAAAATACCCAAACCCAGCTTACTTGTTCCCAGCCAAGAGAAATGAAAAAGCCGATTGTTGCAGCGAGTGAGACAGGAAACTCACTCGTGTCTACAGATCCGATAACTTTTCTAGCTTCATTTCCTCTTGCCAAAAGTACAGGTGTCGTAATTGGCCCCCAGCCACCACCACCAGTTGAATCAACGAATCCAGCAAATAAGCCAAGCGGAACAAGCTGTTTAGCAGACATACGCTTATTTGAAGTAACAATTTGTTTTTGAATGAGGAATCGTAATAAAATATAAACCCCTAAAGTAAATAAAAATACGGAAATGTACGGTTTAATTACATCGCCAGGTAAATTACTTAAAAAACATGCTCCAATAAATGCGCCAATTGCTCCTGGCAATGTAAGCCTGGAAACGGTATATTTATCAACGTTTCCAAATTTGAGGTGAGATGCACCAGAAGCGGCGGTTGTAACGACTTCAGCTAAATGAACAGATGCGGAAGCTACAGCCGGTGCGATACCAAACATTAATAATAGTGAGGTAGATGTTACCCCGTACGCCATTCCAAGCGCCCCATCAATCAATTGAGCGAAAAATCCAATAATAGCAAAGACAATTAATTTCTGCATAAATAATCCCCCTGTAATAATAAATGAAAAAGACACTTTTCCCGTATGAGAAAAGTGCCTTTGGTTTTTCCAATCAGCAATAATTAAATTTGTTTCATTATAATACATATTAATCGTATAAATCAACTGGGTTTTAAAGTTTTTTGAATTGAATGAAAGAAAAATAAAATATACAATAAAAGGATGGAGAGAAAGGGGAGAAAGACATGTTACGATTTGATCATCTCGTACACGCAGTACACGGTACACCGGAGGAAGCGGCGAAACAAATGCAGGAGCGTGGATTTCATACTGCACTAGGCGGAGAGCATACGGCCTGGGGTACTTGGAATAGTTTATGTTATTTTGATTTATCCTATATAGAATTTTTAGCAATTCAGCATGAAGAAAAAGCGAAGAAAGCAAACAATCCATTAGTACAAGAAACAGTAGTGAAATTACAAGACGGAGAAGGAATGCTACAAATCGCAATTCGAGCAGATGCCATTGAAGACCTAGCAGTTAAGTTTAGTAAGCAAGGTTTACATACGGTAGGACCATTTGAAGGGAAACGTATGAGAAAAGATGGCCGCCTTTTAGAATGGAAAATGTTATTTGTAAAGCAAGAGGAAAACGGACCGAAATTACCATTCTTTATACAATGGAATGAAACGGATGAAGAAAGAAGAAACGATTTACGTAACATAGGGACGATCACTGAACATAAAAACAAAGTACAACAAATTGAAACGATTCATTACGCAGTGAAAAATGTTCGAGAAACAGTACGGAAATGGAAAGAAGTAATGGGGCTAACTGCAAGCCAGGTCGTTAAAAATGAAGAATGGAATGCAGAGTGCCAAAGCGTATCATTTGGAGATGTTCATGTGCAGTTTTGTGAACCAAAAGGAGAAGGGTTAGTACTAGAACGTTTGAATCATCATGGCGAATATCCATTTGCAGTGGAGTGTAATGGGGAAAATAAACGAGAGCATGAAGTGTTAAGTAGTTTGTACATATATTGATAGAGGTGAACATAGTGGAAGAAACACTTAGAGAGATAGAGAGAAAACTAGAATGGCCTCGTATTACAAAGTGTACAGCTATTTCAAAAGGTTTTTCACATGAAGAGAAATATAAAATAGAATTAGAAAATAGAGTGACATATTTTGTAAAAATATGTGATGCTGTTCATTTTGAACGTAAACAAGAAGAATATACGTATATGAAACAATTAGAGTTATTACATATTCCTACGCCTAAGTTCATTCATTTTATAAAGCTGGAGGATTTAAATAAATGTATTCAAGTATTTGAATGGATCCAAGGTGTAAATGGTGAAGAAGGTTTAGGGAAACTATCGGTGGAAGAACAGTATTATGCAGGAAGAAAAGCAGGAGAAGTATTAAAGAGAATCCACTCAATTGAAAGAGAAAGTGCAAGTAATAAATGGGAAACGGTTCGATGGAATAAATACGAAAGATACGTAGAAGCGTTAGCAAACTATGAAATAGACTTCCTTGATTTGAAGCCAGTATTAAGTTTTGTAGGGGAGCATAAACAATTATTGAAAAATCGCCCAATCACATTTTTACACGATGACTTCCATCCAGCAAATAGTATGATTCATAATAAAGAGTTTATCGTTATAGATTTTGGTGGATATGATTTTGGCGATCCAATACATGATTTTTATAACGTAGCGATCTTTACTACAAGAATAAGTAAACCATTTGCGGTTGGACAAGTTCACGGTTATTGTGGAGGAGAACCGTCACTTCACTTTTGGCAGCTGTACTCATTATATGCAGCAATGACATTCCCAGCTGATATCGTATGGACAAACCGAAGCACGCCACATTTAGTAGATGATATGAAGGAAAGATTGAACGGAATTTTAGAAGATCATAACAATTTTTCATCCTATATTCCAAAATGGTATCAATCACAACATGAGGATATAATAAACAATAAGTAATGGAGGGATTCATATGGATAAAATAGCGGTAATTTCAGATATTCACGGTAATATTCCAGCTTTAGAATCTGTGCTGCAAGATATTAAATTAAGAGGAATTGAGCGCATCATTTGTCTTGGAGATTTAGTCGGAAAAGGCCCTCATTCTAGCGAAGTGATTAAAATCATTCGTAAAGAATGTGATGGAGTTGTAATGGGAAACTGGGATGATTTCATTACAAAACCGACTGAATTTGAAGCCTTAAAATGGCATCAAAAACAATTATCAGAAGAACAAAATGACTATTTAAGAAGCTTACCATTTTCAATCGAATTTTTTATGAGCGGCAAACTGATTCGTATGTTCCACGCTTCACCGAGAAGTTTATATGAAAGAATTCAACCACATGCCTCAAGAGAAGAGCGTATTAGTATGTTCGAAAATAGTGAGCTCACAGAGAATATAGAAGGGGAAAGAAAACCCGATGTCGTTTGCTACGGTGATGTTCACCAAGCGTTCGTTCAAAATTTCAGAGGTAAAACGTTATGTAATGCAGGTAGTGTAGGCAATCCACTTGAAATTACACAAGCTTCCTATTTAATATTTGAAGGAACATACAATGAAAAAGAAGCCGCAAGCTTTTCCATTCAACTCGTACGTGTACCGTATGATATTGAATTAGCTATCAGGCTAGCAGAAGAACTCGATATGCCAGAAATTGAAGAATACAAACAAGAATTACGGACTGCTTTATATCGAGGGTTTAAGGGAAAGTAAGCTAATCATAATATATCAACGATTTTTTCGATATATCGACTTACCGACAAATAATGACATGGATTGTTACTTGTAATTATGTTATGTAAACTAACTGTGGGAGGAAATATCATGAACCGAATACAACGCATGAAAGAAATTGCAGATCATATTTTAAAATTAAATTTAACACATCCAATAAGAGTTGGAGTAAGTGGTATTACAGCTTCAGGAAAAACAACATTGGCAAGCGAACTAGCATAATCCGAAAGAGTGTGCGGATGTTGTATTTTGGAATAGTAATTTTGATGATCCGGTAATTGTATTTAAAGGAATCTAAAATCGTGAAATGGGAGGCTTTGGATGGATAAGAAAGATAATCTGAACGATTGGCCTGTATGGGCGAATGAGTCAGTAGAGATAGTTAATGCAAATCCTGATTGGCAAGATAAAGGCCGATGTGAAGAGCAGCAATTATATGAACTGCTTGCTCCTCTAGGTATAAGCAAAGTAATACATATAGGAAGTACATCCATACCTGGTTTACCTGCAAAACCTATCATTGATCTAATGGCTGAAATAGACTCATTTGAAAGAGTACTAGATATTTCAGCTACATTGGCCATATATAATTGGCATTATGTAAGCCCAGAATTAGATGAAAGACCTTGGAGAAGGTTCTTTGTGAAAGTTAAGAATAATAGGCGTGTAGCACACCTGCATTTAATGGTTAAAGGAACTGAGCGATGGGACCATCAACTTTTATTTCGTAACCGCTTACGAGAAAATCCACAATTAGTTTATGATTATTCAAATCTGAAACAAGATTTAGCTAAAAGATATAACCAAGATAGAGAAGCATACACAAAAGCTAAAACAGAGTTTATTAAACAAGTTCTAAAATGATGCAACCTTTTATTGTAACTACGTTTGAATATAAAAGAAAAAACATACTGTATTTTATAACTTAAACTGACATGAAATGCATGTAAACAAAGTGAGAGACTGCGATGTTCTAATGTATTTCCTTTTATTTATCAGGATAAATTTTATATAATTGAATCAAGTTCATATAAGGATAGGCAATTACAGGGGATAAGGCGAAAATATGTTAATAAAGTAAAAAGGGGACAGGAAATATAATGAATGAAGTACTAGAACTAAAAGAAGAACTACTACAAATTAAAAATAATAATTATGCTGTACCAGAAGATGTAGATGCATATCCATATGCGCAGTGGATGCTAGATTATATCGGTTCACCTGATGCTGAATTACGTGATGATTTAATTTATAGTACGCTTCACACATGGATTACGAATGATGTATTTAGACAAAAAGAGTTACGAGGGTTAATGTTACAAGCGATTAGTCCTGATTATTTATTTTATAAAATTGGTGAAAAGGGAACAGACTCTGTATTTAAACGTGCATTCTCCGTATTAATTCCACCACTTATTTTATCTGTTCATGAAAGAGAACCATTGTTATCTGAAGAACAATTGTACAGTGTGGCAGAACAAGTGTTGGAATATGTATATTTAGAAGAAGATGTAAGAGGTTACGTAGAAGGAAAAGGTTGGGCACATTCTACAGCACACGCTGCTGATGCACTTGATGCTTTAGCACGTACTATACAAAATCGTGAGTTTTCATATGCGATTCTTGCAGCTGTTCGTCAGAAGGTTCGATTAAGTGATTACGTGTATGTGCACTTTGAAGATGAGCGATTAGTAAAGCCGATTATGTCTTTACGTAACCAAAATCTTTTAACTGAAGAAGAGTGGAGCAACTGGTTACACAGTATAGCAACTGTTGAAGACATTCGACATCCGCAGCATGCTATTTTAGTACAAAATATTAGAACTTTCCTAAGAAGTTTTTATTTCAGAGTTTTAGAGACAGAAGGTAGTACAGCCTTTACAGATGATATATTGGAGACTTTGAAGGGTTTACGTAGGTATTAAAAGTGATTCATCCTTAGAAACAATGAATAGATATTAATTTTGAAAAATTTATTAGAAATTTATTTTTATATTGTACCCTTTCAATATAGGTTGAAAGGGGTGTCAAATGAAAAAATTATTGAAGTCAGTGAAAATAATATTTTTAATGTGTATTAGTATGATTTTCTTTGGAACAGGCGCTGTATTTATATATCATAACTATCAATTAAAAATCGAATCGAAATTAATGAAGAATGAAGGTGAACTTGTTAATTTCGATAATAAAAAAGTGAATATTTATAATGAGGGGAGCGGGGCGGTTACATTTGTATTTATGGCCGGATCTGGAATTGCCGCTCCTGTTTATGAATTGAAAGGCTTATATAGTAAATTTTCAAAAGAAAACAAGATTTCTGTAATTGAGAGAGCGGGTTATGGATACAGTGACGTTTTTCAAGATGATAGAGATATTGATACGATATTAGAACAAACGAGAGAAGCGCTTATTCGAAGTGGAAATAAACCACCTTACATTTTAGTACCACACTCTCTATCGGGAATAGAGGCTATTTATTGGGCACAAAAATATCCAAGTGAAGTAAAAGGGATTATTGCGTTAGATATTGGTTTACCTAAACAGTACGTAACTAATAAAATAGGTATGCTTGATTCATTAAAAATAAAAGGGATGAATATTTTAACGAAATTTGGTTTTCAGAGATTAGCTCCCTCTATTACTTATAATCCCGAAGTCATTCGTCAATCCTTTTTAAACGAACAGGAAAAAGATATTTATAAAGCGCTTACGTATAAGAGGGCTTTTAATGATGATATGAAGCAAGAACTTTTACAAAGCTACAATAACAGTAAAAAATCAAATTCCTTATCGATCCCAAAAGAAACACCAATGTTATTTATAGATGCGATTGCTAGGCAATATAAAGATTCGAATTATACAAAGCAAAAAAACGAAGATTATAAGGAGTTTGCTAGCAAGTTATTAATAGCCGATGTAAAAATAATTGAAGGTACACATAGCATTTATTTATACGCTCCTGATGAAATATACAAATTTACTATGGACTTTATTAAGAATAAAGTAATGAAGAACTAAGCTATTGTTATTTTAGTGATGAAAGGTCTACATAATGAAAGTATATAACATATTAATTGTTGAAGACGATTTGATTATAGGAGAATTATTACAAAAAATTTTACAGCGCGAGAAGTATAATGTGTGTTGGGAAAAAGAGGGAAGGAAAGTTCTTGATGTAATTCATGAAATAGATTTAGTCATAATGGATGTTATGTTACCAGGCGAAGATGGTTATCAAATTACAAAGAAAATAAAAAATCTAGGATTAAATATTCCAATTATATTTCTATCAGCTAGGAATGATATGGATAGTAAACTAAAAGGTTTGACTATTGGAGAAGAATACATGATAAAACCTTTTGATCCTAGAGAGTTGTTGTTAAGGATTCAGAAAATGTTAGATAATCAATATGGTACATTCACGCAAATTAACCATTTATTTATAGATGCAGAATATAAAAGAGTTTTCATTAATGATTTGCGTAATGAAGTTGCTTTTACAGCAATCGAACGTAAAATATTCTTCTATTTATATGAAAATAGAGATAGAATTTTATCGAAAGAACACTTCTATGATTACCTATGGCAACTTGAAGATAGAAATCAAAATATCATGAACGTACATATAAAGAAAATCAGGACCAAAATTGATGATAAAACGGGTGATATTATTCAGAACATATATGGAGAAGGGTATAGACTAAATACCTATATGAAGAAATGAACTTAAAGAAAAAATATCAGTTACTATTACTCTCCGCTATTATTAGCGTACCACTGTTATTATTGTCAATTAGTATCTTTGCATCAGTTATTTATAATGTTGTCTTTAAAACTAAAAATAAGAACATTCCTTTTCACGAATCCTATGCATATCCTACGATGTTAATCATATTTTTATTATCACTATTAATATTAGCTTTTGTATTTTCAAAATCGATTAACACAGTATTAAATAAAATTAATGTATTAAATCAAACGATTCGAGATTTAGCAAGTGATAAAAAAATCCCTAATATAATAAATGTTAAAAGTGATGATGAAATGGGAGAGCTGATTAAATCAGTAAATTTGCTTATAGAAAGAACAACTTATCGAGAATTAGAACTAAAACAACAGGAACAAATAAAAAAAGAACTATTAAATAAATTACGGCATGATATTAATACACCCTTAACAGCAGTCAGATTACAATTATATTATTTAGAAGGTGAGTACAAGGAACAAGCACCAGTACTTGAATCAATGTATGAGCAGATACAATATATAAGTGATTTAACTAACGAATTTAATATTCAATCTACAGAGACCTTAGAGAATACTTATATTGTGAATGATGAAGTTAATATACATAATTTAATAGAAAATATGATTAAAAAATGGAGCTATTTGTATAGCATTCATAAAATTGAATTAGCATATAATCTACAAGATAAAGAGTTGATATGGAATAGTAATGAGTTATGGATGCAAAGGTTATTTGATAATATTTTTCAAAATGTCCTTAAACATTCTAAAGCTAAAAAACTCAAAATTATTATAGATGAAGATATTGTTTCCTTTAGAGATAATGGGATTGGGTTTGATATAAACAGTAAAGGTACGGGACTTGGTTTGAAAAATATTGAAGATATATCAAAGATGTTCGATGTAAAATACACTTTACAATCAAATAGTGGGGGTACTATGTTTTCATTTGAAAATACTAAAGTTTAGAGCAAATTACATAAAACCACCATCTCCCAACCATACTAATAAAATGTGTTGGAGGTGAATGTTATGGACGAAAAAGACTTTGAAAAAGTTTATAATGAATACTTACATCAAGGAGAAGAGCAAGCTCAATTTGAAGTAGACCATGAAGTCAATTCAGGAGCAGAACAAATTGTTGCCGTTCGTAAAAATGATGATGGGGATTTAATAGCGTTTAAAACAAGTAGCGGAAGAGAGTTAGATTATATGGCTGCACTTAGTGAAGCGAAATCAGGGAAGTTAGCTCATGTGGACGTATTTCATAAGTATGGTAGAGATATTATACGTAGTGAACCTGATGGAATAAAGGAAAATAACTTAGATAATTTACCTTCATTTTAAAAGGGTAAACCTCAAGAAGAGAATGTTCATTTCGATATTCTCTTCTTTGTTTTGCGAAGTTTTCCTTGCAAATAGACGGTTCATTTTTAAAGTGCAATCATACTTTTAAAGAGCGCTCTAAATTTCTCTTTATCTTCTGCTGTAAATGGTTTTGGTCCCTTTGTACGCTTACCGCTTTTTCGAACCATTGCACTTAAATACCGTGTTTGTAACAATTGTTCAATGTTATCATTCGTATACTTATAGCCTTTATGGTGTAGCACGATACAGCCTTTTGCTAAAGCGAGCGAAGCAAGACCGTAATCTTGTGTTACTATTAAATCTTCTTTTTGAGCTAATTGCATAATTCGGTAATCTGCAGCATCTGCTCCGGAATCAACATAAATTGTTTCCACACCTTTAGGCTGCTGAGCATTAGAATAATGAGAAAAACTAGTAACGAGGGTTACAGGGATTTCAACATTCGTAGCTTCTAAAATAATTACATCTTTTACAGGACAAGCATCTGCATCAACGTAAATGTTCATTTTTATCACTCCTAAAAATAGGTTCGAGTTGATGATAATGGTAGATTTTTCTTTTGTCAAACGAGAAAGCTTTATTAAAAATTATTTTCCACAAACTAAAATAGCCTCACGCAAACGAGAAATACCCTCCTCAATTTGATTAATATCCACTTTTCCATAAGATAAACGAATATAACCATCTTTCGCGCCGAAAATACTCCCAGGCATAAATGTGATTTCTTGTTTTAAACTTTGCATAATAAGTTGTTTTTCGTTTATCGGTTCTTTTAATTTTCCCCATATGTATATACCGCCGTTCGGGTTTGAAAAAGAGATTTTATCGTGAAGTTGCTCATTTAAGGCGCGAACGATAACGTCTCTTTTTTCTGCTAATTGTTTTCGTAACTGTACGATATGAGACTGAAATGGTACAGTTTCAAAAAATTGTTGCATAAGCCACTGCGGGAAAATGCTCATACCTAATTCCATTTGGTGCCTTGCATCTGATAGCCTTTCTACTACAGACTGCGGAGCGACAAGCCAGCCAACTCGTAAGCCTGGTGCAATCATTTTAGATAAGGAATGTACATAAATGACAGTTCCATTTTCATCAATCGATTTCAAAGTAGGGCAAGGTTGTTTCTTGTCTAGAGTAAGTAAACTAGATGGATCATCCTCAACAATCGCAATTCGTAAATCTGCGCAAAGTGATAACAGTTTTTTTCTACGGTTTGGATGCAGCATTGTTCCTGTAGGATTTTGGAAATTTGGATTTAAAAAGATCATTTTAATACGATGTTTTCTATATAACTCTTGCACATCATCTGGATTAATACCGTGTTCATCGACAGGTAACGGGAAAATACGAATACCTGCTGATTGGAATAACGGTAAGGAATAACAGTGTGAAGGACTTTCGAAAGCAACTGCATCACCGGGATTTAATAAACATTGAACGATAAGGTGAAGTGCTTGCTGTGCGCCAGATGTAATCATAATGGATTGTTCAGTCGCTTCAACTTTTAAATATTCCTTCATATATTTTACGACCGCTTGTCTTAGCGGAAGATAGCCTTGCGGATGATCGTAACTTAATGAATGCGTTAACGGTTGTTCTCGTAAAATCGTTTGTAGTTGATCGTGAGGATAGAGGTTACAACCGAGCTCTCCATTTGCAAAATCTATAATGTTTTCATTTTGTTGTACTTCCGCCCGAATATGGCGAAGTAACGGCAAGTTTGGTAAAAAAGTGCCACCTTCTACGAAATTTCTCCAATTCGGCGTTAATGTTGGAGAAACGCCCCACATATGTGTACTTACACGTGTCCCTTTACCAGTCGTACTTTCCACAATCCCCATAGCACGTAGTTCATTATAAGCAGTCGTTACCGTACTTCGGTTTACATTTAACTGCATAGCTAATTTCCGTTCAGAAGGGAGGAAGCTACCAGGTGGAAGTTCTCCGTATGTAATACGCTTTTCAATAAAGTCAACAACTTGCTGATAAATAGGGATTTTACTGTCGTTATCTAGCTTCCATTCCATACAAACGCCTCCGTATCTCTTAACTACATCAAGTATAACAAATTGGCTGGGTAAAAAAACAGCCAATTGGACGGTGTTATATCCAGCCAATTTTACTATGCTAAATATGGAAGGGGAGATTCGGATGAAACGATGGCAAATGGAATGGCTCCTAGTATCAGTAGCATTAGTATGGGGAGCAAATTATACAATTGGAAAATATGGCGTGGCATATATGTCATCCATTCAATTTAATAGTTTACGATTTTTAGTAGCATCTCCGGTATTATTACTTATTACATTTATGATGGAACGTTCATTACGTATTGAAAGAAAAGATTGGTTACGATTAGTAGCAGTCGGTATTGTTGGTACGGCGATGTATCAAACGATGTTTATGCTATCTGTGAAATATACTTCAGCAACGAACGCCTCATTATTAATTGCGATGTCACCTATATTTACAGGGATATTAGCAGTATTACACAAACAAGAACGTTTTTCGATGAAAGTACAAATTGGTTCAATAATAGCGTTTATTGGTGCAGCATTCGTTTTATTAACAGGACATACAGGAGGAGCTACTTATGAATATGCGTGGCTCGGAAATGTAATTGGATTAGTCGCAGCAATTGCGTGGGGATGGTATCCAATATTAGCGCAACCTCTTATTACAAAATACTCCGCAATGAGAGTCACATCATGGTCTACTTTAATTGGGATAGTACCACTTGTTATATACTGTTTATTCAACGTAAATTCTTTAACGTGGCCAGTAGATACGCCAAGCTGGGGATCACTAGCATATTCAATCATCTTTGCAACCATCTTCGGACTAGCAATGTGGTATGTCGGTATTAGTCAAATAGGTTCAACAAAAGTAATGGTTTATATGTATCTCGTACCATTATTCGCAGTTATCTTTGCAGCAGTAACAATTGGGGAGCAAATTAATATGATGCAACTCGTTGGCGGACTTATTATCTTTGTGGGTCTATATGTTGTAAAAAAAGGCGGAATGAAAAAGCCAGCTCTCAATTTGAAAAAAGTAAGTTAACAGTAAAAAGGATCTCTTTCATATAGAAGGAGATCCTTTTTGTTTTCGTAATAAAAGGGTTTGTTCAACGGCCCATTTTTGATGATCGTGAAGGAGAAGTTCGACAGCAAGTAAAGGAGACATCCACCTTAGAACATGATCATCCTCACAGTTTTCAGTTTGTTTCTGCACCATGTTCGCAATATAAAAGAACCCGTCATTTAAATAATATATATCTTCCTTTTCTGCATAAAAATATCGAGCCGCATTACCGATATATTGATTAATTTCAATTGCCCATCCTAATTCCTCTAGTAGTTCACGGTGCAAACACTCTTCTTTTGTTTCATTACCTTCCATACCACCACCAGGTAAAAAGTAACGGTCTCCTTTTTGGATAACAGCAATCATTGAAGAAGATGAATGGAAAATAATCGCATAACAACTAGGTCTTAATACATAATGAGCTGTAGATTTTTTCAAGCCAAACGTAAGTTTTGAAATCATAAAACACGACCTTTCTCTATAAAATACATAAAAGAGATATTAAGGTAAATAAAGAATGGTATAAGTATAATCTTAATAGATTGGAGTGGTAACAACATGATAAATCGAAAATGTTCAAGGTGTAAAGAGATAACAGGTACGCTGCACGGTGGTAAAAAAATTAAGGAAGAATTTTTATGTGAAGATTGTCTTCAAAAAGGAATTGAGAGCGGGGAAATCGAATTATCACAAGTGGAGCAAGAAAAAACTTCGTATCTTTCTATAAAAATATTAAAAATAATGAGTGTTATTTATTTAATAGTATCTATTATAACCCCTTTTTCTGCTGGAGCATTTATACAGGATCCAGGGCTTGGTGGAATATCCTTTTCAATAACAGGTGCAGTTGGTGTTATGATAATTGGATTGATATTCCAGTCTGTTCTTGTATTTTGCGGGATATGGGTATTCATCCTATTAGTAGAAACAGTCATTAAAATATATGAAAAAATGAAGTGAGTGAGAGGGAGAAACATATGCGAGTTAGAAACATCCAAGGGGAAGATTATGTAAAGATTAATTCTGTTTTAAATGATTGGTGGGGCGGGAGAGATATGTCTGCTATGTTGCCAAAACTGTTCTTCGTTCATTTTCAAGAAACGAGTTTTATCATTGAAGAAGATGGCGAGACGTTAGGTTTTTTATGTGGATTTTTTTCACAAACATATAAAGATGAAGCATACGTTCATTTTATCGGTGTAAATCCGAAGTATAGAAGAAGAGGAATCGCATCGACATTGTATTCTTATTTCTTTGATGCCGCTCGTGCAAATAACCGTAAAGTTGTAAAAGCAATTACGTCACCAATTAACAAAAAGTCGATACAGTTTCATCAAGAAATCGGTTTTCGAATTGAGGCTGGGGATGATGAGGTAGAGGGTGTATCGGTACATACAAATTATGATGGGAACGGCGGTAGTAGAGTATTATTTTTAAAAAATGTATAAAAGTAGGCTAGCTTAACGTTAGCCTTTTTGTTGTGAGGAGATAATAATATGGAGAGTAAACAAAGTAGAAATGAATACATACGACGCATTTACAAAGTACAAGATTATATAGAATCACACATAGATGATTCACTTTCAATTGAAGAGCTGGCGGATGTAGCAGGATTTTCAAAGTTTCATTTTCATCGTATTTTTAAGGGGATAGTAGAGGAGCCATTATCACGGTATGTAAACCGATTAAAATTAGAAAGAGCAACAAATTTACTTACATACCGTTTGGATATGACAATTACACATATTGCGTATCACTTCGGATTTACAGATTCCGCAGTTTTCTCCCGTACATTTAAAAATTATTACGGAGTAAGTCCGTCGCAATATCGAAACGATAATAGCAAGAATTGCAAAGACGTAAGGAGAGCTTCTCAATACAATGAGTGTAAGAAGGTTCGAGGAAATGTTGAAATTGTAACAGTGGATAATATAAACGTCGCATACATAAGACATATCGGTACATATGAAGAGTTAACGATAGCTTTTCCAAAAATGATAGAGAAATTATTTCATTACGCAGCGGAGGAAAAGTATTATGTATTTGAGAATACGAAAGTATTAACCATTTACCACGACCATCATGAATTTACTGAGGACAACCATTTAAGAACTAGTTTATGTATAACAATTCCGGATGAATCCGCAGTAGAAACGAGCGATATTGGAATAATGGTAATACCTTCTGGAAAGTATGCGGTAGGTCATTTTGAAATATTCCAAGATGAATATAAAGGAGCATGGGATTTCTTATACGGTGAGTGGCTTCCCAATAGCGGATATAAACCGAGAGATTCATATCCTTTTGAAATGTATAAAAATGACCCAAGGCAGCACCCAGAAAATAAACATATAGTTGATATATATGTACCTATCGAACCTTTTTAATCATGGGTTAAAGGGGAATGAATAATGAAAACTGCTGAAAAGTTAGATCAGATTATAAAAGAAGAATATGAAAATACTAATGGTATGTTAGTAGTGCAGAGAGAGAATGTTGTTTTTGAAAATTATTATAATGGTTACATTCCAAATAATGCGTTTCATGTAGCGTCAGTCACAAAAACGATTGTTTCTGCGCTAATAGGGATATGTGTAGATAAAGGATATTTAAAAAGTGTTGATCAAAAAGTAATAGAATTTTTCCCAGAATATAATTGTAATTCATCTGAAATAACAGTGCGGCATCTACTTACTATGACAGCTCCATACCCTTATGCAGATTGGCAGGAACCGCTAGAAGAATTATGTAAACAAAAGGATTGGATAGAATATACGTTAAATAGAATTGGACAAGGCGGAGAAATCGGATCTTTTAAATACTCATCTGCAGGAGCTCATGTACTATCAGCAATCATAACGAGCGCAACAGGAAAAAGTGCTCGTGAATTTGCGAATGAATACTTATTTCAGCCACTCGGCATGAGAGAAATTCCAAACTACAATATGAAAGCATTTGGATTCGATGACTTATTCGGAAAAGATGTAAAGGGATGGGTTCATGATCCAAATGGTATTTCGACGGGGGGCTGGGGACTAACGTTAACAGTTAAAGATATGGCTAAGTTTGGACAGTTGTATTTGAATGAAGGTATTCATAATGGAAAACAAATACTATCAAAATCATGGATAAAAGAATCGACAGAAATGGACCAAAATCAATATGGTTACTTATGGTGGTTACGAGAAAAAGATGGAATCTTTTCATACTGTGCAATGGGCGATGGTGGGAATGTGATTTGTTGTATTCCGGAGAAGGAATTGGTGGTGGTGATCGCTTCTGAAATTATGGCGAATGTGGGAGATAGATGGAAGTTAATTAAAGAGTCTATATTTCCTTATTTAAACGATTAATATGGTTATTTTTATAAGAATAAGAATGAAAGGTTTAGTTAAACTTGTTTTGTTCTTCATGATAGAAAAAAGTGTTGTATTAACCAAGTTGTTCAACTAAGGCTAGAAAACTTCAACACCTATACGATTATTGAATAATTGCAAGGTGTTGAAGTACTTTATAATTTGTTTAGGTACTCTTAACTATTTTTTAACTTTTTGATGTATTAGATACATCATGCCAAACACAATTACCAGCAAGATAAATTTAATTAATTCCATTAGGCTAATATCCCATTTTGTTTCTACTCCATCTGTTAAATAAAATACATTGAACATGCCATGTAAAATTGCAGGTGTTATCACAGAACGGCTATACTCTCTCGTATACGTCAAAATTATAGATAAAATAAATAATAACGAGAGATAGCTTAATATTCCTACAAACCATAATTCATAGTTTTTATAAAAGATTGATACTGGTAAATGCCATAAAGACCAAAGTGATGCAGTAATGATTGCTGTTTGTTTTAATGAATATTTTTTTCGTAAATGGTAATGGAAATTTCCACGCCATATGATTTCTTCTAAAAATGCAGATAAAGCAGCAATTGTAAGGCCAATGAGTAGGAGAAGTCCCAATTCATTATAATGATTAAATAAGAATTTTATATTATAAATATAAAAATAGAAATGTAGACATAGCCCTAGAATTATTGGGAATAAAATGGAGAAAATTAAAGTTCTTATTTTTGGACGTGAAATTTCAAATGTATGAACTATTTTTTGTTTCTTATATAATTTTTGATATAAAATAGCAGCTAAAAGCGGAATGCCCATCGTAAATCCTAAATAATTACGACCATTTTCTATGTTCAGTAAGATAATATATACAAGAGATGTGAGGCAATAAATACAAAATGTTGAATGGTAAACTATGTTTCTATTAATATTGTTCACCTACTTACATGTATAAGTGATTAATCAAATATCCGATATTTTAATTATATATGAAATGGAAATTACATATGTTGAACTTGTAGAAAAAGTTAGACCAACCCCGTAACTTTCCATAGCAAAAAATCGTTTAACAAAAGAAAGGATTTTCAATCACGAATGGGGGAGAACCATGAAGATGTTAATTCTAGGTGGTACACGATTTTTAGGAAGAGCTTTTGTAGAAGAGGCTTTAAAAAGAGGGCATGAAGTTACATTATTTAATCGCGGAACGAATAAAGAAGTTTTTCCAGAAGTAGAGCAGTTAATCGGTGACAGAAATGATGATGTTTCAAGTTTAGAAAATCGAGAATGGGACGTTGCCGTAGATACGTGTGGATTTTCTCCGCATCACATTAGGAATGTTGGAGAAGCCTTACGGGATAATATAAAACATTATATATTCATTTCAAGTCTTTCCGTATATAAAGATTGGATTCCGCATCATATAAAAGAAGATTATATATTACAACCTGAACCAACGGGTGATCAAATAAAGGCTGTGGAAAATGGTGAAGTTTCTCCTTATGAGTATTACGGTGCGCTGAAAGTATTGTGTGAAAAAGAAGCAGAGAAGTATTGGCCAGGGCGTGTTTTACACGTAAGAGCAGGACTTCTTTCAGGGATGTTTGATTATACAGATCGGCTTCCATACTGGATTGGGCGTGTAGCAAAGGGAGGAGAAGTGTTAGTTCCAGGAAGAAAAGACCGTCCAGTGCAGATAGTTGATATAAAAGACGTGGCAAACTGGGGACTAAACATGGCAGAAAACAATAAAGCAGGTACATTCAATGTAACAGGTCCAAGTTATGAATTGACGATGGAAGAGCTATTAAATACTTGTAAAAAGGTTACGAATAGTGATGCTGCATTCGTTTGGGTAGATGAATCGTTTATGAATGAACATAAAGTGCAGCCTTGGACAGAGATGCCACTATGGCTTCCAGAAACTTTTTCATTAGAAGGTGAGACGAAGCCGTGGAAAGGTGGTTTTTCTATTAGTATTGAGAGTGCTGTTAAAGAAGGACTTACTTTTAGAAGGTTAGAACATACAGTTACAGACGTGTTTGAGTGGATGAAGAGTGTGGATGAATGGGAATTAAAAGCAGGTATTTCAGGCGAGAGGGAGAAGAGGTTGTTAGAAAAGTGGTATCAATAAATTGAGCAGAGCCTTTTTGTCTATACATGATTGAACATAAGCGATGGAAGGAAGGATAAAAAGCTATGTGGAAAAACACAATTCACAGTATCTCACTAAACTTAAGTTTGAAAAAACCAGCTACGAAGGATGAAGTTACTGATATACAAAAATGTTTACATGTGGAGTTACCGAATGATTTATATCAATTATTACAGGAAACAAACGGTGTAGAAGGTGAATACGGGGACTTTATATGGTCTGCTTCAAAAATTAAAACTGAAAATATGAATATGAGAAATATAGTTGATTTCAAGGATTTATATATGCCTTTTGACTGTTTATTGTTTTTCGCTGATGGTGGAAATGGTGATTTGTTTGGTTATTCCATTTTGAATGGAATAGTGCAAAGAGATGATATATATGTATGGAATCATGAAAATGATAGTAGAACTTGGGTTGCTCCTTCTTTAAAAACTTTCATGGAGTGGTGGGAGAGTGGGGAGATAACAATTTAAATATAGTATCAAGAAAAAACGCTTTGTTATTAAAGAAACAAGGCGTTTTTCGCGTGTACTATTATTGTAATATATGCATATGTATTGTTGCTGATGAAAAGATTCGTAAAATTGAAAAAACATTGAACAAACTAGGAAAATTTAGTAATCTTATTTGTACGATAAATAATAGTTTTATAGCGATTTTTAAATGAAATATAGGAGGCAATCGTTGTGGATCTTACGTTCAAAGTTGAGGAAACATGTTTTAATTACCGCGTTGGAGCAATTTGTAAACAGGATAATAAAATACTTATTCTGCAAGGTGACGGTGAAGATTTTTGGTACGTACCAGGCGGAAGAGTGAAAATGTTAGAAAATAGTGAAGATGCGTTAAAACGAGAGCTTGCTGAAGAGTTAGCTGTTCCTATTGAGGTGAAGAAATTAATATGGTCGGTAGAAAATTTCTTTACACTTTCTGAGCGGAAGTTTCATGAAATTAGTTTCTACTATGAAGTAGAGCTACATGAGTTACCTGCGAATGGAGCGGATCAATATATTTTGGAAGAAGAGGGTAGAACGTATTTGTTTAGATGGGTGCCAGTAGAAGAACTGCATACATATAACTTACAGCCTGCATTTATAAAAGAGAAAGTAAAGGATATAACAGTCCATACAGAACATATTGTTTTACGAAAATAAACGTATTTGGAGGGGAAAACGGTGAAGGGGATTAAAAAAGAGATACATATAAATGACAAAGTAATTCATTACACACATATCGAAAAAGGTTCTAGTACGGTTTGCTTTATGTTCTCAGGTTCAGGATACAATTACGATAAGCCGTTATTTTATTATGCAACGATGCTTATGCTTGAAAATAAAATAGATGTAGTACATATTCATTATTCTTATGACGAACAGGTAATGAATAAATCAATGGAAGAAATAACGAAAGTAATGATGGATGATATTAATCCTGTAATGAAGGAAGTATTAAAAGGTGAGCAATACAATCATACGATGTTTTTAGGGAAGTCACTCGGAACAATACCGATTGCAAATGATGTAATGAAGAGAGAAGAATTTTTACAGTCAAAAATGATAGTACTTACACCTTTACTAACTTTTGATTCCATTTTCGATTCCATCTTACATAGTCAACACGAAGGGCTTTTAGTAATTGGGGATAAAGATCACCAATACGATGCAGATCAAATTGATCAGTTGTATAAAATAAATTTAAAAATCGATGTTGTTAAAAACGCAAATCATTCTTTAAATGTTGGAGAATATGAAACCGAGAATTCAATCGAAGCAATAGCAACAATAATAGAAAAGCTTAAAGAAGTTGTTAGGACAAACTAACTTATCAATACATGCAAAAAGAGGTGCAATTTGCACCTCTTTTTTACTTAATAAGCCCTAAGCACATGAAGCAAATAATCCTTACGATTCAGTGGATTATAATCAACACGTTTACGAGTAGGGAAGAGAGCCTTCAGTTTTGTGTAACCAGATGGTTTCGTTGTAAAGATACTTTCTCCTTCTGTAAAGGAATGGAGCATGCGTTTAAAATTCTCTGTTTTCGCAACAGGTAAAGATCCAGTTAACTGGTAAGAGTTATTACTTAATATAGGTTCTCTAAAAGTTGCTGGAATGGCAGCAAGTTTATACATTGCGGTACTAATTGCTTGCTCCGGTACAGTTAATTCAAACTCGTTTACTGGTTCATATACATATGTTTCAGCTTGCTTTAAAGCATCCATTAATACGAGCGGTGTTAAGTTTCTAAAGTCACTCGCTGTTGTAACAGGACTAGCATAACCAGTATGTGTTAACGTGACGATAATGTCCGTAACTTCCCATCCGTACAAACCTTGTTTTAACGTTTGAAATACAGTATCTTCAATTGCTTTATGAAATGCTAATGGCAATGATCCAAGTTCAACATCTAACTTATATGTTATGCCAGAGTTAAGCTCACCACGTTCAATTTTAAAACCAATTGTTGCGTAAAATGGATTCGCTTTTTCGCCCATTACTTCAACGCTATTACCTATGCCAATTGGTTTCTCAATACATACAACTCGCGTATTTGAGAAAGTAACCTGCAAATTATATTTATCATAAAGTGTTGTTTCAATCACTTCTTTTTGTACTTCACCGAAAAGGCGAATGTATAGTTCATGATGAATATCATCTTTCCACACTTTAATGAGCGGATCTTCTTCACATAGTTCCATAAGTGCAGCGTATAAATCATGAATTCGTTCTTTTGGTACTGCTTCAATAGCAGCTTCCATTTGTGGTTCGGCAAAGTGAATGTCTTTTATATAATCCGTTCGTTCACCAATAATATCACCAATTTTAATATCACTTAGCCCCCACACTTTGCAAAATTCTCCGCTTGGAACGATAGCAGTTTGAATAGCATCTCCGTTATGAAATACACATAATTTCTTAATCTTTTCTTTATGTGCTAGAGATTTACTACGTTGTATATGAACATATTTTCTAACGTGTAAATGACCAGAAAAAACTCTTACATATGCAATCTTTTCCCCAGAAGGTTCACGTTCAATTTTAAAAACAATACTGGATAATGTTTCATCTTGTACCGATGTATTGGCTGGAATTAGGGCTGGAAGTTTTTCAAGTAGTTCCGTTACTCCTATACCTGTCATTGCTGAACCGAAAAAGATTGGATACACATTTGCTTGCTGTATTTGTTTTTCTAGTTCTTCTCTTAATAGTGTGTCCGTTACGATTTCGTTATTTACATATGACTCAAGTAATGATTCATTATAAGGTGCTAATCGTTCAATACAATCGTCATATGATTTATATTCAATAATACGAGCTTCCTTTGTTCCTTCGTTTTGCACAGAGTAGAAGGGGAATGCTTCATTTGAAAGAATCGTTTTTATTTGCTTTACAACTTTTTCAGTATTTGCGCCACTACGATCAATTTTATTTACGAATAATATGGTTGGTATGTTTAGTTTCTGTAATGTGCGCATTAAAATTTTTGTTTGTGCTTGCACACCTTCAACAGCAGAGATAACTAAAATCGCACCGTCTAAAACGCGGAATGATCGCTCCACTTCAGCGATAAAATCAGCGTGTCCAGGTGTATCAATGACATTTACTTTTACATCATCAATAAAGAAAGAAACGACAGATGCTTTAATCGTAATGCCGCGTTGTCTTTCTAATTCCATTGAGTCAGTTTGTGTACTTCCACTATCAACTCGGCCAATTTCTTTAATCACATTCGTTTCATAAAGAATACGCTCAGTCAAACTCGTCTTGCCAGCGTCTACATGCGCGACAATCCCTATATTTATTGTTGTCATATGTGAATATCCTCATTTCATTTTCCATTTTTATTTCCTCATTTCTATTTGTGTATTGCCGCATTACAATCACTCTCCAGTCATTTAAATTAGTACTATTATAGTGCAATTAACATTATTTGTAACGCGACAAAGCGCCTTAATTTGGAAAAAATATAAATGAAAACAAAATGCTTGCATTCTAAATCGATATAGATTATATTAATTGACATATCAACTATTGATACATCAAACGATTTTGATTTGGATGTAAAGGAGGGTTAATATGACAAGTTCATGCTCAAAAGAAGCGATTATTTTATATAAATTACACTTTCTAAATAAAGAAGTAAGTTCGAAGTTTGAAGGGTGTACGGGTATGAGCCAGTCTCGATTAGAGCTTATACTTCAGTTATATGAAGTAGGTGAAATTAGTCAAAAAGCACTTCAACAAGAAGTGAATATTGATAATGCTGCGATAACAAGGCATTTAAAGCAGCTTGAGGCAAATGAAATGATAGTAAGACGTAAAAATCCAGAAGATAACAGAATTACGTTAGTTTCTCTAACTGAAGAGGGACGAAATAAAATTCAGGCGTTTCAAGAGGAAAAAGAACGTTTTGCAGCATCTGCATTTAAAGGATTAAGTGAGGAAGAACGCGATAATCTTTTAAATATGTTAAATCACATTCAAGAAAATATAAAAGAATTATAAAAAAGGGAGACTTCAACTATGACTAACTCAGTAAAAACAAATAACTTTAACGAAATTTTAACAGGCCGCCGTTCAATTCGTAAGTACGATCCTTCAGTGAAAATTAGCAAAGAAGAAATGACTGAAATTCTTACAGAAGCAACACTTGCACCATCTTCAGTAAATATGCAGCCATGGAGATTCCTTGTGATTGAAAGTGACGAAGCAAAAGCAACACTTGCTCCACTTGCGAAATTTAATCAATCTCAAGTAGAAACATCTTCAGCGATGATTGCTGTATTTGGTGACTTAAACAACTTTGATAACGCAGAAGAAATTTACGGTACAGCAGTAGAGCGCGGTTTAATGCCAGCAGAAGTAAAAGAAGATCAAATGAAAAAACTTTCTGGTTACTTCTCAATGGTTACACCAGAAATAATGAAAGATACAGTACTAATTGACGGTGGTCTTGTAGCAATGCAATTTATGTTAGCAGCTCGTGCTCACGGTTACGATACTTGTCCAATTGGTGGATTTGAAAAAGACCAAATCGCAGAAGCATTCGGATTAGATAAAGAACGTCACGTACCAGTTATGTTAATTTCAATCGGAAAAGCTGCTGACAGTGGTTACCAATCAGTACGTCTTCCAGTTGAAAAAGTTGCTGAGTGGAAGTAATTTTATAAATACAGAAATAAGTGAGATATGAGAGGGGAAACACCATGATTATTATTCACGCAATATTTCAAGTAGATCCAGCAAAACAACAATCATTTTTAGAAGAAATTCGTCCGCTTATTCATAGTTCAAGAGAAGAAAGTGGAAATATTTCGTATGACCTTTATAAAGATACAGAAAAAGAAAATGTATATACGATGGTAGAAGTATGGAAAGATGAAGAGGCAGTTGCGGGTCATAATACGAGTGAACACTTCACATCTTTCGTTAGTAAAGCAGCACAGTTTTTAACTGCTCCATTAGATATAAAAGCTTATAATGGAGAGTTAGTGAAATAATAAGGCAGAAAAGATGACTTTAGCGTATAGCTGAGGTCATCTTTTTTGTATAAGTAGAACCTACTTTTGACACAATTATGTTGAAATTATGTTCAGTAATAGTGGTGAATTGTATGTTAAATTCGAACATTTCGTTTATTAGAATATTTTTCCATGGTATAATTTTCTTGAAAATATAAGGTAGAGGGGAGTAAGTGATGGGAGAATTTCAAAGTAATTTGCATAGGGCAACGCAACTTGCAACGAAAATGAGAAATGCTTCAGATCGAATGCAAAGTGCTACTAGTCGCTCTATAAATAAGGCAACGCGTACGACACTATCTGTGAACTCTAAAGCACAAGAAGCAAATCAACAAAATTTACAGATCACGACACAATTTTGCGCTGCTTTTCAACAAACGATTGATAATATCCATTCCGTAGCAAATGAATTTGAGAAAATGGATACCGGACTTCAAAAGACTTTTCAATAATGTAACAGCCTACGTAAAGGGGAAAAGGTAGGGAGAAAAGATGAGTCAAGAAATTGAAACGAAAATCAGTCAATGTAATCAAAAATTACGAATTATATTTGAAGAACAAAATGAAAACCGAATGGCGCTGCAAAATCAAGAACGAGCTGAGGCTAGTTTTCATGAATGGAAAAATAGAAATAATCGTTTATTTAACCGAATACTAGAAACTTGGTATGGTGACAAAGAAGCATTTCACTTTTTTACGAATATGCGGCAAGAGATCGGGCAGTATGAAAGAAAACTTACATTCGAATTAGAAAACGAAAAAGAGACGTTGCTTAAAGAAAAACGGCATCTCAGTGAGAAAGAAAACAACCTTTCCTATGAACAGCAGCAACTACAAAGGGAGGCCAATACATGAGTTTAAACATGTATTTGGGAGAAGTACAAAGTCAAACTCAAAGTATGAACGCTATATGTAATGCTACGATTCAAAGTATGGAACAAGCCATTCAATCTATTGATGCCTTTGCGATAGACACAGTATTACAAGGACAAACATACAGTAGTGCAAAAGCCTACCTTGTCCAAACATTTCGGCCATTAGCACAAGGAATCATATGCTTATGTGAAGAATTAATTCGCCAAAATGAAGCATTTCCAAACGATTTTCAAGCAAAAGTTGCTTCAACAGATGTTATCGAACATGAAATAAGACAACAAATACAAGAAATCAATCAATCCATTGCAAGTATAGAAGCAATAGAAGTACTTACACCAATGCCTGGAGTAGACGCAATTATTGCAGTCTTAATTGCAATGAGAAAAAAACTAGAAGAAAAACTAGAGCGTCTATATGAATTCAATCATTCATCCAGCAACAACTACAGCACCGCCCTCCAATTAGCCGCTAGCATCACAGCCGGACTCGCTGAAGTGCAAAGCGGGAAAGGATTTAGTCCTGTGAGTGGAACGTTTCATAGTGAAAAGTTAAATATGGAATGGGCAAAGCAAATTCAAATAATTATAGAAGAGAAAATACGGAAATCTGACAATGGTATTGGAAAAAGTGTAGATTTAGAGCACAATGTGTATAACGACATTGAAGGAATAAGCAGCGAAAATCAATCTATCAATAATAGATTTACAAAAGAAGAGATACAAGCGACACAAAAATACCTTGAAGGAATTAAAAATGGTACAATAAAAGGGAATATAGGTGAGGATTTCCAAGTTGAAACCGATGATTATGAAATGGAGCATAACATTTTTGGCCAGCCAGTCGGTGGTAGAAGGCCAGAACTCGATCCTTTTTTAATCGGTTTGGCGAAGTTTGGATTCGATTTTCTCTTTGGTGATCTTTTCACACTCTTTGACCCAGAAGCTACCTATGGTGAAAAACTCCTAGCAGTTGGGATGATGACTCCATATGGGAAAGGTGTAAAAATAGTTGATAAACTTCATGATTTAAAAAAGGTTGGAGATGTGAAGAAAGCAACGTCTGGGAGTGCGGGGGTTGCTAAGGGTACGGGTAAAACTAGTGAAATAGCTAAGGAATCTGGAAAAGTAGCCCAAACATTAGAAGCAGCTAGAGCACAACAACGTACGGTAATAGAATCAGTAGAAAGTGGCGAAGTAGCTTTAAAAACAACGAAGCGTAAAGGGAATTATGGTG
Source organism: Bacillus sp. AR2-1 (assembly GCF_008368755.1). NCBI lineage: Bacteria > Bacillati > Bacillota > Bacilli > Caryophanales > Bacillaceae > Bacillus > Bacillus sp. AR2-1. The sequence continues at coordinate 115,181 of NZ_QORY01000006.1, forward strand.
AAATGAAGATGGATGACTTTTTTGAAAGTCAAACATATACTAGAATTAGTGATGATCGTGTATTAACATTAGATCAAAAAATTGTTAAGGGAATAGACGGTGTATATGAAAATTCAGCTCCGCCACCTAAGTATGTAATAGCGGAGGCTAAGTATAATACTGCGCAACTTTCAAATACAAAAGATGGAAAGCAAATGAGCGAAACATGGATAGATGGTTCTAGACGTTTGGAATCAACTGTTGGAGAAGAAATGGCAGATAAAATTCGAGAAGAAATGCTTTTGAATCCTGAAAATGTACAAAATATACTAATTAATGTTGATAAGGATGGTAATGTGGTTAAAAGCATTTTGGATTCTTCTGGGAAGAAAATAATTGAGTAAGGAGAATAAAATGAGAGATATTTTAAAAAATGAAGATTATTTCGAGGATTATTTAAATAGACAGAATAATAGAATAGAAAAATATAAAGAATTAGCAATAAAAGTAAAAAATGAAAGACCAAATGATTTAGGTAGTATTAAAAGAGCTTATGGATATATTGAATCAATTTGTATTGATAAATTTAATTGTTTATATTCAATGGGAAGACCTATGGAAGTACTAAGAGATTTTTACCCCGAAATAATTGAGGCGATGAAAAAGGGATGGAGTGGTAAATATAGATATATAGATTTATTGTGGGTTCTTTCTATTGGGATAATGCTAGATGTTTCAAAAGATTATATAATTGAATTAGAAAAGTTGGTAGAAAAAGAGAAATTGAATGATTATTTGATTGATTTTTTATTTAATTATAAAGGTGAAAATTGGGAAGGGAATACCACAGAATTTATCTTTGCAGACCCATATAAATCAATTTATCATGTGATCAATGCAAAGAATAAAGAAGAATCAGTAAAGGAATTGAAAGAATATTTAGAGGGGAAATGGTATAAGGGGCATAGTGATACAGGCTGGTATGACTCACATGAAAATAAAAATGATATCTACAATGGTTATTGGAGTTATGAAAGCGGAGCAATCGTAAAGATTTTAAAATTAGATGATTCAAGTTTAAAAAATACTTTATACTACCCTTATGATATGGTGCATTATCAAGGAAAATAAATGTAAGAATCCACAGTGTTCAACTTTTTACACTGTGGATTTTTTAGTTTGTGTTAAAGTATCTATAAGGGTAATGTTGGTAAGGGATCTAGTGAGCTAGAAGTAAGATTGATGCAGAACTAATTAGGAATTATCACTGTTTTTTTTATCTAAATAATCATAATATCTAATTGAATGTTAGTAAATTCATCAACATATTGTTATCACCCTCTGCTTACATCTGTATATAGAAATTAATTGAAGGGTTTAGCTAAATCTTCAATAGGCCATATCACAAAAGGAGCACAAGCATCAAGTGGAGTAAGTACATTTGCTAATGCAGTAAAACTAGCAAAAGAATTGAAGCCTACCCTTGAAATGTTACAATCATTTAAGAGAAATGCTTCCTATGCATTCTCTAGTGTTGGTGGAACTATTGTAACCAAAATACCTCAAGGCGAATTGATAGAAGCTTTTTATAAGTTTGCGAAGTCTAAAGATGGTGGTAAGGGTAAGGGTGATGTTGGTAAGGGCGTCAGTGGGGCTGGAAGTAAGATTGATGGAGAACTAATTAGAAAATATGTACGAGATATTGAAACACAGACAAATAGAAAAATACCAAAAAACCAAATGGAAGAATTAAAAAGTGCATTAAGAAATACAGAATATAAAAAGATGACGTCTTCAGAAACAAAGAGATATAGACGAGAGTTTAATAAAATTAAGAATTCATTAATTGATGAATGGGAAAAACAAACTGGTCAAAAATGGCCAACTTATACAGAAGATGTGATTTCAGAGAAAACAGGAAAAATCTTAAGAAAAAAAGGAGAACCTTATGATGCTCATCATATAATTGAAAACTCTTATCGTGGGGAACATGAGTGGTGGAATATCCATCCTGCTAAATTTCCTAATGAGCATCAAGGTGGTATTCATGGTTCGGGTTCACCAGGAAATAAACTTTTTAATGGAGGTAAATAATATGAAGTATGATTATCTAGTATCAAATAAACATAATAGCTTTTATCCAGTAGCATTAGAAGAGATAGAAGAAGTGGAAGAGGTATTAGGTTTGAAATTTCCAAAAGAACTAAAAGATTTCTTCTTAAATGTTGGGTATGGCTTTATCAAAGGTTCTAAGTACAATATTAATCGTATTATGGACCCTTATTCTATTAGAGATTTTCGATTAAAGCAAAATGATTATGAATTTTTTCCAGACATTGAAGTTTATGATGATCTTGAAGAAGAAATAATCTTTTTTGAAGGTAATGAAACAGTTTTAATTTCAATTAAATTAACAACAGAGGAAAATAATGGGATTTATTATGATGAATTTAAAATTGCCGATTCACTAGAAGATTTTCTTGCAAAAATATCAGAAAATGATTTATATTATATGGATTTAATTGATTGAAATAAGAAGAAATATTTTTATCAAATAATCATAGTTCGAGAACGTAGTCTTATTGAAAAGAGGGTAGAAGCTCGTTCGATTAGGAAACGGCTTTTGTAATCGGATGAATGATAAAAACTATAGTATGTATTAAGATGAAAACTCCAGTGATTTTATGAATCATGACTGGAGTTTTTTATTCGAATATCCACATTTTGGGATTTTGTATAACCTTCCATAATATCTAATTGATTTTTAGCAACTTCATCAACATATTATTTTTATTATTTATTTATATAGATATAGCAGAGTTTAGCTAAATCTTCAATAGGCCATATCGCAAAAGGAGCAAAAGCATCAAGTGGAGTAAGTACATTTGCTAATGCAGTAAAACTAGCAAAAGAATTGAAGCCTACGCTTGAAATGTTACAATCATTTAAGAAAGAGGCTTCCTATGCATTCTCTAGTGTTGGTGGAACTATCATAACCAAAATACCACAAGGTGAATTGATAGAAGCTTATTATAAGTTTGCGAAGTCTAAAGATGGTGGTAACGGTAAACCTAGCAGTAACAAAAATAAAACTGTAGATAATTTTGATGCAAAAACAGCTACCAATAAGCAAAAAGGTAATTATGGTGAAATAAAATCTAGTGACAATTTATTGAATAATCAAAGTTTAAAAGAAGCTGGATTTGATTTAAAACCAGTCGGAAAAAGTGCACCAACAGGTATAAATGATAAAATAGTAAAAGGAATTGATGGATTATACGAAAATGCAAATCAAAATTCAAATATTAAATATGTTATTGATGAAGCAAAGTTTGGTAGTTCACAATTAGGAAAAACTAAAGATGGACGACAAATGTCAAATGATTGGTTGAATGGTGCGAAGACCCGAAAAAGTAGGATATTGAAGGCTGTTGATGGAGATGCAAAATTAGCATCAAAGATTACGAAAGCATTACAAGATCAGGAAGTTGAGAGAGTGTTATCAAAGGTTGATAGTAGTGGAAATGTGAAAACATTTAGAATAGATGCAAAGGGAGACATAATTGGAGAATGGCCATAATTTAAGGCACTAGGAGGAATTGAATAGTATGAGAGATCCTTTATGTATAGAAGAAAAATGTAGAGAAGGAATAGAATATAATAAAGAGTTTATTGAGGAAAATAGAGAGGAGATTAAAAGTTTTGAAGAAGATGAAAGGAATGGTATTCAAAGAAAGGCTAAAGATAATAAAAGTCTTATAGAAGGAAGGTATCTATTAAATTTTAATTATGAGTTAGAGGATATTAACGCAAAATATTCCCTAGGAGAAGCTATCCATACAATAGAAGGAGATTTTGACAACGCTCTTATTGATTTGGGGCATATAGGGGAAAGAGAAGTTGGATATTTAAATCTAATTTGGATGATATCTCTAGGAATTTTATTAGAGACGGAGAAAAAGAATCTTGTAAGTTTAGCTAAGCTAGTTGAGAAGGAAAATATGAATGACGCAGTAATTGATTTCCTCTTATGCGCTAGTGATATTGGATACACAAACATGACGAACAGATATTATAAAGAAAATCCATATGCAAAAACGAGAGAGATTATAGAACTTGCACAAACAGATAAAAAAGAAGCGTCTAAAAGATTACAAACGTACATGGAGAAAGAATGGTTTAGAGGCCATTATGATTATGAATGGGAAAATGCGCATAAAGAACCTGGATATGTAGGATATTGGAGTTTTGAAACGGCAGCGCTTGCAAAAATTTTGGAACTGGATGATATAAGTTTAAAAGATAATAATCACTATCCTTATGATTTGGCACATTATAAAAATGAAATGAAATTTAAGCATATAGACCTAAGTGAATATCACTATGAAGATGAGACAGAAGAAAATGAAGAAATAGTAGAAGGAATTGAACATAATCCTGCATTGGAAAATATTATTCCGCCAAAATGGCATTCATTGGTCAATGAATTAATACATGACTATGAGAATATGGATGATAGTAGTTTTTATGAAAAATACAAAAAAACGATAGGAATAGGTCAAGTGTGGTTCTTACCACAAGAGTATGAAGAAGAAAATGAGCAAAAAAACCTATTAGGAAGTTTAATTGTGTTTGCCCTGACGGTAAGAGATTATATATTACAATTGGACTATAAAGAAGATTTAGAGGACTACATTGATAATCTTAAAAATTTCTGGAATGGATCAGAAACAAAGTTAGTTCAATTCGTTTTAGAGAATGATCAAAATTATTATGCATGGGTACCGAAAGAAGTAAATATCCCAAATATGTATGAAGTGAAGATAGAGAGTGTTGATGTAGAGGAAGTTCTATAACGAACAAATTGTTCAAAGCAAAATTTTTGAATTTATGGTAAATGCAAATAATAAAATCGAGAAACGTTCTGAACGATTATATAAAGCGTTACTAGTTAAATAGAGAGACAATTAATAAAATTTAACGATAAGATTGTGATAGCGAAAAATGTGTTGCAACAAGAAGAGGTGTATTTACAAAGATCTATTGGTTGTGATGAAGGTGATTCAGGTTGGTATATAGGTCCTAACAATGAAGAAGTATCAGGAGAATTGGAAATCATATATGCCCATGAATTATTAAAAATGAAACCTGAAATTATTGAAGTGCTAGCCTTACCGTATAATTATTTAGTAGTATTTGAGAAGGACGAAATGAAAGTGATTTTAAATGAATGTGATGTTGATATTTGGGGTGACACAGATAAGAAATGAAGTGAATATCAATTGAGACTATTAACGATCATGGTAAGTCTATAAGTGTTGACTTACAGTATTTATTTTATAGAATATGATGAAAAAAATAGAAAAGAGGCATATTTTTAAGAGGTTTATAAGGTAGGAGGTAGGGACTATTAACTATGAAAATTTATTATTGTGACGAGTGGTCAGATATTAGAAAGAAACCTTGGAATATGATTGATGAGTGTAAAGCATATTTGTGTCATCAAAATAACGAACCATATACGGCCTTGTTAATTGAAGGTGAAAGGATTAAGTATGTTATTAATATTACAAAAGATTGGGTTTCAGTTGGGTTTTATGATGAATTAGTTCGTAAGTATTTAAATTATGATTTTGAAGTTATAAATGATAATAGAATTTTCTTAAGAACAGCTATGTATTGGGAATATAATGATACGAATAAAAAAGAAAAAACTAGCATGATTTTCAATTTCCACGAAAATGGTTATACAGTAATGGAAAAGGTGGATGTGAATAGAGGGTTAGTTGAGGAACGAGAGAATCATGATGATCCTGAAAATAACTGGGATGTGTTTCCTAATTTTGGTCATTATATTCATTTGTGCAGAGAGGAAAGATAATGTATTTATACAAGGTGTCAAATGCCCAATATGAAAATCAAGAGAGTTAAGCACTTCATTGTCAACAGACGACAATAGGTGCTTTTTTTACGTGGAGTAAAGTAAAAATATAAGTTTGCTTGTTGCTCTGTTTCAACTTCGTGTCATATGTTATAATTTTCTAAAAATATATTCTTAATTTTTAGAAAATTTAAAGGTGGTAGGTTACTATATGAGTACATTAAAGAAAATTACGAACAATATTTCGAAGGTTATTATAGGAAAAGATGAAGCGATTGAACTTGCAGCTATAGCTCTTATAGCAAGGGGACATATTTTATTAGAAGATGTACCTGGGACGGGAAAAACAACATTAGCAAAAAGTTTGGCTAAAAGTGTAGACGCTAAATTTCAAAGGATCCAATTTACAGCGGATACTTTGCCGGGCGATGTTATTGGTCTCGAATATTTTGATGTGAAGGAATCGGAATTTAAAACGAGGTTAGGGCCTATTTTTGCAAATATAGTAGTAGTGGATGAAATTAATCGAGCTGTACCGAGAACGCAATCTTCGTTACTGGAAGTGATGGAAGAACGTACTGTTACAATTGCGAAACAGACACATTCATTACCAGAACCTTTTTTAGTAATTGCAACGCAAAATCCTCTTGAGTCGGCCGGTACATTTCCTTTACCTGATGCTCAGTTAGACAGATTTTTACTCACAATACGCCAAGGTTATCCTACGAGAGAAGCTGAAAAGGAAATGATGAATCGTTTTCAAATGAATGATCCGTTAGAAACGTTACATTCAATAATTTCAACTGAAGAAATTATTATAGTGCAAAAACGAGCAAGAGAAGTGCTAGTAGGGAATGATGTGCAAGATTATCTTCTTGAAATCATTGAGGCAACGCGTAAACATGAGTTAATTGAAATTGGTGTAAGTCCGCGGGGTACTTTGGCATTTATGAGAGCAATTCAAGCAAGGGCAATATTAAATGAAAGAGAGTATTGTACGCCAGATGATATTAAGACGCTTGCTGCAGCCGTTTGCGCTCATCGTTTAACGTTAACGATTGAGGGGGAGATGAAAACGACGAAAGAACAAATCATGAAAGAAATTCTTCATACAATTAATGTGCCAGTGGAGAATGTACAATGAATCAACAACTTGTGTATACACCGTTAGCGGAGCCTTTCGTAATTGGAGTTATGTCAGTTGTAGCCGTTATTTTATGTGTATTTTCAAGTAATCTACTGTTTTTATCTCTCGTATTTTTATATGTAATTTTAATAGGTGCGATGCATGTGTACATACGTACAGTATCTCGTGTTGAATGGGAATACAGTCAAGGGAATTCAAATATTTTTATAGGTGAAGCGAATGTGTGCAAAATGAAAATTTCAAACAAGTCGTTATTCCCTATTTTCAATATCGTATTTCGATTTAAATGTGAAAATAAGTTAACTTGGAATCATGATGAAATAAACAAAAATACGAATACAGGTTCAAATTATTATATGAATTTACATTTAAAAGGAAGAGAGTCAGTTTCATTTGATTTGCAAGCTGTAGCTGTAAAAAGAGGAATTGCGAAATGGGAAGAAGTTGAAATTGTCATTATGGATCCCTTTGGATTCATAACGAACCATATAACATATAAACAAGTTGAAACGCCGTCCTATTTAGTTTTACCAGCTGTTCCGAAAATGCAAGTTCCTGAATTGCAAGAATGGTCACGAGGATTTCGAAAAGCTATGTCATCACCCTTATATGATGAAACGAAAGTAATGGGAGTGAAATCGTATGAAAATGAAGATTTTCGTTCTATACACTGGAGTGCAACAGCGAAAACAGGGACGATAACTGCGAAAAAGTACGAGCGAACACAATCAGACAAATATGCGATATATCTCAACTTGCAAAATAAAAGTGGCATTTCTTTGCGAAATGATACAGAGGAACTAATTGAATTAACGGCAGGCATATGTAAACAATTGCTCATACAAAACTGCTCATTTGAAGTATGGATCAATAGCGTAAAAGATAATGGATTATTGCATATAAAGAACGGTCATAACCGGAAACATTTGCAAAATGTATTAAAAGTACTTGCCGCAATATCGGACCAAGATACGCCTGTATCTTCTACTTATTTTTACACAGCAGGCTTTCGTCGTAAAGAACTGGATGCGGTTCCTTTAATTCTTGGTACTTCACCAAAGAAATATAGTAGAACGAATAAATGGGTTGTAATAAAAGAATAAGAAGGGGTTTATGTCATGGCTAATAAAGAGCGACATATGAAAGGGAAGATTTGGAGTGTTAAAGTTTTCATGATACTTTTCTTTACGGTTAGTGCGATAACGTTATCACAAGGTGTTGTGCATGTACAAGACATGGTAAAAGGGCTTTTTTCTAGTAAGACGGAGACAATATCGGAAAGAAATTATGATTTTACTAGTTTAGACGAACAGTTTGATGAACCTGAAAGAATTATAGATGAAGAAACAGGAGTTGTAGATACAAGAACAAAAATAGATAGGAAAATTCCACTTTTTGTACGAAAAAATTCATGGACTGATGTGTTTTCTGTTCTTTCAAATTCATGGGTTAGTGTCGTTTTTTATGTATTTATTGCAGTGGTCATTCTATATGCTTTTTATAAATTAATGAGGAAAAAGGCAAAGAAATCAGAAATAGGACAGGATAAACAATCGATAACAAAAGAAAGAACGGATAGAACCGAAAAGAACAAGAAAGTGATGCATCAGTTTGAACAGCCGTTACCTAAAGACACGATAAGGAAAACGTTAGTTGAGTGGGAAAGAACTTTACCATTTCACGAACAGAGAAGATCCTATGAAACGATGCAACAATGGTTAAGCAGAATTAGTAGAACGAGAAATATTACTTCGTTATATGAGTCTGTTCGTTATGGTGAAAAGACGTATACGGAGTTAGATGTGGAAAAAATAATGAAGTGGGTAGAGGGAGATGGGAAGGTGGATACGTAAATATCCACCTTTACTTTTTGTAGAGAAATTTGATTATCATGAATCATTTTCATATATAAAACTGCCTTTAAATAAGAAGATGGTATTAACTGTAAATTAACTTTATTTACTTATACTTCATTACATGTTAACCTATACTTAATTTTTATAAATTATAATTAATTTTTAAGTTTTTTAAGGGTGTGAAAATGTAATGAAATCGGTATTGAAAAGCATACTTATTTCCTTTGTTTTTTCTGCAGTAGGTATGTGTTGGTTGTTGTTCTTATTATTCAAAGAGGACGGAGACTGGTTATTGTCTTGGGTAGGTGTATTAATGGCATTTTTATCTTTATACACGTTAATAGATTTATATTGTAAGTATACATACGATATAAAGTTAAGTAAATTGTTTATTAAAGCAACAGTTACTACCTTTAGTTTTGCCGTATTGGGAATCACCTTTGGTATTGTACACGAGCTATTACAGCCATGGAGTCTCAGTTTAATGGTTTGGTATTGGTTGTTAGTGTTACTTTTATTTTTAGCGACCATAATATTATTAGTTTTTGTAGTATTTGTTAATCGAAAAAATTATAATATCCCTGGAAGATATAGAATACTTATACTGCTAAATCTATTTCTTACGTTAGCGCCAGTACTGTGGCCATTACTACTTACTATTATCGGAAATGGCATGAACGCTAGTGCAGGATGGTAAAAGTGAATGAAATGACAAGTTGATATAGGGTTTTAATTATGTAAGAGAACGTGTTTTCATAAATTGAAAACACGTTCTTTTTTATTTTCATACATTACTTTTCACATCTGGTCGTCAAATTTTGAAAGTAAGTATTTCGTAAGGAATGGATAAGAAAAAAGAAAGTTTTATCATTTAGGATTAAGGTATAACTTGAATCAATACGATTTTAAAAGAGGAGAGAACCTTATGAAAAAATGTACTTCAATAAAGTTAGGAAGTTTGGCAGTGTTAATAGCGGGTACTACTCTATTTACACCAGGTTTTACTGTAAAAGCAGAGTCTACTCAAAATATTTCTAGTTCGTCACAAGCACATGATCAAAAGAATCGGAATGGCTGGAAACAAGTAATGCAGGAAACGGTACAGCTTGGCACACCAGGTATATTAGCTAAGGCTTTTAACAACGGAAAAACTAGTAGCTACACTGCTGGCGTGGCGGATTTAAGTACAAAGAAATCGATGAAATCGGATTATCGTTTTCGAATTGGTAGTGTGACCAAGACTTTTACTGCTACGACTGTTCTTCAATTAGTAGGAGAAAATCGTGTGCAACTTGACGATCCAATTGAAAAGTGGCTACCAGGTCTCATTCAAGGAAATGGGTATGATGGCAATCAAATTACGATACGTCAACTTTTGAATCATACGAGTGGTATAGCTGAATACTTAAAATCAAAAGACGCTGACATAATGAATTCGAAGAAAACGTATGCAGCAGAAGAAATAGTAAAGATAGGACTTGCTCTACCTCCAGATTTTTCGCCAGGTAAAGGTTGGTCGTATTCAAACACAGGATACGTAATACTAGGAATGATAATTGAAAAAATAACTGGTAATAGTTATGCAGAAGAAATCGAAAAGCGCATTATTGAGCCTTTGGAACTATCAAATACGTTTTTACCAGGTAATTCACCCGTCATCCCAGGAAAGAATCATGCTCGAGGGTATATGAAAATTGACGAAACAAGTGAATTGAAAGACATGACGTATTATAATCCGAGTTTAGCTAATTCAGCGGGAGATATGATTTCAGATGCGGACGATTTAAATAAGTTCTTTTCATCTTTACTTGGTGGCAAGTTACTAAAGGAAACTCAGCTAAAAGAAATGTTGACAACAGTTCCTACAGAAAGAGAAGACATTGGTCATGGATATGGTCTTGGGATCTATGAAACTAAACTTCCAAACGGTGTATCAGTTTGGGGGCATACAGGAGGAATCCCTGGATTTACTACTTTTGCTGGTGGAGTAATGGGTGGCAAACATATATTGGCTGTCAGTACTAATTCTTTAGGTGTGATTGATATTGGTACACAGTTTAATAAAATGATGCAAATTGAATTTAAGAAATAATAGATGAAAAGAGTTCTACTATAGAGGTATATAAGGACTTGTATGTGATTTAATTGTTATTAAAATATAGTCTTAAAAAATCCCGAATCATGAGCAATTTACTTCCCATGATTCGGGATTTTTATGTGCTGTTACAAGAAAAGTAATGATGTATTTAAATTTTTTCATTTTACTATAAATCTATTATATTTATTTGATATTTCTTATTTATAGTGACTTTTACATTTTTAAAATATTGCAACATACAAAGGTAAGTAGTTATAGATTCCGGAGTTAATAATAAGTAAATTCTGATTTTTGTTGAAAAATATTTAAATGTATTTCCTTAATTTACATAATAATGTACTTTTGTCGTATGAATTAATATCTTAAAGCGTATTAATGTTGACGCATTTCCGAAGGATAAAACAAAACATTTTTGGAAGATGAAAAATAGAACACATATACAAGTCCTTTTTCAAAAGAAACAATATGTATGAATTAATAACAAATAGAATTAAGTATACAAAAATAGATAATTATGATTTGTGTCTAAATGATTGACTATTATGAAATTAATGATTAATATAGGTTTTATATTTTAATTCCATTTTTATTACAAATATGTATTTTATTACAATTTAAATTGTGTTTTAAACTATAATTGAATATATTGTGAAAAAGAATAGGGAGCGGGAACAGCAATAGAAAAGGCTATCTTTTCAAATTGTGTAATGAAATCAAAGGGAGGATAAATATGTATAAACAAGTAGTAGAACTGTTAGAAGAAGCGGCTATATCGTATAAACAATATACACATGAGCCAATATTAGATTATGAAACAGATAGAAAAATTAGAGAAAGGTTTAAATTAGAAGGTGTACCCAGTAAAAGTTTATTTTTAAAAGATAAATCAAATAACTATTACATATTTGTAACTGTTGAAGGAGAAAAATTAGATTCAAAACTTATGAAAGAGTTGGTTGGAAAAAGGATTTCTATTTGTTCAGCCGAGGAGTTAATAGAAAAAACTTCTTGTGTTCCAGGATGCGTATCTCCATTTGGCTATTCAAATGAAATCACACTTATTATAGATCGAAAAATTTATAACTATAATAAATTTTTGTTATCTCCCGGTATACCTGAGATAACAATTGAAATACCTACAAAAAGTATAAATGAAATTTTAAATATTGTTGAGAATGATATTTTACTATATGAGAAAAAATCATAAATATATTAGGAGGGATTTTAATAATGCCAACTACAAAAATGTATTTATACGATCAAAAGAGAATAATTGAAGAACAAAATAAAGGGATTTTAGATGAGTGGAAAACTGTATCTTTCAATAATTTTCACGATAGCATTTTAGATCAATCTAAACCATTTCCGTGTTATTTTGCAGTGGATTCTGAGAAACATGGTTGGTCTAGATATATATTTTCCGAATCGGCTTATGATGAAAATGGATTGTTCAAACTAAGAGATGGGATTTATGAATATATTAAAACATATCAACAAATTGCAAAGAGAACTACTTTAGTAATATTTTTTAAACCATCTAATAAACAATTACTGGCTGAAGAATACAAAAAACAATTTTGGAATGTATTACAATTTTTAATGAGAAATGATCCGGAGCCATGGAATGCAGAAATACCAATAGATCCTTATAATGCTAAATGGGAATTTTGTTTTGGTGGTGAACCTATATTTGTCGTTTGTAGGGCTCCAATATATTCTGAGAGAAAAAGTAGATATACAGGAACCGGCCTTGAAATTACGTTACAACCTCGAGGTACTCTGGATGATATTACAGGTGATACAAAACAAGGGAAACAAGTGCGGAAAGTGATTAGAAAACGTTTGTTAGCATATAATGATATTCCAATGCATCCAGATATAGGGGATTACGGAATAAAAGAAACCTTTGAATGGAAACAATATATGTTACCAGAAACAAATGAAGAAAGTGTAATGAGATGTCCTATTACGGGGTTGAAGAAAAATGATTAGCATGATATTCAGTTATATATTATTAGGGATTTCATTGTCTGCACCAGTCGGTCCGATTAATGTTGCTCAAATAAATAAAGGAATAAAAAATGGTTTTTTGAGTGCATGGTTAGTGGGAGTCGGGGCAATGTCAGCAGATGTTGTAATGATGTTTTTAATTTACTTTGGTATTTCGACTTATTTAACAACCCCAGTTGCTCAACTTTGCATTTGGATTTTTGGTTTTGTAACGATGATTTATTTGGGTTATGAAAGTATGAAAGAAGCTACTAAACAAGTTCAATATATTTCATCAGGTGAAAAAGAACATCCTTTAAAATCTTTTCTATCGGGGTTTGCTATCGCAATTTCTAATCCATTAAATATTATTTTTTGGATAGGGATATATGGATCAGTTCTAACTAGTGCCATGAATACTATTGGAAAAGAACAAGCTTTATGGTATAGTGCAGCCATTTTTGCTGGGATTATGCTTTGGGATATATTTATGGCTACATCTATTCATTTTGGTAGAAGATTTATTAATCATATAGTAATGAAATGGATTTCTATAGTAGCAGGCATTGTTTTAATTCTGTTTGGAATATATTTTGGCTACGAGGCAGTAAAAGGAACTGCTCAACTATTGTGAACTTTTTGACGATTAGAGAGAATAGTGATTTATTAGAAATTTATTCATCGCGAATCTTTTGGTTTTTGAATTTGTTAATCGATGGGTATAGGTTAATTCCATATAGTAAAAGACTTATAGAATCATTCTATAAGTCTTTTTATTGCGGTATAGCAAAATATATAGGTACATTCTCTTCTCACAAGGAGAAATAAAATTCTTAACAAGAGCGATAAAATAAATATATAAGCAGTAAAGCAAATTTCAATCAAAGTAGCTTGTTTGCATTTCAAAAATCTAGAATATTTTTAATTGCTATGAATGACTTTCACACCTTTTGCCGGCACCCCTGCAACGACGGTGTTTGCAGGTACATCTTTTGTAATAACTGAACCTGCAGCAACAATTGAATTGTTCCCAATTGTAACACCAGGAAGTATTGTTGCGCTAGAACCAATCCATACATTTTCACCAATTGTAACAGGGGAAGCGTATGTCGTATTTCTTGTTTCTAAAGTTAGCCCGTGATTAAGTGTGGCAATTGTAACATTCATACCGATCATACAATTGTCTCCTATATGAATTCCGCCTCTATCTTGAAAGGAACATCCAGTGTTAAAAAATACATTTTTTCCAATTGTAATATTTTTACCGAAGTCTGTATGAAACGGTGGAAAACACATAAAAGATGGATCCATGTTGTTACCTGTTAATTCACTAAATATCGCTACAATCTCTTCTTTAGAATGATAAGATGTATTTAATTTCATTGTTATCTTCTGGGCTTCATAGCTACATTGAACTAGTAGATCATGTAATTCTTTATCCTCGCCTGAAATAGGCTTGCCGGCCTTACAAAAATTTATAAAATCTTTCATATCCATTGTTATACTCCCCTCTAAAACGCTAATCTTTTCAATACAATCATAAAATGATACGATTCCAATATCAAATACCTATATTAAATACATTCATATGCTTATTAGCTATATGTAAAAGGAGACTATCGTGGAAATTCGAGTGTTACGCTATTTTATTGCTGTAGCAAATGAAGAAAGTATTTCAGCAGCTGCAAAACAATTACATTTGTCACAGCCAACATTATCAAGGCAACTGAAAGATTTAGAAATGGAATTAGGAATAAATTTATTTATAAGAGGAAATAGGAAAATATCATTAACAGAAGAGGGGAAATACTTATTTAAAAAGGCGAAGGAGATTGTTGATTTAGCAGATAAAACGGAAGCGAACTTAAAAGATTCAAAAGAAATGATAAGCGGGGAAGTTTACATTGGTGCCGGTGAAACTGAAGCGATGCATCTTATTGCGAAAACATTAAAAGTATTAATAAAAGACTATCCAAATATTCGATTTCATTTGTACAGCGGAAATGCTGATGACATTAAGAGTAAATTAGATAGTGGATTATTAGATTTTGGTGTCGTTATAGAGCCAACTGATAAACAAAAATATGAATATGCACAATTGCCAGCTAAAGACACTTGGGGTGTATTAATGTGTAAAGATAGTCCTTTATCGGATAAACAAGTTATTAGCTCAGTGGATTTAATAGAGAAACCATTATTCATTTCACGACAATCTACTGTTAGTAATGAATTAACAGGATGGTTTGGACAAAGTATAGATAATTTAAACATTGTCGCAACCTATAATTTGCTTTATAATGCAGCACTTATGGTTGAAGAAGGTATTGGATATGCATTATGTATAGATAAGATAATTAACACTTCAGGAAATAGTAAACTTTGCTTTAAACCATTACAACCTAAATTAGAAGCGAACTTAAATATTATTTGGAAAAAGAATCAAGTTTTTTCAAATGCAGCCCATGCCTTTATAAATCAGCTCCGAAATAGTATGAACTAATCATAATTTGAAATGCAAAGTAAAAAACGTGCCATCGTATTAAGGTGACACGTTTTTTACTTTACGAAATAGTCGTTATTCTTTCGAAGATTTCAGTAAAACAACTGCACAGAAATGTTTATGTTCAAAAGGAGAAGTAGTGAACAATAAAAACGATATTGATTCTGAAAATTGTTATTTTTATGATTATTAAATATAATAGGGGTACGTATTTAGTGGGCTTGTATGAAAAATAGTTTATTTAATTAATTATTTTTCATCTTAACTAATATAGCATTGGAGTTGAATACAGTGGAACAAAAGGATTTCAGGTGGAGTAACAAGCAATTAAGAGAACATGTTGAAATAATAGATGGCAAAAGAAGTCCGCACATTTTATTTAAGAATGCAACTTATTTAAATTCCTATATGCACGAGTGGATGCAAGCAAATATTTGGATCTATGATGATCGCATTATTTATGTAGGAGAAAGACTGCCAGCGCAACTACATAAATGTGAAGTCATTGATTGTGATGGAAAGTATATAGTTCCAAGTTACATAGAACCGCATGCACATCCATATCAATTATATAATCCAGAAACGTTAGCAAATTATGCGATGCAGTTTGGGACGACGACTTTTATTAATGATAATTTAACTTTATTTTTCACATTACAACGTGAAGAAGCATTTCGTTTATTAGATGAATTTGAAAAGATTCCAGCAAGTATGTATTGGTGGTGTCGTTTTGATGGACAAACTGAATTGCAAAACGGGGAATCTTTATTTAATCGTGAAGAAATAATAGAGTGGCTTAAGCATAAAGCAGTTCTTCAAGGTGGCGAGCTAACAGCGTGGCCAAAGTTATTACATGGCGATGATGAAATGTTACATTGGTTGCAGGAAACGAAACGATTACATAAAAAAGTGGAAGGACATTTTCCAGGAGCATCTGAAACGACTTTAGCGAAGTTAAAACTGTTAGGTACAGATTGTGATCATGAAGCGATGACAGGACAGGAAGCTTTCACTCGTCTTATGCAAGGTTACACGGTTTCCCTAAGAAATTCTTCAATACGCCCAGATTTAGAAGTGTTACTCAAAGAATTGTTGGAACTAGGAGTAAAGCAGTTTGATAGATTTATTCTTACTACAGACGGCTCACATCCTTCGTTTTATGAAAATGGAATGACAAACGTAATGATAGCTACCGCGATAAAACAAGGAGTGCCAATAATAGATGCTTATCATATGGCAAGTTATAATATCGCTCGTTATTATAATATGGAACATCTACATGGTTCAATTGCGACAGGTAGAATTGCTAATATTAATATTTTAGAAAGTAAAGAAAAACCGGTTCCAATAAGCGTAATTGCAAAAGGGAAATGGGTGAAGCGTGACGGAATAAACAAAAATGAATCATTACAAATAGACTGGAGTAAATTCAAAGTAACTCCATTATTATTAAACTGGTCCATAGAAAAAGAGGATATGATTTTTTCTCATAACATGGGTATACATTTATTGAATAACGTTATAACTAAACCATACACGAGTGAAATTGATTTAAACTGTGATGAACTTTCTCTAGATCATGATGAGTGTTTTCTTATGATGATTGCTCGTGACGGTACGTGGCGAGTGAATACAGTTGTAAAGGGGTTTGCGAAAGAACTAGGTGGTCTTGCTAGCTCTTATTCTGGTACCGGCGACATCATTCTTATTGGGAAGAATAAAGAAGATATGCTTACAGCTTTTCATAGAGTAAAAGAGCTTGGCGGGGGAATGGTAATAGCTGAAAAGAATGAAGTATTACACGAAATCGCATTACCATTGCTCGGGATTATGTCTAATTTAAAAATGAGTGAATTAATACAGGAAGAGAAACAGTTGGTGAAATTATTGCAAGAGCGTGGCTACAGGTATGACGATCCGGCATTTACCATTTTATTCTTTTCTGCGACGCACTTGCCTTTTATACGGGTAACGCCTATAGGACTATATGATGTGAAAAATAGTAAGGTAATGGCTTCACCGGTAAATTTAATAAAGCAATGTTAATGTGAAAGGCTCTATAAAAGTCCAATTTATAGGGCCTTTCACATTGTTAGCATAAGAATATTGTAAGACTCAAATGATATAGTATATAAATCATTTGAGGTGATATGTAAATATGAAAAAAATATTTTACATTTTAAGCGTATTTATTTTGTGTGTATCGATACAACACGTTGTACATTCCCAATCAGATGCACCAAGGTTATCTTCTGATTGTCTTGAAAAAAGGAAAATTCGAGATGAGAAGTATGTGAAAAACATTATGAGGGACATTAAATCTACGTTTGATTTAAATATTGATGCACACAGTTTTTGGGAAGTAAGTAAAAGAGATCTGGAGGCTGCCCATTTGATGTATGGTGGAAAGGAAAATGATTCTTATTATAATTCGCTAACTAAAATTTATGATAGTGGTGGATTTAGCGAGCAGCCCAGCTTATTTGTGAGGGCGCAAGAAGCATTTTTACTTTATAAAGAAAAAGATAATATTAATGTAATGAAACGCCTTAAACTAGACGTTGAAAAAGGGGAATGGCTCGTTATAAAAACGAAAAAGAAGAAAGGGAAAAAAGTGAAATTCAAACCGTTACAATGTGAAAAAGATTATCTGAAAAAGAGAAATGAGTACCATAATGTAAAATGAAATAACGGAAATTTTGAAGGGGAAAAATTCCGTTAAGAATTGTAAATGAAGCGGTAGAAATTACTAATAATTTCACCATAAAAAAACGTCATTTTTTATTTTTAAAATGACGTTTTTTTATATACTTAAAGCTTTTGCATTGCACTTTCAATCCTCTTTACCAAATCAGCAGACACTTTATGAAAATACCCCAAAACAACCTTTCGAATATCATCAGAAATAACTTTCATATCACTAGCTAAGTTTTTAGCAAGATGTTCTTTTTCTATCGGTTTTAACTTCGCATAAAATTCACTAGGCTGCGTAAAGTCATCCTGTTTCGTAATAGAAGTTCTTTCAAGTTTACCTTCAACGTATCTTCCGTCACCGCTCGTTATTTGATTAGCAGGCGTCCAATTTTGCTGTTTGTTAATCGCCAATTTGCGAAATTCGGAACCAATTCTTCTTCTTTGAGAATCACTGTAAATGTTAGCACGCCCTTGCAGCATTTTATCATCTGATAGTTCTGCACCGTCTAGTAAATTAGAAGGGGAGAAGGCGACTTTTTCTACTTGCTCCATATAATTTTCAGGATTTTTATTTAATACCATTTTGCCTACTGGTATAAGAGGATACTTCTTTTCATCCCATACTTTTGTATCATCTAAAGGGTCATAAGAAAGATGTGCTTCATCTTTCGGATCCATGAGCTGGACATATAAACCGTATTCTACTGGTTTACCATTTGCAATTGCATCATATAAATCTTTCCCGCTATAATCAGAGTTTTCAGCAGCCAGTTTATTCGCTTCCTCACTAGTAATGTATTGTACACCTTCAAAGGGGTACCAATGATACTTTACATACTTTCGATTACCTTCTGCATTTCTCCATACATATGTATTAACACTATGTCCTGGGATGTGGCGAAGACTTTTGGCCGTACCAGCATCAGAATATAAATGGACAACGAAATGAATGGATTCAGGCGCTCTAGCGACAAAGCTCCAAAATCTATTAGGGTCTATTAAGTTATTTATAGGTGAAGGTAACAACGCTTGAATCGTTTCAGGGAAACGCATCGGATCACGAACGGAAAAGACAGGGATGTGATTACATAAAAGATCGAAAATGCCTTCTTCTGTATAAAACTTTGTAGAAAAACCGCGTACATTTCTAGAAGTGTCAGGTGTTCCTTTCGTACTAACGGCTAATGAAAATCGCACCATAACAGGAACTCTCGCATTAGAATTTTGTAAAAAACGTAGTTTAGTATGTTCAGACATTGGATAGATCGTTTGAAAATAACCGAACACACCAAAGCCTTTTACATGAACAGGTCTTTCTAAAATTTTTTCGTGAATAAATTCTTGTAGCGTCTCGTGAAGTACACTATCTTGCTTTAGAACAGGTCCACGTGAACCAACTGTTTGTGAGTGAAGTATAGCTTGTTCATTACGTTCTCTATTTTCATTAAAGTCATTCCCTAGTAAAGATTGCCCCTGTTTATCATAGTTTTCATCCATCTATATAGCCTCCAAATCTTTTTTGTCCATTGTTACTAAATATGATTTCATAGCCTTGATTATGTATGACACGCAAAGTCCAAAATGGTAACAGACCGCTAGATGAAAAAAATGCACATGTAGTGGACCTGTTGAAATAGAAGAAATTATGGAAAAATGAATATCGGGAAGAAAATTACTATGAAAATTTCAATCTAAAAAATGAATTTATACATGATTTTATAGAGAATGAACATAAATAAACAGGGAAAATAACTAGGAGGAATTTAAAATGTCGGATTGGTTTCAATTAGATAAAGAATATATGATGTCTACGTATTGTCGTACGAAGGTTGCGATAGAAAGAGGAGAAGGTTGCAAACTATATGATGTGGATGGTAAAGAATATGTAGATTTATTTTCTGGTGTCGGAGTGAATGTATTAGGATACAATCACCCGAAAATCGTGCAAATGACAATGGAACAAGTTACGAAATCGTTGCATCTTCCATTTCATTTTTTAAATCCAGTTGCGATTGAGTATGCAAAGAAATTAGTTGACTGCTCTTTAAAAAACGGAAAGGTCTTTTTTACAAACTCTGGTACGGAAGCGACAGAAACGACATTAAAATTAATTGATAAATATAGAGCTAATACGGGAGAGGAACGTGAAGGAATCGTAGTGCTGAAGAATAGTTTCCATGGGCGTACGTTAGGAGCACTTCATTTTACGAGACAAGAAAGTGTATATCAAAATTTCCCTAAAACATCGATTCCGGTATATGAAGTAGAGCGTGAGAATATAGAGCAATTAGAAGAAACAATCGTTAAAGAAAATCCAATTGCGATTATGCTAGAGCCTGTATTAGGCAGCGGGGGGATATACCCTTTATCAAGTGAATATTTACATGGTGTTCAAAACTTATGTGATAAATATAATGTTATTCTTATCGTTGATGAAGTTCAAAGTGGTATGGGGAGAACTGGTAAACTATTTGCTTATCAAAATTTCAATATTACTCCGGATATTATTCAAATTGGTAAGGGAGCAGGAGGCGGGATACCGCTAGGTGGAATCATTGTAGGTGAAAAGTTATGTGATGTATTTGCACCAGGAGATCACGGCACAACGTTTGCTCATTCTTCAATGGGAACCGCTTTAGGGTTAACGGTATTAAACACATTGATTGACGATGGTTTAATGCAAGAAGCGTATGAAACGTCACACTATCTAAATGATAAATTGCAAGAAATTCAGAAAGAAAATTCTTATTATATTCAGGAAGTACGCCATGCTGGTATGATGTTTGGAATTAGTTTGAATGATACGAATGGAAATGTAAAGAAATTACAGGTAGAGCTAATGGAGAAAGGGATGTTAGTTGATGTTACACAAGGGAACATCATCCGTTTACTTCCTCCATATATAATTAAAAAAGAAGAAATTGATGCATTTATTACTCAATTTATTTCTTGTATGGATAAAGTTGCTGCTGTAGTAAGTGCTTAAAAGTTAAAAGCTAAATTTTATATAAAGTGCACTCTAATTGTTAAAAATAGTTTTACAATTGGGGTGCATTTTTTATAGTTGAATTTTGTAAAATACAGTTGTTGGTAAATGATAACGAAAAAAATAGAAGGGATTTCATTATATTTGATACATGATTGAATGATATTTTACTGTTGAAGAAAAGAGAAAGTAAATATAAAGATAGTAGATAAAACGAGTGGTACTAACAACGAGTGATAGAACGTTTTGAAAATAATAGCATACGAATATATAAATAATAAGAATGAGGTGATATATTGGAAAATAATGATATTCAATTTACTTCTTTACAAATGAGAACGGATAAATATGGTTGGGCTGGTATTCAATATGCAAATAAAAAGCAAGCCATCTTATATACTCGAAACGGAGGAGTAGAATGGGATGTTGTTAATCCTCTAAATTCAATTGTATTATTTGCATATCCAATAAACGCTCGAAGCTCTTGGGCATATGGTTTAACAAAAACGAATGACGATCTATTGCCAGCTATATTTTATACAGTTAATAGAGGGGAAAGATGGAGTGAGTTTATTTTACCGGTTGAAGAAGATTGGGAGAAATCGACTGATGTTCAAGTGCAATTGCATGCTACGAATATGGATAGTATATGGATTGTATTATCTAGAAAGCTTGCATCAAATAAATTTGAACATAATTTATACTATTTGAAAACGAAAGGGAAAGCTTGGAAAGTAATAAAAAATATAAGTATTAGTGATAGTATTTCAGGGATAACATTTATAAACGATTTAGTCGGATTTATTTCATTACAAAAACATTATGAAACATCAACGGTATTTAAAACAATAAATGGTGGGGAAAGTTGGCAAGCTATAAAAGATATTCCAAGTCTTGAAGGAATTAATACTGGGACTGCTATGGCTTATAAAGCAATCTACAAAAATAACCTATTAGTAATACCAACTAAAATGAATGATGATAAATTTTTAATGAATTACTCATTTGATAAGGGGAATTCGTGGCATATTTCAAATAAAACAATAAATACTAGTAAAGTGGCTGTTTCTTTTTTTAGTTCCTATTATGGCTGGGTTATAAATAGTGAAAATGGAAGTGTATATCAAATAATAAAAAAAGGATCAAAATGGATAAAAGTATCAAGTAATCCATTGTTAAAAAATGTATTTTGTTTGCATTTTTTTAATCGGCGTAAAGGTTGGGCGTGTAATAAAAAAGAAATATTTACTACAACAGATCGCGGTATAACATGGAAAAAGGTAGTATATAAAATTAATAATATTGATAAATTTGTTTAATAGAGTCCTAAAGAAATTAGGACTTTTTTTGTTTTTAAATGGTGAGAGTTGTAACAAACAATGATAAGAGGAAGGAGGTAAGTGCAGAACTTATATTTTCAAAAATAGACGGTTGTTTTTACACAGTATAATTCACTTTTGAATATGTTAATAAAGTAGCAAATTCATAGGAAATGGTAATACTTAATATTTTATGTCACATGATGTGTAAAGGGGGCGTGTAATGAAATCGTTAACGGTTATTATTTTGTATAGTGAAAGAGCACAAATATTAGAAGAGTCAATTCAATCTATATGGAAGCTAAATCCTCTTGAAATTATAATTTTCGTTCCTAACGATAGAAGTAATTTGTATGAAATAGCAAAGAAACATAAATGCCATATTGTTTTGATGGATAAATATAGTACGTATTATGATGGGTATGAAGCTTCTGTAAAGGCAGCTAAAGGAGAGGTATTGTTATTTGTAGATAGTAATTTTTTATTATCTTCAAATGAAATGAAGAATTTTATTGAGCCAGTTGTTACAAATCAGGCTGATGTAGTATTAAACAAAATAGATAAATTTATAGAAGTTGGTAAATGTCCAAATACGGATATTGTTTGGAGAAAAATGTTAAATGAAATTTTAAGTCGACCAGATTTAAAAAGCAATTCAATACTTTCATTACCATATGCACTTACGAAAGAAGTAGTGGTAAATATCGGCTTTGATTATATAAAAGATATCGTTCTAGCTCATATGAACATAGTTAATCAAGGCTGGCGGATTAACGATCAATATGCAATAAAAACGTTATCTAGAGATGAAACGTTAGAAGAGGAAGGTTATTTAGTTAAAAAAGAATTGTCAGAAAATGAAAGGGAGAAAGTGGGAAAATATTTAATCGGTATTTCTAAATGGATAGAGAAAAAGGGAAAAAGAGTAGGGTTTACTGATGCAGGAAAAAGAAGAGATATTATTCAAAGATTAGGTGAAAGCAAGCAGTATCCTTCGTATCATCGAGGTTGGGGAATGCATTCTTCAATTTATGACGGGAAACAACTATCTGTCATTATACCAGTGCAAAATGAAGAAGAGACTATAGAACAAGTAATGCTTGAGGCAAGAAAAATAGAACCGCTAGAAATAATTGTCGTTGTAAATGGTTCGACAGATCAAACGGCCAATATTGCTAAAAGACTTGGTGCTACTATTATTGAATATAACGAACGACTTGGTCATAATGTTGGACGTGCTATTGGAGCGCTTGAAGCTACAGGAGATATTCTTTTATTTATTGATGGTGATTTTAGTGTTTCAGGAAGTAATTTGCATCACTTTACAAAAGCAGTTTCAGCTGGTGTAGACATAGCATTAAATGATTTGAATCCGATGTTACATCCTCCGTTTTATGTTGTAGACGTCGTAAAGTATATGCTTAATTTAGCATATAATCGTCCAGAATTAAGTAATGGCTCATTAGTAGCAATTCCACATGCTATGAGTAGATCATGTTTAGATGCAATAGGCTGGGAAAGTTTACTATGCCCTAGTCTTGCACAAGTAAAAGCTATATTACAAGGGTATAGAGTAGAATGTGTACATTACGTTGATGTTGTAAAACCGAATAGAATTCGTTTAATGGAGAATGTAAGTCATAATGGACATCCTCCAGCGGTATTAAGAATAATTGGTGATCACGTTGAAGCTCTCTCTTACTTAATAGAACACCTTGAAATAGATGGAAAGGGTGATTAAACTGTTAGACCAGTACAAAAAAATTAACATTTCATATGAAGAATTATGGCAAATGGATTTTCAAACTACAGAACCATTTATACTCAAGGTTGATTGGGGTAAAGTAACGTATGAATTTTTAATTCGTATTAAGCCGGGTGCTTCTAACACTATTGTTTTTGGATCCGGAGCAGGTGGATTTCAAGAACAGCCAATCGGTCCACCTATTTTTCATAGACATTCTTGGATGGAAGAGTTTGAAGATACTGTTATATATTATAATGATCCTACATTATATCTTGGAAAATTATCTTTAGGTTGGGGACAAGGGGAGTTAGATAGATTTTACTTACAAGATATAGCAAATATTTTAGAAATATTATTTACAAAGTTAAAAATTGATTCGAAAAATGTGTTGTTTTATGGCAGTTCCGGGGGAGGGTTTATGTCTTTAATTTTAGCTGGATTCGTTAAGGGCTCCACAGTTTTAATTAATAATCCTCAAACAAATTTATTAAAATGGATACCTGTACCAATAAATCTAGTTTTTGATTTGTCTTATCCAGGTTTATCAAGAGAAGAAGTTGAGGAGAAATTTGGCGAAAGAATTAATGTTGTGAAATTTTTTAATCACATTAAATATGTACCGAATATTTATTTTTTGCAAAATTTCGCGTGTGAATTTGATGTGCAAAATCATTTAATACCATTCATTTCTGAATTAGAACAACTGGATAAAGATACAGAAGTAAATCAAATTGTAATAGACTTATATTTCGATAAAAAAGCAGGGCATGCAGCGGTAGGTAAGAGTGAAACAATTGAATATATAAAAAAAGTAAAGCCTAATCAGACTGTAAAAAAAGAACAAAAAGAAGTGGCACTGTCAGTCGTTATAGTTTTAGGAGAAGAAAAATCAAAATTGAATCAAATTTTAAACAAAGTGCACCATATAAAACCATTAGAAATTATCATTGTAGCTGATGATAGAATGAGTGCGATACAATCCATACCTACATTTGTTGAGAGTAACGTTGTTGTTATTGAAGAGAAAAATAAATGGAAAGCACCAGTTTATGGGGCGAAAATCGCTAATGGAGATGTAATTTTATTTTTAAATGGAGAAGATGTTATTTTTTCGGTAGAATTAGAACGATTTATAGAACCACTACTAAAAAAGGAACAGGATGTAATCTTGAATAACATAGACTCTGTATGTTTTGAAAAGATGAGAGTAGAATGGCCAAGCATTGCTATGGTGTATAGAAAAATAGTAAATGATGTATTGGGGCGTATGGATTTAAAATATGATTCGATGTTATCTATGCCATATGCCATTATAAAAAAAGCAATTGAAGACATTGGATATAACACCTTGCAAAATCCCGTTCTAGCGCAAATAACTCTTATTGAGAAAGGGTGGCGACTACAATCCTCGTCAGCTATCACTACCACCTCTTTGAATAATATAGCCGCAAACAAAACCTCTTTCTATAAAAATGAATTAACTAAATTAGAAGTATGTGAGATTAAAGAAAACATAAAAGCTTTGGAAAGTTGGTTACAGCGAAAAGATGATAGAGGTAACTATACAGATGGAGGAAGAAAAAGAGAAATTATAGAGCAACTAAAAAAACAAAAGAATTATTCAAGTTTTCATAAAGGATGGGGTATGAATTCATCGATTTATAATGGGAAACAGTTATCAATTATTATACCAGCACAAAATGAAGAAGCGACGATTAAAGAAGTTATTCTTGAGGCAAGAAAAGTTGAACCGAAAGAAATAATTGTTGTCATTAATGGGTCAACAGATCGGACAGAAGTAATTGCAAAACAATTAGGAGCAACCGTAATTGTTTATCAAGAAGCATTAGGGCATGATGTAGGACGGGCAATTGGTGCACAAGAAGCCACAGGGGATATACTTCTCTTTATTGATGCTGATTTTGCTATTCCAGCAAAAGATCTTCATCCGTTAACGCAGGCTGTTGCGGATGGTGTTGATATGGTTTTAAATGATTTAAATTTAAATCTTAGATTTCCTCTATATATTGTAAGTTTATATAAATATATGTTGAATATTGCTTGTAATCGTAAAGATTTAGGTGTGGGATCCACAATTGCTGTTCCCCACGCTATTAGTCGAAAATGTTTAGAGGGAATTGGCTGGGATACTCTTCATACAGCGTGTGTTGCGCAAGTAAAGGCAATATTAGAAGGATATAAAGTTGAATGTGTCCATTTTGTAGATGTAATGAAACCAAATCGTATTCGTCCAAATGAGCACTTTGCAACAGTAGGACATCCACCAGCTGTATTGAGAATTACCGGTGATCATGTAGAAGGGCTTTCATATTTACTAAAGAATAGGGATTTTAAAGATTTATTTTAATTTGGAAGATACTTTACTAATAAGCGTAGAATAGCAACGGATAGAGTATAAGTTGAGTATTGGAATGAAAACAAAATTTAAAAAAGTGACCATTTTGGTTCAGGTGTAAGTGAAAAGTAAAAACTTCTTAAAATACATGAAGAGGTTTTTACTTTTTTATTTTAACTTATTTTAAGTATATCAAGTAAAAAATAAATAAAGAAGTAACGATAAGTTCTATATAACTTAATATCAGATGCAAGTAAGGAGGGAATACCTTTTCTTACATCAATAAAAGGTGTTTTAATATGTATTTAGAAATTAAGGTCTATCCAAATGTTGGGGCAGAAATATCTCTAAGGTGCAATTATGAATTTTCATCTGATTTTAATGTAATACCATTTACCGCATGTATTTCTATTTCAGTAAAAGATGATCTGAATTTATTAATTAATTTATCTAGTTTAATAATAAATTAAACATATATAAAACTGATAAGAAAATAGCAGCTAATTTATAAAATTTAGTAGGAGAGTCGTGTCTAAATTCGATAAACTGCATATATTGTTAAGAGAAAGGAGGGAGAGTTATGGCATGTACTACGAATAATGTTTGTTTAGATGTGTGTCTTAAAATTACAATTACCCCTGGTAGTGGAATTGATGCAGAAGTGGATTGTGGGGGCACATGTGGGACAAGTCCTACAATTGTAATTAGTCCTAGTGGATCAATTGTTATTACTTTACCATTAGTTGCATGTTTCTCAATTGCACTAAAAGATGATTTAAGTGTTGAATCTTCATTAACAAGCCTCTCTTTTCAAACTTCTTAAGAAAATAAGAAATGAAAAGCCTGCCTTCTACTTTTCTTTTGAGCTGATGTAAAAATAAAAAAGATGGTTACAAACCATCTTTTTTATTCTGTCATATATTAAAAATGAGATAATATATTATTTAGTAGGCAGGATGTATAATTAAAAGTACTCTTTTTGTTTGATCAGGTAAGAAATTGCTTCTATATGATCACCAATGATTTGTTGTGTTGCTAATGAAAGGCAACCTTGCTCAGAGAAGTGTTTTTCAGGTCGAACACGATTCATTTTATCGACGTCGACAGAATGGACATTTTGCACATGAAAGCCTGCTAAAATTGTTTTAACTTGACTTAAGGTTGGTGAAAGAAGTGAATCAAACCCAATTGTATGAATGCATTTTCGACTAAAAGCATGAGGGACAGCAATTGTGGATCCCATACCTAAATCTTTTCGATTACATGCTAAGTTAATAGCATATTTACATGCGGTGACGATAGAATAGGGGAGACGATACATATAGTAGTAATCTAGTTTATTTAAAGCTAAGTCCGTGCCATTTTGAATAGATTGTACAAATGGTAATAAATCACAACTAGAAATTAAGAAATCTCCATCTATAAATAATAATATGTCACCTTTGGCAAAATAGGCACCAACAGCACGTCCCGTATCATTTCCAAGTGCTTCTTCGTAACTAATAACTGTTGCATCGCAATCCTTCGCCAATTCCTCTGTTTTATCTGTTGATCCATTAACAATAACGATAATTTCAAAAGGTTTTAATTTCTGCACCTCAAAAATGACAGATTCTATCGTTTTTTCTTCATTTTGAACAGGGATGATAACTGATAATTGTTTATCTCCATAAGTATTCGAATAAAACTCTTTACCTGTAATTATTTTTGGAGTGGATTTTTGTTCCCCGTTGTGAAGCCCTAAAATAATATCCCGCTTTCGATTATTATCGGTATAGTTTCCCCTTTGATCTCGCACTAGATTGATCCAATTTGCAATGGCTGCAAGATGATAATGAATGAGTTGAGTTGAAGGAAAAAAGGGAACTTGAGGGATAGAAATGTTTAATTGATCGCAAATCCGAAATTTATGTTCAATAATTTTCATTTGTGCCAATATTGGATTTGATAAACTATTTGAAGTAATTACCTCAAGTACTTCTTTTGTCATTGCATAGGGAGGAAATAATAAGGAGTTAACATTTAAATCTGGGCGATGAAAAAAATGATTCGTAACTTGCTGCCAAATCATTGCTATATTTGGCTGTTGTTTTTGATAGAAAAAATTATCTAAATTATTTAATACGACGTCAGCCGATTGTTTTAGTAATGGTTGAAGAAATTGTATAAGTGAGGGGGAGTGAATAATGTAATTTTCATCTAAAAATAAGAGGTACTCTCCCTTTGCTTTTTTTGCACCAATTACATAACAATTAGTAGATTCTATCGGCTCTTTTAGTGTAATAATTTCACAATTGTAAGATCGCGCAATATCAATAGAATCATCGACACTACTGATAATAGTAAGGATAATTTCAAAAGGTTGTAGTTGTTCACATGCTTTCAAAATTTTAGGTAAATTTTTTATTTTATGTTGTATGGGGATAATAATAGAAATTGAATTTTTACACATAAGCAGTCTCCTTTTTAATCAGAGGTAGTTGTTAATAAGATTAGATAAAAGAGGAGATATATTTTCTTCTTGTTATAAGCATAACAATCATTTAGTTTTATCAGACTCACAATTTTCTTTACTTGTATTAGAACCTTTATTTATTCCAGAAGCGAGTAAATTATTGAGAACGCTAAGGTCTAATTGCAGAGGGATGGAGTTTTCGGATGGAGTTTTCTCATTTTCTTTTTTTGTAGTTAATATAGTCTTTATATTTTTAATTTCTTTATATTGTTTTAAGGTAATGAAAAATCCAGAAATAATTAAGAGAAAAGAAACAGTAGTAAGTGAAAGTATTATTTCCAACATAAAATAGCCTCCTTTAAAACTATAATAATATTATAGTTGAATGTAAAAAAACAGAATTCGAACTAATGAGTTCACTTTTTAAATATATGCAAATCTTTAGTAAAAGTTACTGGTTTCTAAGTTATAGGAAACAATTATAGAAACGTTATAAATATAAATAAATGAAAGGTTCATTTGTAGTGTAAAGGTATATATTATATAGCCTAAACTTCATTTTATAAAAAGTTCAATAGGGTGTAAATTTATACAAAAAGAGCATTTAATTGGACAAATAATTAATTATGTGAAATAATAATAACAGACAAGGAGACGTTGATTTTCCTTAAGTGCTTCGAATTAATTTTATTCAATAAGAGAAGGTGTGCTTAAAGAAGTTAAATTAAAAAAGGAGCTGATTTATTATATGCAACAAAATAATGATTTAAATTTTGAACCTCAAGACGTTAATATTGTCAATCCTAAACAAGCCAGGAAAGCAGTAGTTGCTACTGGTATAGGGAATGCAATGGAGTGGTTTGACTTCGGATTATACGCGTATTTAGCGGTTATCTTAAGTAAATTATTCTTCTCAGGTGTTGATAATAGTGGATTGCAACTTGTACTTACATTCGGTACATTTGCAGCAGCCTTTCTCGTTCGACCAATCGGAGGTGTATTCTTTGGTAGAATAGGAGATAAGTACGGCCGAAAAATCGTGTTAAGTACTACTATTATTTTAATGGCACTTTCTACATTATTCATCGCATTACTACCAACCTATGAACAAATTGGTGTATGGGCACCAATACTACTTTTAGTTGCGCGAATGATTCAAGGCTTCTCTACAGGCGGCGAATATTCAGGAGCAATGGTTTATATCGCAGAATCTTCTCCAGATAAAAAGCGTGGTATACTCGGTAGTGGTCTTGAAATTGGAACACTCTCAGGTTACATTGCTGCATCGGTAATTGTTACCATTTTGACGTTATTGTTAACAGATGAGCAAATGCTCAGCTGGGGCTGGCGTATTCCTTTCTTAATAGCTGCACCAATTGGTTTGGTCGGTTTATATTTACGCCGTCATTTAGATGAATCTCCCATCTTTGAAGAGATGGAAAAAGCACAAGAGGAATCTGAAGACAACGAACAATTTTCATTTATGGATATATTAAAATATCACAAAAAAGACTTCTTATTAAGCACAGTAATTGTCGCCTTCTTTAATATTACGAATTATATGATTCTTTCGTATATTCCTTCTTATCTAACTCAAGTACTTAAAGTCAAAGAAACAACTGGCTTATTAATTATTTCAATTACGATGGCACTTATGATTCCACTGGCATTATATTTCGGTAAATTAAGTGATAAAATTGGTAATAAACGCGTCGTGCAAATTGGTTTACTTGGTTTAACTGTATTTGCAATTCCAGCATTTATATTAATAGGTAACGGACATATTGCTGCTATATTTGCAGGTATTTTCATTTTAGGATTCTTCCTAAGTGTATATGAAGGAACGCTACCTTCATTATTACCATCACTATTTTTCACTGATGTACGTTATCGAGCACTTTCGATCTCATTTAATATTTCTGTATCAATATTCGGTGGAACAACACCGCTCGTATGTTCATACTTAGTTCATGCTACTGGTAACCCGCTTGCACCAGCATTTTATTTAGCAGGTGTAAGTATTATTGGATTAGTCGCATTTAGTGTATTATTCGTTACAACTTCAGGACGTGCGCTAAAAGGCTCATATCCTACAGTAGAAACGAAAAAAGAAGCACACCAAATCGCTAAAGAAGACCCTGAAGAAACACTTTGGTGGCATGAAGAGTCGTTAGAAATTGAAGCAGGGAAGAATGCTTCAATTTAACAAGTAACGTAGAAGTATAAAAAGACTCCTATGAAAATAGGAGTCTTTTTTTGTTATGTTATTTCTTTCTTTTCTTCAAATTCTTCTGATACAAATAAAGCTTATGAATCTCTTCCTTAAATTCCTGAAGTAGCATCATATCCTCACTATTTGAATAACGTACTGTATTATAAGCATTTACAATAATATGACTCTGAATACTTACATCTTCTTCACTATTTATTCTTTCTAACCATGCTTCAACAGTTTCTCCTCGTTTTCTATTTAAAGGAGGAGTTAATTTACTCTCCAGTTTAAAAATTTCTTTTCGAATTTCATTATGTGGCGGTTTGTTTCGTTTAAAATGTTTTAAACTCATTCCTTCTTTATCAGTAATGATAGTAGATTCGAAGGCAGGCATATTTGGTAAACTGAATTGTTTTCGTTTTTTTATTATTTTCCAAACGACGTAAATAGCAATGGTTGTACAGACTATTATTGTAATGCTATTTATAAGTGTTGGATCAAAAGCACGATGTCCAAATTCATCTTTAATTTGAGGATCTTTTAAATTCCCTTTATTCGACCAAAAATCGTCAGTTTCTTTTGATTCAGCTGCCGAAAATAACGGATTAATGGCGTATCCAAATCCTAAAGCAACTACTTGTACGACATAAGAAAAAAGAAGCCGAATGTATGGGAAAATAGGAATAAGGAAAGCACTAATTATTCCAATCGTAATAAGAGAAGCGAAACGTAATAACTGTTGATTACGGTTTATCCCGGTTAACCAAA
Source organism: Bacillus sp. AR2-1 (assembly GCF_008368755.1). Lineage (NCBI taxonomy): Bacteria > Bacillati > Bacillota > Bacilli > Caryophanales > Bacillaceae > Bacillus > Bacillus sp. AR2-1. The sequence continues at coordinate 147,168 of NZ_QORY01000006.1, forward strand.
ATGTAATCATAATGTGTAAAACTAAAAGTAATAGTTTCCACAAAGGTGGAAAGGGCGCATAAAATATGGCTGAAATACTAAACCATACAATACCACCTAATGACTTTTGAACTGGATATCCGGGTCCAACTACATGTACGATAAAGAAGAAAAGCGGTAACATAATTGTGCCAAACAGAGAGAAAGGGAGAAAGATAGAACAACCAATTATTTGAGTCATTAACAGTATGACAAAACCTGTTGTTTTTTTCTTCATTAGTTTATGGATAAGAAATACTCCAATATAGCCTGTTGCTAAAAATATAACAATGCCGATGAGTTCATCTCTTTCCGTTAATAACGAAAGGAGGAACAGCAGAATAAAGTCATTAACGTGATAAAGCCAAGTTTTCAAGCTTTTCCACCATCCCTTCGTTATTAATGAGAAACGTAGGCTGAGAAAGAAGAGGGAGTTCATTTCTCTGTAAACCAATGTATATCATTGTAGACGATCGTTCTCTTTTTCTCGTTACATAATGAAGAAATCCTTGTTTCGGAAGTAAAGTACTATCATCTGAAATACGCGCTAATTCCTCTAAAGATATTCCGTAATGTGTTTGCCCTTCGTTTAATGGTAAGTGCAGAGGACCACCTTCAGCTAATACACTAATAAATAGTTCAAACGGTATTTGATGCTTCGTTGCGTATTGACAAATGTATGTTGCAAATGAAATAAGGTCTTCTATATTATCTTTCCAACCAAACCCGCGATCAGCAGCTAATGAAAGACAAATCGTCCAACTATAATTTTTTACAGGTTCATATTGCTTCGCCTGTAATTCTTGCATTTTAGCAGATGCTTTCCAATGAATAGAGCGGAAAGACTCACGTTCATATCGTTTAACACCGATAATAGATGTTTCATCATTGTAAAAAGAAAAATTCGTTCGATAAGATCCGGTTAAAAGTTGCTGTAGTTCTTGTAAGCCTGCTACTTCTTTAGGAGAAGGGTACACAATAATTTCAGTCCGTAATTTATCAAAAATAGGCAAATGTACAGTTAAAAGATGAAAAGGATCTTTCAAGACACATTCGAACTGTTCAATTTGAAACACACCACGTTTCGTTGCGGTTAATGTTAAATCCCACTTTTGCGCCGAATGAGCAGGTTGTGAAAACGGGAAAGAGAATAGTGTTTTTGATATTTGTTCAATTCCTTGATCTTTTTGTGGTAGTAGGGACGGATTTAAATGGAAATAACAAACGCCGTTAACGAGTGGTATATTTGCTCCGTTTTTTAAATGAATAAAAAATTGCCCAGATTCATTAGGAAAAAGCCGAGTAGTTTGTTTCTCATTTATAACTTCAAATTTCTTCTCTATGTAAGCTACATATTTATAAATAAAAATCGCAAATAAATAGTAGAAGAAAAAGAAAAACATAATGATTCGTTGTGGCATAAAAAATGTGAATAGTATAGCACCTGGCACACTTAATTGAATAATATGAAGTTGGAAAAATAAAGGTACAGTTACAACACGCTGTCCATTCATGTTTGTTCAATCTCCACTGGTACGTCAACTTCTTTTAAAATCCTTTGTATAATTTCATTTTTTGTCGTGCGTAATGCCCCTTCCATTGATAAGACGATACGATGATTCCAAACAGAAGGAACTAAAAATTGTATATCTTCTGGCGTGCAATATTCTCTGTCGCGTAAAAAGGCTAGTGCTTGAACTGCGCGTACTAAAGCTAATGTGGCCCGCGGGCTTACACCATTAGCGATGTAATCATGATTTCTTGTAGCGTGAGCAAGTTTAATAATGTAATGTTCTAACGGTTCTGATACGAAAATTTCTTTTACTCGTTTCTGTGCTTCTAAAATATCATCTAAAGAAATAACAGATGTGATACTTTCTAGTGGTACATCGCTACGAAAACGTCGCATCATTTGTAGTTCATCTTCTGGAGATGGATAACCAATTGAAATTGTCATTAAAAAACGATCAAGCTGTGCATCTGGTAGAGGAAACGTTCCTTGTGATTCAATTGGATTTTGCGTCGCAATAACAAAGAACGGTTTCGGAAGAGGAGTAGATTGTTTTTCAAGCGTTACTTGTCGTTCTTCCATCGATTCTAATAAACTAGACTGTGTTCTAGGCATAGCGCGGTTAATTTCATCCGCAAGCAAAATATTGGTCATAACTGGTCCAAGTCTTAATTCGAATTCACTCGTTTTCGGATTGAAATATTCAATACCTGTTACATCACTCGGAAGTACATCAGGTGTAAATTGGACACGAGAAAAATTACCACCAATACTTTTAGAAAGTGTTTTCGCAAGTAACGTTTTCCCCGTACCAGGCACATCCTCAAGCAGTACATGTCCGTCAGCAAGCAAAGAAACAAGTAATAAATCAATAACATTTTCTTTACCGACAAAAACTGATCCTATATTTTCTTTCAATTTATTTATCATATGTATCATTCCTTTCAAAATATAAACGGATATTTCTATATTTTAACAAATTATTCAGAAAATTGATATGATTTTTTAATTCAAAGAAATAGATATTAAGTTATTAAATTACCTTACATATTTTGGGATATGATTATACAATATCGATATACGATGTATCGTTAGTCGATATATCAGATAACGATGTATCGGAGGTAGTTATAATGAATGCGAAAGCGAAAAAATATATTCCGTTAACAGAGGCGACATATTACATATTGTTGTCACTTGTGAAGCCGATGCATGGTTACGGAATTATGCAAATGGTAGAAGAGATGACAAATGGAGAAGTAAAGCTCGGTCCTGGAACTTTATACGGGAATACGACGAAGTTACTAAAAGAGATGTTAATAGTTGAAGTTGCCTCTACAGATAGAAAGAAGTGTTACGAGTTAACACCACTGGGTAGAGAAGTGTTAGAGCTAGAGTATAACAGGTTGCAGAGATCTGTAAGGAATGGAAATAGTATGTTAGGGGAGTGAATGGAAGATGGAGACAAAGAAAATATTTAAATTTTTTGCGGGATGGAGCTTAGAAAAAGAGGAGGCTTTTTTAAGGGAAATGCATCAACAAGGCTGGGCGTTACAAAAGTATAATGTGATGTATACGTTTAAGAAAACCGAGCCGAAAGATGTAATATATAAAGCGGATTTTAGATTGGATTATAAAGATTCAAAAGAAAAACAAAAAGAGTATATTGAAATATATGAAATGTGTGGATGGAAACATGTAACAAGTTTTGCGAAATGGAATTATTTTTGTAAAGAAGTAGAAGAGGAAAATGAGTTGCCTGATATATATTCAGATAAGGAAACGAGGATACAAAAACTAAATGAGTTATTAGTATTCTTTGTTATTATGTTAGCAGCTATATTACCATCAATGTACAATCTATTTATAAGCCCGATGGAATCAAGAGTGCCAATTTGGGCGAAAGCTATGACGGGTCTTACAGGTTGTATGTGGATTTACTTCTTTATAAGACTCACTTGGAAAATTAAGAAATTAAAAAGTGAAATATTATAATAAAAAGTAGAGTTAAAAAGAAGTTGATGTTTTAAGGGAATTACCGGGATCAACTTCTTTTGTTTCTATATAATTGTATTTTTGTTCAATCTTTTTTATATAATAAAAATCTATATAAAGGCACAAAATTAATAGTTACGAACCACACAATACCCCAAAATAATAAATGAAGAAAAAATGATTCATATCGAAGATCAAAAAAATAAAAGATGACTAAAGAGGTGTGGGGTGTAACTAATAATAAGGAAGAAAAACATTTTTGATTAACATATTAAATCGAAAACCCCCTACAAAAAATCTGTAGGGGGTAATAAAAATGTTTAAGAAAACGACTGATTTTGCGCAGGTTTAATAAATTGTTCTGGGTTTTCAACAAGTCCGCATACAGCACATTGGACTCTATATGTTGGTCCTTGATAGGACATATGAAAAGCATTCATCGTTTCATTTGTGTATTCTTCTTCTACTTGACCAGTTTGTGGATTTAACTTGACTGGTTTTACTTGTTGCTCAAGAATATTAAAGCGAGTACGGTTCGTTTTACAGCTTGGACATAGCATTGGTTCCATATGTATACACCTCCATTTGTAGCATTTCTTACTTGATATGATTTTATGCAAGCAAAAAAACTTTCTCAATATAAATGGGTGTTTAAAGTATTCAAAATTCAGAAAAAATAAAATATAATAAAGGTACGAACTGGTTATGTCCAAACCAAATCTCCTGTTTTATGCCAATAAGCTGGGGGGCCGAGAAATCGGCCTCATTTTTTTGTGCTCGTTGCTATAAGGAACAAGGTTTTTATGAGACATTTGTCGAAATTTTAGGGATGGATATAAAGGAGGATGTAAAATGAATTTAAAAATGAAGTACATCATTTTATATGTAGAAAAGTTTGAAGAATGTTTAAGATTTTATAAAGATATTTTACAGTTACCTATAAAAGCAGAGCATGGTACATATATTGAATTTAATACTGGTTCTACAATTTTAGCGATGAACACAAGGCAAGATGTGAAAGAATTAACAGGACTACCACTTACAGAAGGTGAGTTACAATCTTCTCATTTTGAATTGGGATTCGTTGTTGATCATGTACAAGAAACAATCGAACAATTTAGAGAGCAAGGTATTAAAATCTTAGTTGAACCAATTGTGAAACCGTGGGGACAAACAATTGCATACATTGCCGATCCAGATGGGAATTATATTGAAATTTGCAGTTCATTAGAATAGAAGGAGAAAAAGAGATGGGGGTTCCGAAACTAGAAACAGAACGTTTACAATTAAGAGAACTAACACTGTTAGATGCAGAAATGATGTTCCGTTATTTTTCAAAAGAATCTGTTGTACGTTATTTTGGAATGGATTCTTTCGAAAATATTGAGCAAGCGAAAACGACTATTCAAACGTTTAAAAATCGTTATGAAGAAGGAACTGTATTTCGCTGGGGAATTGAGAAAAAGGGTACGGGCCAATTAATCGGAACGTGCGGATTTCATTTAATAAACAAGCATCATAAGCGAGCTGAAATTGGTTATGAACTAGATGATACATATTGGGGACAAGGGTATGCAACGGAAGCGTTACAGGCGATTTTAACTTACGGGTTTGAAACGTTACAACTTATAAGAGTTGCAGCTGTTGTATATGTAGAAAATAAAGCTTCTCAAAAATTATTAAGTAAAGCAGGGTTTCAAGAAGAAGGATTACTTCGAAAACATATGATTCAAAATGGAGTTGCTCATGATACAATTTTATACTCGTTATTAAAAGAAGAGTGGAAGAAGTAATGCGTACAAATGAGCTTATAAATGTTATGAAGAAGCATAAAGAAAATAGGTTCATTTTAGGTATTGATGGACTAAGTCGATCGGGTAAAACAACATTTGTAACAAACTTAAAAGAAAATATGAAACAAGAAAGTATTCCGTTCCATATTTTTCATATTGATGATCATATAGTAGAACGTAATAAACGGTATCATACTGGCTATGAAGAATGGTATGAGTATTATTATTTACAATGGGATATTGAATGGCTTCGGCAGAAGTTTTTTCAGAAGTTACAAAATGACACAAAACTGAAATTACCGTTCTATAATAATGAGACAGACTCAAGTGAGATGAAAAAAGTACAGATCCCCATAGTAGGCGTAATTGTAATAGAAGGTGTTTTTCTACAGAGAAAAGAATGGAGAGATTTCTTTCATTATATGGTGTATTTAGATTGTCCAAGAGAGACACGGTTTCTACGTGAGAGTGAAGAAACGCAGAAAAACCTTTCAAAGTTTGAAAATAGGTATTGGAAAACAGAGGATTATTACTTAGAAACGGAATTGCCGAAGGATCGGGCGGATTTAGTTATAGAATGATTTGAAGAAAACCTCAACTTTGTGCTTGAATAGTTGAGGTTTCTCTATGTAATAGCAAATTAATTATTTTAATTCTTGGGAAGGAGATTAGTATAACAATTTGAATTATATAGTTATAGATAAATCTATAGATGGAAAGATTTCAATAAAGCGAGTGATTACATGAGTATTTTTATTTTAGAAGATGATGTCATACAAGCGCAGCAAATGAAACGGCTAGTTGAAGAGATTTGTGAGAAATATATGTTGCCTTTTGATTTTATCGAGGTGAGTAGTAAAAGTGAAAACATCATTACTAACATTCCTAAGGCGAAGTATATCCCAATCTATTTTTTAGATATAGAGATAAAAAGAGAAGAACGTAAAGGGTTACAAGTGGCACAAGAGATACGAAAGTATGATACGCAAGGAATTATTGTGTTTGTAACGACGCATTCTGAATTTGCACCTATTTCATATCAATACATGGTATCAGCTTTAACTTTTATTGATAAAGGGTTGCCATACGAGGAGAGGCGTAACGTTTTTGAACAATGTTTACTCCAATATGAAGCGCGTAATAAGCATATTATTCCGTCCGATGACTTTATCGTTGAAAATAGTAATGCAACTGTGCGGGTTCCGTTTCATGAAGTTGAATATGTTATGACCGATGAACCGCACCGTTTAGCATTAGTGACGTTAGATCGAATTGTTTATTTTTATGGGACTTTAAAAGAAATTGAATTAGTAGATGAACGTTTATTTCGTTGTCATCAATCATATATCGTGAATACGAAGCAACTGTCTTCTTATGATGCGAAGCAAAAAATGATAGTTTTAAAAAGCGGGAAACGTATTCCAGTATCACGTCGTTTATTCAGTAAAGTACGCAACATCTTAAAGGGTGAGATGTAATGTATATTTATGATTTATTTGCAATACTGCTTACTAGTATGAGCCATATGTTTTTATATATTCAATTAATCCGGTACAATAGATTATCAGTTAGAATGTTAATAGCTTTAAGTGCAGTATTCATTATTTTACTTGCTATTGTCGTAACAGTAACGAGATATCCAGAATTGAATAGTACCATTGTGTTGTTTCTAATAAGTTTAGGATTAATGCAAAATGAATTAAAACTTAAGCATAATGTATATTTTGCACTAGTGAGCATGGTGATTATAACGTTAGTAAAAATGTTGCTTTTCGATTTAGGAATGAAAATCTTTATGTTAACGCCATTCAATTTATATTTATGGACAGGAAGCATGATTCACCTTACCGTATCGACATTTACTTTTATCGGTATTTTTGTAGCCCGTAAAAGAATCCGAAAAATTGCTCAATATATAGTAGGTAGTCCGCTATACTATGTAACTTATATATTATTAATTGCCGGATTTATTATTGAACTAATCTTAACTCAGCCATCTTCTGCGTTATTAGCACAATTAAATCAACAATACAGTGATGTAAGTTATATTTCAGCGATTATTGTATTTTTATTATTAGTCATCATAGTACTTATAAGTTCACATTTATCGAGAGCAAAGTTACAAGAAGAGCATGAAAAACGTTTGGATAAAGAGTTATTAGATTATGTGGAGAAATTAGAGGATATGCATGATGAGCTTGCTAGTTTCCGTCACGATTATATGAATGTATTACTATCGTTAGAAGAGGGAATACGTACGAAAAATGTGAAAGAAATTGAGCAAGTGTACTATGACGTTATAGCTCCTACGTTAAAAACAATAAATGATCATGAACTTGATATTGCGAAATTATCTCGCGTACATATCCCTGAAGTGAGAAGTGTATTAAGGGCGAAAGTTAGCACTGCCCAGCACCAACAAATAAAAATAATGCTCGATATACCAGAGAATATTGAAAGTGTTTCGATGACGGTTATTGCATTTATTCGCATCATTTCAGTTTTAGTAGACAATGCAATTGAAGAAGCAGTACATAGTGAGGAAAAGATATTGCAAATCGCATTCTTTGAAATGGATTCACGACAATATTTTATCGTGCGTAATAGTTCAAAGAGTGAAGCGATTGATTTGCAAAAAATTTATGAGAAAAACCATTCAAGTAAAGAGGGGGCTAGAGGATACGGGTTATTCTCATTAAAACGTATCATGAATAAAACAAATAATGCAACGTTAGAAACAACTTATGTAAGTCCTTATTTCACGCAAACATTCATATTAAAAGAGATAAAATGACCATCTATGATGAAAATGAAACCGAATAGGAAAGAACTACATACTTTCTTCACTCGTTTTTATACACTTCAAGTAAGAGGTGAAGCGAGATGAATGGACTTATTTTTACAACAATGATTTGCTTTGGTTTACCGCTTGTAGCACTTTTATATGCTGTTTGGAAGAAACGCTATATTCCATATATGTTAGGTGTATTGGCTTTTGTTGTATCGCAAATATTGATCCGCATACCAATACTGAATTATGTAAATGGAACTAGCACAGATTTTCAAATGTTTTCAATAATGCAGCCTGTATTATTTGTACTTTTGCTTAGTTTATCAGCTGGAATTTTTGAAGAGATAGCTCGTTTTATCGCAATGCGTTATTTTATGAAGCAACGAGATTGGCAGTCTGGTTTTTTATTTGGAGCAGGGCATGGTGGTATTGAAGCGGTGTTGATAGTTGGTATCCCGGTAATATCCCTATTATTGTCACAAACAGTCATTCAAAATGGTGACAGTTATTATTTGGGCGGTATTGAGCGCATCTTCGCGATGGTATTGCATATTGGACTTTCCTTCATTATATTACAAGCTGTCGCCCAAAAGAAATTTCGTTATGTTTTCTATGCAATTCTCATCCATGGAACTGCAAATGCATTAGCTGGCATTATATCGCTATATGTAACAGGGAAAAGCGGGATCATTATGTCAGAAGTTTCAATAGCAATTTGTGCTTTACTCGTTTTTAGTTATAGTTTCACTTTAAAAAGAAAGGGTGTATGAAAATGAGAAGAATGTTACTTATTATTATAAGTGCTATCGCGGCGTTCGCGCTTGCAGCATGTACCGGTAATAAAGTAGATGAAAGTACGTCAAAAAAGTTTATTCCAAAGGCGGAAGAAATTGTATCATTACTAAATGAGGCGAAGTATAAAGACGTACACGAAAAATTTGATAGTAAAATGAAATCAGCCTTATCAGAAGAGCAAATGAAAGAGCTTACGCCTATAATTGAAAAAGCTGGTACATTCGAAAAAATTGAGAAAAAATCGATTGAAGAAAAAGATGGTTTATATACTGTTATTCTTGTAGCAAAGTATAGTAAAGAACAACGTACCTTTATCGTAACTTATAACGATAAAGAAGAAATAGCTGGGTTAGTAATTAGGTAGAAATGTAATGGCAGATAAAGTGGTTGTGTCCACTTTATCTGTTTTTTTGTTTTAACCAAATTATGGGTATTCATGCTAATATAAACACATAGCTATAGAGAAAGGGTGGGTTAGTATGAAAACTGAAATAGTTCCTAAAAAGACGTACAGTATAATAAGCTACATATCTTTACTCATCGGTGTTTTATGTTTTCTGTTCGTTTTTATTACACCGACAAGGATAGCCAATGTGGGTAATGTAGTGGGAGATTATATTACAGTTGCCCTCACAGTTGCAGGTATTATACTTTCTAGCATTACGATAACGAAACAAACAGAGAAGAAGGGGATTGCTATTATTTCAATAATACTGTCCTTATCATTATTTATATTTTGGATTATCACGATTATATTATTGTTTACTGGTCAAATTAGTTTTGCGCCGTAATATGTAATAAAAAGAGTCCTTCTCGTATGAAGGACTCTTTTTATTCGGTATCTTCCGGTTGATATTCTAAAATATCCCCTGGTTGGCATTCTAACGCTTTACAAATAGCATCTAAAGTTGTAATTCTAATTGCTTTTGCTTTTCCATTTTTTAATATAGAAAGGTTAGCCATTGTAATTCCAACCTTCTCTGAAAGTTCAGTTACACTCATTTTTCTTTTTGCTAACATTACATCAATATTAATTATTATTGCCATGTTATTCACCTCAGACCGTTAAATCATTTTCTGATTTTATATCTATCGCATCTTTTAAAAGTCTTTGGAGAACGGCAGCAAAGACTGCGATAACCATTGAAGAAAAGATAAGGATCATGCCAATTATTATAATACCTGGTGCATCATCTCTCTCTGCTACAAGATAGAAAAGCGGCATACCTACTACATATAATACACTAATTGTAATAGCACATTGTTTTATCTTTTTTAAAGCTCTAACAGATAATTTCGAGAAGGCGTTCCCCTTATCAATGTAGCTTACAAGTTTAAAGGCTTGATATAGAGCAAAATAAAAAGGTATCACCGTTGCATATAGATTGATTAAAACAAGATATTTTATATATGCAATATCCGGGTATAAGTCCGCTGTGTAATTCCCAATATTAGGAATTAAAAATATACACAAAGCAAAAACAGGAATACCGATAAGGATAATTGCTGTCTTTAAAAAGAGTGTTGATCCTTGGTTCATATAAAGCACCTCATTTTTAAATTATCATTTTAATTTAACATAAATTTTATCGTTTAACAATAAATTCTTATTTATTTCAATCGGATTTTTATTGAGAAACAAATTTTAGTGAAGAGAATGATAAGACGTTTTTATAAAAAAGTGTGGTCTCTATTTATTTGAACATAAAAAGCTATGATATGTATCGTTCGTTGCTTTACTAATAAAAGAAAATGAAGGTAATGATTGTTAGCTTCATGAAAATTGGGGACTAATAAAACATATATAGGTTGTGGAAATCTTTTTGTATATAAATGAATGTGAAACATACGGAGGAACAACAATGTCGAATTTGGGTTTATTGATGAAAAGGTTACTGTTAGTAGGAACAATCACACTAAGTATGTTATGTACGGAAAGCATGATGAATTATCATACGGTGGAAGCTAAGGTGAAACAAGTAGAACGGCAACCGAAAAATGTAATCATAATGGTTATGGACGGAACGAGTTCTTCAGCAACGACATTAGCTCGCTTGTATAAAGGGAAACCACTTGCACTAGATGAAATTGTAACAGGAGGAGTTCGTACCTATTCGGCGGAATCAGCTATAACAGACTCAGCCCCAGCAGCTACAGCTTTAGCGACGGGGAATAAATCGAATTCAGGATATGTAGGTATATTACCTTCTATTGTAAGTTCACCTGGCTTAAAATCAATCAAAGAAGAGGACAAGTTACGTCCAGTTGCCAATGTTTTAGAAGGTGCCAAACGCACTGGTCGCGCAACTGGAATAGTTGCTACAGCTGAAATTCAGCATGCTACTCCCGCTGGATTTTCTGCTCACCATATTAACCGTAAGCGTTTTGACGTAATTGCGGAGCAGCAAGTGTATCAAAATATAGATGTCGTATTAGGTGGGGGAAAAGAGGCACTGCTACCTATAAAAAGAAAAGATGGTGAAGATTTAGTAAAGGTGATTCAAAACAAAGGATACGACTTTGTTGAAACGAAAGATGCATTATTGAACTCTAAATCTAAGAAAATTTGGGGCTCTTTCTCACATAATGCTCTTGCGTTTGATATGGATCGTGAAGCAACAAATCCGGAGCAACCAACACTTTCTCAAATGACGGAAAAAGCAATTCAAACTCTATCAAAAGATAAAGATGGTTTCTTTTTATTTGTAGAGGGAAGTAAGCCAGACTGGGCAGCTCATGTGAACGATCCAATAGGGATGATTAGTGATGTATTAGCATTTGATAACGCAGTTGCAGAAGCATTGGAATTTGCAAAAAAAGATGGTAATACGATGTTAATAGCTGTAACTGATCATGGTAACAGCGGTATTTCTATTGGGAATGCGAATACGACAAAAGGCTATAATATTACGCCGGTCTCTGCATACATTGGTCCATTAAAAAAATCGAAAATGACACTTGAAGGTGCTACAAATAAACTAAAATCTGATTTATCAAATGTAGAAGATGTAGCTAAATTATACGGTTTGGACAATTTAACTTATGATGAAAAAGAAAGAGTAAAAGCAGCAAAAAAGAAATCGGATGTAGGTCCAATACTTACTACATTATTGGCCAATCATGCGAACATAGGCTTCACAACAGGAGGCCATACAGGTGAGGATGTGTTTTTATATTCTTACGGTCCTCAAAAGCCAAAAGGTTTGATCCAAAACACAGACATTGCGAAGACGATGGCGAAAGCAATGGACTTTAACTTAGAAGAAGTAACAAACAAATTATTTGTAGAGAGTGAATTAGCCTTTAAACGAAAAGGTGCAACAGTAGCAATAGATAATACTGATGCAGAAAACCCGGTGCTCATAGTAAAACGTAATAATGTAAAAGCTCAATTATTTGTAAATAAAAATATAATTCGTATTAAGAATAAAGAATATGAATTAGGTAGTGTCGTTGTAGAAAGCAATGGCAAGTTCTATATACCAGAAGAAGCAATCCGCTTATTCATAAAGCATTCTCGTTAAAAAAATGCCAATTCCTTAGCAAGTACTTAGGAATTGGCATTTTTTGTGTAGATGAAAATTCATTCGAAAACAAGAGTAAAGAGAATCGCTGTTTCTACAAAAATATTCTCTACGTTTATAAGTTATTGTGAATGAGGATTTTGCAATATTAGACCTATTGCTATCATATATTTTTCGCCCTGCCTAAAAAAATATTTCTCAACATTCTCTTTGTTGAAAAAGATTGAATATTCGTATTATAACGAATATTATGTTGTTATCGGCAAAAAACGATAATTTGCAGACACTGGGGAGGAAATACATTGAAAAAGAAATTAAAACCATTAGCGGTATTAACAACAGCAGCAGTACTAAGTGGTACGTTTGCTTTTGGAGGTCATGCAGCGTATGCTGAGACACCGACATCATCTCTACCAATAGATGAGCACTTAATACCAGAGGAACGTTTGGCAGAAGCGCTGAAACAACGGGGAGTAATTGATCAATCTGCATCACAAGTCGAGACATCAAAGGCTGTCGAAAAATATGTTGAGAAAAAGAAAGGGGAAAACCCTGGAAAAGAAATCTTGACAGGAGATAACCTTACGCAAGAAGCTTCAGATTTTATGAAAAAAGTAAAAGATGCAAAAATGAAGGAGAATGAACAGGCGCAGCAACCAGAAGTAGGACCAGTTGCTGGACAAGATGCAGGATTGAATTCTAGAAAATTAAATGGAAAAGTACCTACTACACCAGCGAAGCAAGCTGAGTACAATGGAGCTGTTCGAAAAGATAAAGTACTTGTTTTACTCGTAGAATTTAGCGATTTTAAGCATAATAATATTGATCAAGAACCGGGTTATATGTATTCTAAGGACTTTAATCGTGAACATTATCAAAAAATGTTATTTGGTGATGAGCCATTTACGTTATTTGATGGATCGAAGATTAATACATTTAAACAATATTATGAAGAACAATCTGGCGGAAGCTACACAGTTGATGGAACTGTAACAGAATGGCTTACTGTTCCAGGGAAAGCGTCAGATTATGGTGCGGATGCGGGTACTGGTCATGATAACAAGGGGCCTTTAGGACCAAAAGATTTTGTGAAAGAAGCATTAAAAGCAGCGGTAGCAAAAGGCATTAATTTAGCTGATTATGATCAATTTGATCAATACGATCAAGATGGTGATGGAAATAAAAACGAGCCAGATGGAATTATTGATCATTTAATGGTTGTACATGCGGGCGTAGGTCAAGAAGCTGGCGGCGGCAAATTGAAAGATGATGCGATTTGGTCTCATCGTTCAAAACTAGGCTCAAAGCCATATGCAATTGATGGTACAAAATCTTCAGTTTCAAATTGGGGCGGAAAGATGGCTGCATATGATTATACAATTGAGCCTGAAGACGGAGCAGTTGGTGTGTTTGCACATGAGTACGGTCATGATTTAGGCTTACCTGATGAATATGATACAAAGTATTCAGGGCAAGGTGAACCTGTTGAATCATGGTCCCTTATGAGCGGCGGTAGCTGGGCTGGAAAAATTGCGGGAACAGAGCCAACAAGTTTCTCGCCACAAAATAAAGAGTTTTTCCAAAAGAATATGAAGGGTAACTGGGCGAATATCGTTGAGGTAGATTATGATAAACTGCGCACAGGAATCGGTACTGCAACATTTTTAGATCAAAGTGTTACAAAATCAAAACGACCAGGAATCGTTCGTGTTAACTTGCCAGACAAAGATATAAAAAATATCGAATCAGCATTTGGTAAGAAGTTTTATTACAGCACAAAAGGAAATGACATTCATACAACACTTGAGACACCAGTATTTGACTTAACGACTGCAACGGATGCTAAGTTTGATTATAAGGCGTTTTATGAATTGGAAGCGAAGTATGATTTCCTTGACGTAAATGCGATTGCAGAAGATGGAACGAAGACACGTATTGATAGAATGGGCGAAAAAGATGTAAAAGGCGGCGTAGATACAACAGATGGTAAGTGGGTTGATAAATCATACGATTTAAGCCAATTTAAAGGAAAGAAAGTAAAACTGCAATTTGAGTATGTAACAGATATTGCAGTAGCTTATAAAGGATTTGCGTTAGACAATGCAGCATTAACTGTAGATGGAAAAGTTGTTTTCTCTGATGATGCAGAAGGACAGCCAGCAATGACGCTAAAAGGATTTACTGTGTCTAACGGATTTGAACAGAAAAAACATAACTACTATATCGAGTGGCGAAATTACGCTGGGTCTGACACGGCGCTACAACATGCACGTGGTCCAGTATTTAATACAGGAATGGTTGTATGGTATGCGGATCAAAGCTTTACAGATAACTGGGTAGGCGTTCATCCAGGCGAAGGATTCCTTGGGGTAGTAGATTCTCATCCAGAGGCAATCGTAGGAACATTAAATGGACAACCAACTGTGAAGAGCAGTACGCGTTATCAAATTGCCGATGCGGCATTCTCATTTGATCAAACGCCAGCATGGAAAGTAAATTCGCCAACTCGCGGTATCTTTGATTATAAAGGATTGCCAGGCGTTGCGAAATTTGATGATTCTAAGCAATACATCAACAGTGTTATTCCAGATGCCGGACGTAAGTTGCCGAAACTTGGATTGAAGTTTGAAGTAGTAGGTCAAGCTGAAGACAAGTCTGCAGGTGCAGTTTGGATCCATCGCTAAAATAAAATGAAAAGGAGCTGCCATAAGTCGGTGAAACCTGACTTATGGCAGCTCTTTTCTTCTTTTGAGAAAAAACTGTTACATAAATACAAATCGAAAAAAATTACCATTTAAAAAAATGAAAAGATGTGCAGAAGTGAAAAAGTCCTCTGCTTTTATATATGTTTATTGGAAAAAATAGATGTTTCTTTTATAATTGAAATGCTCCATCAGTCCGATTCTATAAGTTTTTTTGACCGTAAGTAATTTGTAAGTAATGAGTAAGAAAAAAGAGATTTTTATATTATATAATATTTATTACAGCTACTTTTAACACCTGATACTAATAGTATGCTATAATGTGAATTAGCAACATAAAGGAAAGGAATTAGACCAATGACATTAGAAAATACTAAAAATTTAAAAAAACAAGTTGCTCCGTATGAAAAATCAACGATTAAAAAAAGTGTGTGGCAACTTATTAACACAATTGTGCCGTTCATTATTTTATGGTACCTTGCTTATAAAAGTTTGTCCGTTTCTTATTGGTTATCGGTAGTTCCATCTCTGTTAGCCGCGGGTTTTATGACACGGATTTTCATTATTTTTCATGATTGTACCCATTATTCATTCTTTAAAAGTCGACCTGCAAATAGAATCGTAGGGACATGTATGGGTGTGTTAACTTTATTCCCGTTTGATCAATGGGGACATGAGCATTCTATTCATCACGCTACAAGTGGTAATTTGGATAAGAGAGGTACAGGAGATATTTGGACGCTTACAGTGGATGAATATTTAGCTGCGCCATTTAGACTTCGTTTAGCATATCGCTTATATCGCAATCCATTCGTTATGTTTGGATTAGGTCCGATTTATGTTTTCTTATTTAAAAATAGATTTAACCGAAAAGGTGCTAGACAGAAAGAACGTATGAATACGTATTTGACGAATATTATAATCGTTGCTTTAATAGCTATACTTTGCTGGGCAATTGGGTGGCAATCGTTTCTGTTAGTGCATGGTACGATATTCTTAATAGCGGGTTCAGTAGGAATTTGGCTGTTTTACGTACAGCACACATTCGAAGATTCTTATTTTGAAGAGGATAAAGATTGGGAATATGTGAAAGCGGCAGTGGAAGGAAGTTCATTTTATAAACTTCCAAAAATCTTGCAATTTCTAACTGGTAATATTGGATTCCATCATGTTCACCATTTAAGTCCAAGAGTACCTAACTATAAACTAGAAGAGGCACACAATAATACGCTTCCGTTAAAAAATGTACCAACGATTACACTTGCTACAAGCTTACGATCACTCCGTTTTCGTCTTTGGGATGAGAAAAGTAACAATTTTGTTACCTTTAAAGAATTCAAAAAAATAATTAAAAACAATGTTTCTGTTCGAGTGAAATCTGAACTATAATTTCATCGTAAATAAAAAACTCTCCTTAATCATTTTCGATTTAAGGGGAGTTTTTATTTAATTATTATATGATCGATATTTAGGAGGAGGAATACTTATGTGTAGGTATAAATATAAAGAGACAGTAATTATATTATGTAAACAAAATGAATCATTATAATTTTTTTTATAGTGAAAGATATAGTACATATATATTGGAAAGCAGAAGGTGGATGATAGTAATTATAAGAACACATACAACGTAATAAAATAATTCTTTCAAAAGGAAGGGGACATGAAAGATGTTGAAATTACAAGGAAAATACAATGAAGCAAAAGTATTTACGAATAACGTTGATGAGACTGCAACTGGGCAGATTATTGATCTTTGTAACCAAGAATTCGTAAAGGATAGTCAAATTCGTATTATGCCAGATACACATGCAGGAGCAGGTTGCACGATTGGGACAACAATGACAATACAAGATAAAATTGTTCCTAATCTTGTAGGGGTAGACATTGGTTGTGGTATGGAAGTTGTTGTGATTGATAAGAAAAAAGTAGAAATTAATTTCGATTACTTAGACGAAACGATTCGTAAATTTGTTCCAAGTGGTTTTCATATCCGAGATAAAGAACATCGATTCTCAAAAATGATTGATTTTGATGGTGTGAAGGCCCCATATACATTACAACGAGCTCAAAAAAGTATAGGTACTCTTGGAGGAGGAAATCATTTCATTGAATTAAATGAAGATGATAAAGGAAATGTATATATTGTCATTCATAGTGGTTCTCGTAATTTAGGTAAACAAATAGCAGAGTATTACCAGAACTTCGCGTATGAACAACTAATTCATGTTACATCAATGAAGGATGAGATTATTAAGAGATTAACTAAAGAGGGGAGAGAAAAAGAAATACAAGAAACTTTACGTGGAATTAAGAAGCCACAGATTCGTAAAGAACTAGCTTATTTAGAAGGAGAAGGATTCAAAGATTATATGAATGACATGAATATTGCCCAAAAGTATGCTGAGTTCAATCGTAAAGCAATGATTGATGAAATTGTCACTAAAATGGATTGGAAAGTAACTGATCAATTTACTACAATACATAACTATATTGACATGGAAAATATGATTCTACGAAAAGGTGCTATTTCAGCTCAGAAAGATGAACGAGTAATTATTCCAATTAACATGAGAGATGGTTCAATTATTGCATTTGGTAAAGGTAATCCAGACTGGAACTTTTCTGGTCCGCATGGGGCAGGACGTATCATGAGTCGTAAGAAGGCTAAAGAATTATTGAGTCTAGAGGACTTCCAAAATACGATGAAAGAGGTTTGGACTACATCGGTAGTAGAGAGCACAATTGATGAGGCACCAATGGTATACAAGCCAATGGATGAAATTATAGAAAATACAAAAGAAACAATAGATATAAAGCACATTATTAAGCCATTATATAATTTTTAAGCGAATTAGAAGGGATAAATAAGCAGCCAGAAAAAACTATTTTTCGTATCTTTTGTTCGAAAACAATCTAATCAAGGGAAGTAGTTCCATTTTATTGCGATGGGATAGAAGAAGTCGATTTCCTGTGGAGTTAAGGAATCGACTTTTTTATTTATTTTGTTGAATGAAAGCAACCGTTAGCTTAATAGCAAAGGATTATAACCGTCTATTTCTCCCAAAGCTCAATTAGACGACCTTCAGGATCTTTAATCCAAATAAACTTTCCGAATTCACTAATTTCTTCTTTCTTTTCAAGAGGTACACCAATATGTTCAAGATGCTGAATAGTCTCATTTAAATTATGTACTTCAAAATTTAACATCACTTGCTGTTCTATTGGAAAATAATTATCATTTTCGGTAAAGAAAGAAAAAATAGTCTCATTTCCTAATTGGGGTTTAATCACAGTCCCATTCCAATCTTCTATTTCAATTTTCAACACTTCACTGTACCATTTTTTTATAACATCAAGATTTTTAGTTCTCCAAAATATTCCCCCGAAACCTTTTATCATTGTAGATAACTCCTGTCTTTTTTTAAATTTTTAAGCAATATATATTCAATATATCAAAACAGTAAAGAAAATCAATAACGTATTAAAAGTGAAAAAATCCAATTACTAGTATTGTAGTATTTACCGCATTATGGAAATTGGTATCACTTTTCAAAGAACTTGCAATCCAAGTAAAGGTATATAGTAACACTGAATCGTATGAGGTAATGAATGAAAAGGGAATAGAACAAATGCCAATGATAAAAGACCGCATATGAAATGAAAGCCATGTGCGGTCTTTTATATATAAGTATAGTATTACATAGTCTCGCTAATTTTACTTTCACTATGAGTGTTAGTAGCAATTCTTTTCTTAACTTTAAAGTGATAGTAGGTATAGCAAAAAACGATAAACGGTACAGTGCAATAGATTCCAAGTCGTTGTTCTGGGATAAAAATAAGACTGATTAATATAATGCCATACAATCCAAAACCAAGAATTGGTACAAGTGGATAAAGTGGAGTTTTAAATTTTAAGTCTTCTAATTTTCCACCGTCTGCTAAATAATGTTTACGGAAAAAGAATTGAGAGACACAAATTGACATCCAAACAATGATTGTAATGACGCCAGAAATGGAAATTAACCATAAGTAAACTGTTTCAGCAGCTACAACGCTTGTTAAAAGAGAAAAAGCAGAAATAGAAATTGTCAAAATTAAAGCGTTTAAAGGTATTCCTCGTGAAGATAATTTTTTTAAAAAGGCCGGAGCCATTTCATTTTTTGATAATGACCAAAGCATGCGAGTTGCGGCGTACAGTCCAGAGTTTGCGACAGAAAGAACAGCAGTAAGAATAACAAAATTCATAATATCAGCTGCATATGGAATACCGATATTATCAAATACAGCAACGAATGGGCTCTTTGTTAATCCTGCTTCTTCCCAAGGAATTAAAGCAACAAGAACAAAGATTGCTAAGACGAAGAAAAACATCGTGCGCCATATAATATTTCTAATAGAACGAGGTAAAGTTTTTGCTGGATCTTCACTTTCACCTGCTGCGATTCCGACAAGTTCTGTACCTTGGAAGGAATAATTGACTGTAACCATTGTTAATAGAATAGCTGCAAGTCCATTTGGGAATAAACCGCCATGATTTACGAAATTTGATAATAACGGGGCTGGTTCGTCGCCTTTTAAGTCAATAAAACCGAACATAGCGGCACCGCCAAGGATAATAAAAGCTATAATGGCAGATACTTTTATACTTGAAAACCAAAATTCTGTTTCTGCATAACTACGAGCAGATAATGCGTTAATAGTGAAGATAGTAACGCCAAATATTAAACACCAAACCCAAACAGGAATATTAGGAAACCAGCGCTGCATTGTAATGCCGGCAGTTGTAAATTCAAGACCGGTCGTATTCGCCCAGCTTAACCAATACAACCATCCGATTGTAAAGCCAGTTGCAGGATTGATGAACTTAGTTGCATATTCCTGAAAAGAACCTGAAACAGGCATGGCTACAGCAAGTTCACCAAGACAAAGCATAACGAAATACATTAATAATCCACCAGCCATAAAGGCAAGTACGGATCCACCAGGTCCAGCTTGACTTATAATAAAACCAGATCCGTTAAATAATCCCGTTCCAATCACACCACCGAGTGCAATCATGAATAAGTGTCTACTTTTCATCGTACGTTTTAATTCATTGTTTGTATTACTTACTTGCGTCATTGTTTTCCTCACTTTCGTAGTTGATAGAATGAAGTTTGATGTTTTTCCGTATTGTGGAATGTATTCCGTGATGTGAAATCTTGTTATAATTTTCAGATAATTAAAAAGAAAAGTCAATATTTTTTTGTTCGCGCTTACAAATTGTTATCAGTGGCATATTTTTATTTTTAGAAAATTGAATAAATAGATTGATTTCATTTTAAATTTTTGTTAAATTGATAGGTAATTGAGCGAACTAGCATATTACAAGTCAAGCTGAGGTGAGTTATTATGGTGCAGTCCATTGATAGAGCGATAAGTATTATAAAGTTGTTAAATTCTACTAATGAAAAAGAGTATTGGGCAATTTCTGATATAGCGGACAGAACACATCTCCCAGTTAGTACAGTACATAGATTACTTAACTCTTTAATCGAGCATGGGTTAGTTACGCAAATTTCAGAAACGAAACAGTACAAAATTGGGCCAATGTGGATGGAAATAGGATTACGTCAATTGGAGAAGGTAGACTACAGATCAGTTGCAAGAGAAGTGATGAAGCGGTTAGCCTCTGAAGTGGAAGAGAGTGTTTATTTGAACATTCCAAATGGAACACATTCTATTATCATTGAAAGAATGGATAGCCCTTTAAAAATTCGAGTTATTGATAATTTAGGGGAACAAATTCCACTTTCAATAGGTGCTGCAAATAAAACGATGCTTGCCAATATGAAAACGAATGAAATGGAACATATTGTAGAACATTTACTTTCTTCATTACCAGAACAAAAGCACATTCTTTTAGATCAAATAAAGCAAATAAAAACTGAAGGATATGCGGTAAGTTATGGTGAAAAAACAGAAGGGACAGCTTCAGTAGCTGCACCTATTATCGGATTTAATCATAAAGTAGTAGGAGCATTAAGTGTTGGGTTAATTAGTCATCGCATAAATGATGATCGACTATCTTTTCTTATTAGTAAGGTAAAACAAGCAGCTCATGAAATATCAATAAAAATCGGCAGTACATCAGAACTATAATTTTGATAACTGTCGTCATTTTTTATTCATATACTGGAATTCATTTTCATAATGCGGAAAAAATAGGGGGATTTATATGTCAAAGTGGCAATCAAAAGAACAATTGATTCAATTATTAAGCAGTCTTGTTGAAATTCCTAGTATTACAGGTACAGAAGCTGAAGTGATATTGCCAGACTTTGTTGTGGAACAATTATCTGATTTACAGTACTTCAAAGAAAACCCACATCATTTGCAAAAAAATCCGACGGGGGACGGACGATATTTTGTTACAGCCCTAGTGAAGAAAAGCGATAGTACAAAAAATACCGTAATTTTAGTTAGTCACTTTGATGTTGTAGATGTGCAAGATTACGGAGTTTGGAAAGAAGATGCATTTAATCCTAAAAAGTTAACATCTATGTTTTATTCTCATAAAGATGAATTACCAGACCATGTACGTGAAGATATAGAACAAGGAGATTGGCTGTTTGGCAGAGGAACAATGGATATGAAATGCGGCCTCACATTACAAATGGCAATGATTGAGCAAGCCTGTGAAGGAAGATTTGACGGGAATGTTCTTTTATTAGCTGTTCCAGATGAAGAAGTAAACTCTGTAGGGATGAGGGCTGCTGTTCCAAGACTACTAGAGTTAGCAAGAGAACATAACTTGGATTATAAAACGGTATTAAATTCAGAGCCTATGTTTTCACGACATCCTGGTGACCAAAATAAGTATATTTATACTGGTTCTATTGGTAAAGTGTTACCTGGATTTCTTTGCTATGGTAAAGAAACACATGTGGGTGAACCATTTGCAGGCTTAAATGGGAGTTATATGGCTGCTTTATTAACGGCTGAATTAGAATTGAATACGGACCTTTGTGATGTTGTAGAAGGAGAAGCGAGTCCTCCCCCAACTAACTTACTTCAACGTGATTTAAAGGAGGATTATTCTGTACAAATTCCGCATCGTGCAGTCACATTATTCAATTTGTTTTTACTGGAAAAAACGATGACAGACGTCGTTTCAATGTTACGTCAAAAAGTAACGAAAGTAGCAGAGAAAATAGAAGAATCATACGAGAAGCAAGCATATCGTTTTTCTAAATATAATCCGTTTATACCGCCTAATATGAAAGTAAATGTATTAACGTATGAAGAGCTTATCGCTTATGCAATTGAACAACATGGGCAAGAGAAAATAGATGATATTCAATCTAATATAATAAAAAATAGAGAAGATAAAGATGATCGTGCGGTAACAATTGATTTAGTAGATAAACTATCTATTTTATGTAAAGAAAAGGCGCCGATGATTGTACTTTTCTTTGCTCCACCATATTATCCAGCTGTAAGTTCACGCAACAATCCGTTAATTAAAGATGTAGTTGCAGAAATGGAAAAGTATGCTCACTACAATCATAACATTACATTTGAAAACCAAAACTATTTTGGGGGAATTTCAGATTTGAGCTATGTGGGCTTACAGAATCCACTAGATTCAATGAGTTCACTTGTAGACAATATGCCATTATGGGATAAAGGTTATTCGATTCCACTTCAGGATCTAGAAGAGTTTGACGTTCCGGTATTAAATATGGGGCCGGTAGGAAAAGATGCACATCAATGGACAGAACGTTTAGATGTAAATTACGCATTTGAAACGCTATTAGATATGTTACCGAAATGCATTGAAAAATTATTAGTTTCTAATAAAATTACACAATCATAGTAGAGAATAAGGAAGGGATAAAACTGAAATTTCAAAAGAAGATACAAATAAAATTATTGTAGTATAATCAAAAAAACGGACAAACTCAAGTATCTATGAGTTTGTCCGTTTATCATTTAGTGCAAGCGAGAGAGTATGTAATCCACCGTTTTCAAACTAAATTCAAAGCTAACGTGATCTCTTTTATAGTTTTACTTTTTCGTTTGCCCAGATAGTTCAACAGACTTTTGTGTACAGCGCTGCATTGCCGAAATAATTGCAGTTCGTAATCCTTTTTCCTCTAATGTTGCTACAGCTTCTATCGTTGTTCCGCCAGGAGAACAAACCATATCTTTCAATTCACCTGGATGTATGCCTGTTTCTAGTACCATTTTTGCAGAACCTAACACAGCTTGAGCAGCGAATTTATATGCTTGATTTCTAGGCATACCATCTAATACAGCTGCATCTGCCATCGCTTCTATAATCATATATACGTATGCTGGCGACGAACCACTTACAGATGTTACAACGTTCATTAATTTTTCGCTTACGATCTCTGTTTGACCAAAGCTATTGAAAATGTTTAGCACATCTTCTAAATCTTTTTCTGTCACCATTTCATTAGGGCATAATGCAGACATTCCTTCTCCAACAAGAGCAGGGGTGTTAGGCATTACTCTTACAACCTTTAATTTTTTAGCAAAAGCTTCTTCAGTACTTTTAATGCTTTTCCCGGCAGCGATCGTTACGATGATAACATCGTTTTTGATTACTTCTTTTATTTCGTTAATGATTGATGTGTATAGGTCTGGTTTAATTGATAAAATTAAAATATCAGCATTTTTAGCTACTTCATTGTTGTCAGTAGTTGTAGTTAGCCCATATTTTTCACTAGCATTTTTTAAATTCGTAGTGTTTAAATCCGAACAAATAATATTATTTGCAGACACTATATTTTTGTGTAGCATCCCACCAATCATAGCCATTCCCATATTTCCGCAACCGATAAATCCAATTTGTTTATCCATAATAACTCAATCTTGCTCCTTTTATAATAAATTATATCATTTTGAAATTGCTATCTTAAAATAACAATAACATCTTTATGTAATATAAAGAAACATTCTAAGAGAATATATTCCTTTTTGCAACACCAAAAGATAAAAATCAATTATATTCGACATTATGTAAATATATACACTTTAATTTTAGGTTTTATGTTGATGAATATGAGTTAAACTTATATCGATTTGTATTTTCATTCAGTACTGTAATAATTTCATACAAGTAACTTACCGCTCTATTTATTTTTAAAAATACTTCTTGACACCAAATCAAATTATATCGCATAATATAAAAAATTAAACCGAAAATCGTTGAAGGGAAATAGTACATATGTCTTCTTGCGAAAGAGAGTGGAATTCACCGGCTGAAAGATTCCTCGTATAGAATATATCGAACCTATCCCTGAGTCTTAAATGAAAGTTTAGGCGTTCGCCTGCGTTATAGGCGCCAAGTGGATATCTATGTATATCAATTAAGGTGGTACCGCGGAACAATGACCGTTTCGTCCTTTTTATTTTATTAAGGGCGAAGCGGTCATTTTTATTTTGCTCTTAAATAGGCTAGGCGCAGCATTGAAAAGAATAGAATCGCTGCAAGCTATATGAATAGAAGTGTAATTTATAAAAAACTTTGATTTTAGACTTGGGGGATAAAAAAATGAAAAAACAACGAATTGTTGTAAAGATTGGGAGTAGTTCCTTGGCAGATAGTCACGGAGGCATTTCTAAAGAACAACTTTCAGATCACGTTGCCGCATTGGCTCGATTGAAAGAGGAAGGGCATGAAGTTTTGTTAATTACATCTGGGGCTGTCGCTGCAGGTTTTTCGGCTCTAGGATATCCTACCAGACCTGTGACAATTAAAGGAAAACAGGCTGCTGCGGCTGTTGGACAAAGTTTGTTAATGCAGGCGTACACGGAGGAATTTCGTAAATATGGCATCGTTACAGCGCAACTATTGCTGACGAGAAGTGATTTTTCTAGAAAAGAACAATATAGTAATGCTTACGCTACTTTAGGAGAGTTACTAAACCGTTCTGCTCTACCAATCATTAATGAAAATGATTCCATCTCATTAGAGGAGCTAACGTTCGGTGATAATGATATGCTGTCAGCTTTAGTAAGCGGACTTGTTTCGGCAGATATGCTTATGATTTTTACGGATGTGAACGGTTTATATGACAAAAATCCACAGAAAAATGCGGATGCGAAAAAATATTATTTCCTTCCTGAAGTTACGGAAGAGATTGCTTCTCTTGCAGGAGATGCTGGGTCCAAACTTGGGACTGGCGGTATGAAATCAAAAATTGATGCTGCGAAGACAGCACTTTCTCTTGGCGTGAGTGTATTTATCGGAACAGGACGTGGACAAGAGAAGTTTGTAGATGTTTTGAAGGGCAAAGGTGATGGTACGTATGTCGGAAATGCCCCTCAAAAAGAGATGAAGATGAACAAGCAATGGATCGCGTTGCATTCGCTTGTTAGCGGACAAATTGAAGTAGACGCTGGAGCAGCTACTGCTATCATTCAGCATGGTAAGAGTCTTCTTCCTGCTGGCGTTACAAATGTTTCAGGATTTTTCCAAGTTGGCGATGTCGTAGAAGTAATGACGCAACAAGGGCGCGTAATTGGAAAAGGACAATGCACATATAGCGCAGAGGAATTAAGAGAGATAAAAGGTATGCAAAGTCAACATATTCAAGCAAGAGGCGAAAGGCATAATTATGAAGTCATTCATAGAGATTATTGGGTGTCACTTTAAGAATAGTGATGTTAAAAAGGAGGAAATGAAGATGAATGAAGTGTTGGCAAAGGGAAAAAAAGCGAAAGAAATTGCTAGAGAACTTGTACTAAAATCTACAAGTCAAAAAAACGAAGCACTTGCTGCACTTGCTGAAAGGCTAATAGTAGAAACAGCCTATATTTTAAAGGAAAACAAACGGGATATTGAAGAAGGTAAGGCGAAAGGATTTTCCGATTCTCTCATTGATCGACTTATGCTAACTGAACAACGAATTGTTGATATGGCAGAGGGGATTAAGCAGTTAATCGAATTACGTGATCCAGTTGGAGAACGTGTAAGTGAATGGGAGCGACCAAATGGACTATCTATTCAGGAGATGCGTGTACCACTTGGTGTTGTTGGGATGATTTATGAGGCAAGGCCAAATGTAACAGTAGATGCTGCTACGATTTGCTTGAAAACAGGAAACGCAGTTATATTACGTGGTAGTTCTTCTGCTATTAATTCTAACAAAGCTATTGTTGAAGTTATTCACCGAGCGCTTAAACAAACAAGCTTGCCAGAAGAAAGTGTACAGCTTATAGAAGACACAACACGGGATAGCGCAAAGCAGTTGTTTACAATGAATGATTACCTAGACGTTCTTATTCCAAGAGGTGGCAAACAATTAATTGATACGGTAGTGAGAGAAGCTTCTGTTCCAGTACTTGAAACAGGTGCGGGAAATTGTCATATTTTCATTGATGAAACAGCGGATAAGCAAATGGCAATTGATATTATTATAAATGCAAAAACGCAGCGTCCATCTGTATGTAATGCCATTGAAACGATTGTACTTCATGAGAAGTGGGCGCATCAATTTGGTAGCGAGCTGTTTTCAACTTTGAAGGAAAAAGGTGTGGAGCTACGCGGTGATCAGAGAGCATTGGCTATTGATTCTTCAATTGTACTTGCTTCAGAAGAAGACTGGGAAACAGAATTTTTATCTCTCACACTGGCAGTGAAAGTAGTTTCTTCTATAGAAGAAGCGATTCATCACATAAATACGTATGGTTCTATGCATTCCGAAGCGATTATTTCAGAAAACGAGGAAAACGTCAATAAGTTCTTCACATCTGTTGATGCGGCTGCACTGTATCATAATGCATCCACTCGTTTTACTGATGGATCTGAATTCGGATTCGGCGCAGAAATTGGCATCAGTACACAAAAACTACACGTAAGGGGACCGATGGGACTTCCTGCATTAACTTCTACAAAATATGTGATTCGTGGAAATGGTCAGATTCGAAAATAATAATAAAAGACACTCAATTCGATTGGGTGTCTTTTATTTTAAAGAATATTTACCATACAAATAGTCCAACAAGCATAGCGCTTAATAAGGAAACTGCCATCCCGCTAACGAGAAGCTTCCACACATTTTTACCGATTATGGCTGATTTTTCTCCGCCAAATAATGAATTGTAAGTTCCGTAAATCATACCTACTGTACTAAAGTTAGCAAAAGAAGCTAGAAATGTAGTTGCAACTGCAACTGTATGTGGTTGTAAAGACTTTAGGTTCGATTTTAAATCCATCATTGCAACAAATTCATTCGTCGTTATTTTGATCCCCATTAATTCAGCTACATACATCGCATCACTGCCCGATAAACCGAGTAAAAAAGCAAAGGGGCTAAAGATAATGGAGAAGATTTTTTGAATTGTTAAACCTGTGACGAAAAAGCCTAAAATTCCATTTAAACATGCAGTTAATGCCACATAACCAATTACCATAGCTAAAATAACGATAACCATATTCATCCCGACTAACATACTGTTTGAAATAGTAGAAAAGAAATCTTTTTTTTCATCTTTTGAAGGTGTATATATGACATCTTCTTCTTTCGTAATTTCTACAGGATTTAAAACATTGGCTAAAATTAATGCGTTAATACAGTTTAAAGGGATTGCGCTGAAAATATATGTTGCTGGAACCATAGATAAATAAGCGCCAAGAATGGAGCCGCTAACGCTACTCATACTCATAATTCCAAAAGTTAATAAACGATTATCTTTTAAAACAGATAACTGATCACGAACAACCGCAAGTGCTTCGGTGTTTCCTAAAAACATCATTTGAATCGAAAAGAAGCTTTCTAACTTTGGTAAACGAGAAATCTTTGAAATAACTGCACCTACTTTATCAATAATCCAAGTTAAGATTCCGAAGTACGAAAGAATATCAAAGAAGGTGATAACGAAAATGATAGGAAGTAATGCGCTAAAGAAGAAATCAATTGTTTGATTTTCCATAGCGGAAGGAAAGGCAAACCGAATACCTTCATTCGCGCATGACAGTAGCCAACTGAAAAATGACGCAATTTTATTAATGATAATACTACCGAGCTTCGTACCTAACATAAACCACGTAATAAAGAGCTCTAATATGATTAGAATAACGATTGGTCTCCATTTTATATGTTTTTTATTAGGCGAACAGAGGAAAACGATTAAGATTACAATGAAAATCCCTAACATATTTAATATAAAATACATGTCAACAACTCCTTGAAAGTTATTATTTGTATATAAAAAAGCTCCTATTCTTCTTAATTTAGAATGAATGTATTTCAACTTAAATTTCATTAATTCTAAAAATATAGAAGGTATAATTCGATAAAAATAGAATTTAATATATAGTAAACAGGGAGGGGATAAAATGGAGGTCTATCACATAACGAGTAGAAAGAGGGAAACTTACCATGTTCAAGTGAAGTATTCGATACTTTTCGAATGCGCACTTGGCATTGCGGCAATCACTCATAAAAGGTTAATCGATACCCTTGAAAAGAGTCAAAATGAATGGGAAGAAATTAAGGAATCATTAACAGAAGAAATGAGAGAGCACTTACAGTTTGTAGAAGAACATAATACGTGGAAAGCGTTACTTCAGTTGTTGTATAAAGAGGATTTTCAGGACTTAGCACAGTTTTATGCTAAAATCGATTCGCTTTCAGAAGTAGATTTGAAATATATATGCTTACCGTTTTTAGGCGAGAAGTATGAAAAGAAAAGATATTTAGCAGCAAGTGGAGACGTAACTGCAATATATGAACTAGAGGAGCTGACACAAGATCATCAGTTTTTCTCTACGTATCTTCGTTTTATATGTAATATCGATGTGCAAAAACTAAAGGACCATTTAGTAGCCGTTATGACAGGGTGGTATGAGAGTGTTATTCAGAAAGAGGAGGAGCAAATACTTTCTATATTACAAAGAGATTATGAAGCGAAAAATGAAATGAATAAAAAGATGAAACCAGAAGAGTTTGTCGAGTGGGCGACTGGCGGTGTGAACTATATGCCAGAACCAAGTGTTCATTATGTACTTCTTATCCCGCAAATGACGTACAGACCGTGGAACATTGAGGCGGATATTGAAGATACGAAAGTATTTCATTACCCAGTCGCAAACGAAAGCATCCATCCTGAAGATCTATATGAACCGAATTATTTTTTAGTTCAAAAACATAAGGCACTTGGGGATGAAGCGAGGTTACGCATTGTAAAAATGTTGTTCGAACAAGAACGGACTTTGCAGGAAATTACAGAAAGACTGCAACTCGGTAAATCGACTGTACACCATCATTTGAAATTGTTACGTGCAGCGAAGTTAGTAGATATACATGACGGGAAATATGTATTGAGAAAGAAAGCAGTACAGTCGTTAGCGAAAGAATTAGATGCGTTTTTAAATAGATAATATGCAACTAGAATGCACATAGAGGGAGGAATCTAGTAGAAAAGTTGGTGTGTGAAATTGAAAAATGTATTGAAAAACCGTTCGTTCTTTTATATGTGGATTGGCAGTGCAATTTCAGAGTTAGGCGGGGCTTTCGGAACGTTATGTAATTCGATTCTTGTTTACGAATTAACAGGATCAAAAACAGCATTAAGTAGTATGTGGCTACTATACTTTATCCCATCTCTTATACTACAACTAATAAGTGGCCCATTTATTGATAAATGGAGCCGGAAGTGGATTATGATTTTTTCGCAATGGATGCGGGCTTCGGTTTTCTTACTGCCGTTAGTCATGTTACTTACTAACAGTATAGAAGTATGGCATGTGTATGTCGTACAAATAATAATCGGGCTTATTACGCCGCTGTATACACCTGCAAGTCAAGCAATTACACCGAGTATTGTAAGTAAAGAACAGCTTCAAGACGCAAATGCGTATATTGATGGAATGGCTCGTCTTATGATGTTTCTTGCGCCCGTATTAGCCGGAGTAATCATTCATTTGATTGGAACAGAACTTACATTATCTTTCGTATGTATTTGTCTATTTGTTAGTGGCGCATTATTACTTAATATAAAAGAAAAGAGAACAAAACAATCTATTCGGAAAACGTGGTTAGAACAGTTTCTTCACGGTTTTACATATTTTTTTACAAAACCAGTTATCGTTTGGCTCGGTATTTTTCTTACTTTCGTGCAATTTGGAGTTGGGGTTACGCTAGTTACAAATCTTCCTTATATAAAAGACGAGCTGTCAGCCGAGTATGCGGAATTTGGTTATTTTATGGCCGGATTCCCATTTGGCTATGTAGTTGGATCTATACTAGTCGGAAAAGTAACATATAAAAGCCGGCGTATACTTATGCTTGGTGGATTGTTTATAGGAGGACTCACATATATTTCTCTAGCATTCAATCATAGTATAGTAATTGCAGTGTTCATTGAAGTTGTTGCAGGCATTTGCATTGCCTTTTTCAATGTTCATAACACGACAATAAGCCAACAAACAGTACCAAACAATATGATAGGGCAAGTATTTTCAGTGCGGTTATTTTTCATACGATCCGCTATGCCGTTAGGTGTGTTATTAGGAGGCATACTGAGTGAAATGTGGGGAGTGAGAGCACTATACTTTATCATCGGTGCGATTATATGTACCACTTCTTTAATAGGAATATTACTTCCGTATTTCAAATTTTTAGATGAGGCGATAGAAGAGAAATCAGCATAATTCAAATAATTATAACTTTTTAATTGAAAATAATTATCATAATCAACTATAATAGAAGAATACTAGTATTCGTATTACAAAGAGGGAGTGGGATTATATGTTTATCGAAACGAAAACATTTACAGTAAAAGAAGGTACATCAAATATAGTTGTAGAACGTTTCACTGGAGAAGGTATTATTGAAAAATTTGAAGGCTTCATCGACTTAAGCGTTCTTGTGAAAAAAGTAAGACGCGGCGACGAAGAAGTTGTCGTTATGATTCGCTGGGAATCTGAAGAAGCATGGAAAAACTGGGAAACAAGTGAAGAACATCTAGCAGGACATAGAGCGAGTCGTGGTAAACCAAAACCAGATCATATCATTAAAGTGGATCACGCAGTTTATTATGTAAAATCATCGAAAGCGGCTTATCAGCAGTCGTAAAATATAATTAAAGGTAGAGGATATTTGTTTATTAATAAACAAATATCCTCTTTTTTTGACTTATAGTAAAATATGGATGTGATATATGTTTTATTGTTTCGTTATAAATGGAGGTAAATGAAGTGAAAAAAATGTTTGGAGGTTACAAATGTTAGAAGCACAAATATCTGTTAAACATGAACAACATAAAAAATTAGTGCAAACCATAGTAGCTGAAATCTTATCTATAAATAAGATAACTGGATGTATGCTTATCGGATCTGTCGCAAGAGGTGATGCATATCCTGATTCGGATTTAGACTTCTATGTTCTTTTAGAAGACGGACAAAATAAGAAATTTCATTCTGAAACGAGAGAAGAAATTTTAGTTGAATATAAGTATGCAGACGTTAATCAAATACTAGAAAACTTCAAAAACAATCCGATGGAATTATACTCATTTTTAGAAGGGAAAATTTTATTTGATAAAAGCGGCGAGTTGAAAAAGTTAAAGGAAATAGCTACATATGAATTTGAAAACTATCGTGTTTCTAGTGACAAAGTGAAAGGCATTTCTCATTGGTTGCATAGTTCGCTCATTAAAATTCAGTCTGCTTTAAAAGCAAATGATGAGTTAAAAGCTTCATACATTGTTCATACGTCAACTTGGACATTGTTAGAAGGGATATGGGCTATTAATAACAAGCCTACACCGCCAGCGGGATCTGTTTTAAGGTATATACAAGTGTTGCCTAATAAACCAATTCATTTGGAGGCATTACTTCATAAACTATTTGTAGGGGATACAATAGAACGTACCTCTTCAGCAATTTTCTTGATTGAGTGGATTTTACACAATTTGAAAAGTAAATAATTTGACCATTTTATATAGGTAAATTAAAATTTCATGTCGAATGATTCATGTAATTGCATGCATTAAAAAAGCGTTCTAAGCTATAGAGAAAAGTATTAGACTATAAAGCATAGTCTTAGACGGAACGCTTGAATATCTTGCTTTACATATTTAGGTGTTATGGATATGAGTCTATATAACTTCTGTTTAATAGGAGATGAGTAAATGAAGTTAAATCATTTGAATCTATGTGTTGATGATTTATCAGAAGCGAGACATTTCTTTGAAACATTTTTTGATTTTCAATTTTTGGAGCAAAAGGGGAAGGCACTAGTAGTGATGAGTGATGAGAGTGGATTTATACTTGTGCTAAGCGATCCAAAAGCATTTAAGGGAAATAAGGAAGTTATGTACCCTGAAGCTTTTCATATTGGTTTTTTAGTGGATACTTCAAGTGAAGTTGATCAAACATATAATCGTTTAGTAGCTGGTGGCATTGAAATAGACAAGGAACCGTATGCAATGAGAGGTAGTAGTTACGGTTTTTATTTTTCAATGTTTAATGGATTGTTAATTGAAGTGTCCTGCCTTGACTATAAAGATGGTAAGAAAATTTAATAATAAATTTACAATAGTAATTGCATGAAGATGTAACTATACCCCTTATCCAGTTTGGAAAGGGGCTTAATTATTTTAAGGGACATAAAAGTAAAAATAAACGAATTTTAGTCAGGAAAAGGGTTTGTGAGACAGCCTTTTTATTAATCTATCTGAATCTCAAATTCAATCACAGCTTGATCTTTCCTAAACGGTATATTAAGTTCTTTAAATCGTAATCTAATTCCAGACGAATTATCAGGAAGGGCAGGAGATACAACGAAATGATGACTCAAATGTCCATCAGTACCGCCACCACCTTCAGGCCAGCAGTCATATGTATCATCTATTGATAATTGGAAGAAACTATGAGGCTTATTTTCATTAAAAACTTTATCAGTGGAATCCCAATCGCTATATAAATAAACTACACTAGCATTTGCATATTGCCGAATAAAAGTTACGGTATACATGATACCATCATGTTCATAAGATTTAAAAACAGGTAAATGTTTTTTGAATGTAGTTGGTTCGACGCGAGGTTTAAATTCACCTTCGTCCATCATGGAAGAGAATAGTGAATTTAAATAGTCTGGATAGAATCCGTATTGCTTTGCCCATTTATAAATGGCTTCATCATGTGGAAAACCTGGATCACCATCTGAAAGTTCTTTTCGTTCTTTTAATAGGGCACAAATTTTTTCATCGATAGTATATAACCTTTCATCGTAATAATCAGTAGGCCGTTCAAAACCCATTCGTTTCATAATCATTCCTCCTTTTCTTTATTTTAACAAAAAAGAAAGTGCGATACATTTTTAAATGTAAATTTAAACTCATTCATAAATCAAATATTGTAGACTTAAAATGAAGTTTGATAACAAGGTCTATTTAGCAGAGGAATTGCTTATGCATAAAATAATAATAATGTATGAATCAAGCAGGTTTCCCATATGGTAAAGTACGAAACTATTATAAGTAGTACAGTGAAATCAATAGGAGGTTACCGCTATGACAGCTGTTTTTAAAGATATGGCGTTCCAGTTAAAAACGGAACGACTCGATCTGAATATGTGGGAGGAATCTGATGCAGTCTGGCTGAGACAATTAATTGGTGAACGTGGTGTGGACATGCCAACCATTGAATCTGTTCGTAGCTCTCTTATCGAAATGCGCAAGAAAGCAACTGAAAATGGTATTTCTCTTCTTACTATACGTAGGCGAGAAGAAGGGGATTTCATCGGATACTGTGGTTTAATCATCGGTCGTTCCACGCTTGAAGAGCCAGAGATTGCATATGAGTTGTTCCAAAGTGCTCATAGAAAAGGTTATGCGACAGAGGCAGCATCAGCAGTGCTTGAGGCCGCGATCGCTACGGGGCGCCAAAGACTTTGGTCAACTGTAGGTGCTTGGAATACAGCGTCTTTCCGGGTATTAGAAAAGATAGGGTTTCATCGGCATCACAGTACGTGGGGGGAGCGCGGTGAGATTGTTTGGAACGTACGCGATCTGTAGAAATCTGACTAAATCCGGAACAAAAAAATGTAAAAGAAAACCTCTATGCTAGGTTACTTAGTAATCTAACATAGAGGTTTTTCTTTATAGTAAATATTAATTTTGTATATATTTAAGAGTAATAGTCTGTCGTTTATTTTAATTTTTTACATCGTCGAATAATTGGAGTGCCTCTTTCACATTCAATCTATTCTTCACAATGCCATGAATCGCTTGAATCATCGCAGCAGGATGTTCAGATTGCCATATGTTTCGCCCCATATCTACGCCGATTGCGCCTTCTTGCAGTGCATTGTACGTAATGTTTAATGCGTCTTCAATTGAATCGAGTTTTGGACCACCAGCGATTACAACTGGGGCAGGGCAAGTGCTGGTGATTTTTTCGAATCCTTCGCAGTAATACGTTTTAATAATGTCAGCACCCATTTCAACACATACGCGGGAAGCGAGTGCTAGAAAGCGTGCTTCACGTTTTTGTAATTCTTTCGCAACAGCGGTAATACCGAGTACTGGTAGACCGTAATCGTGAGCTTCTGAAACTACATTTGCGAGATTTGAAACAGTTTGTGTTTCATAGTCTGATCCGACGAAAACAGAAACACCGACGCCAATTGCGTTTTGTTTTACTGCTTCTTTTACTGGTGTAACAATTGTTTCATTCGCTAAATCTTTACCGACGACAGTAGCTCCACCTGAAACACGCATAACCATCGGTGTGCTGCAGTTTTCAGGAATACAGGAGCTAAGTACACCTCGAGTTAAAAAGAGGGAATCTGTGTAAGGAAGTAAGTTTTTAACTGTTTCAAGTGGCTGTTCTAGCCCGTGAATGGGTCCTAAAAAGTAGCCGTGATCTATCGCTAACATAACCGCTCTTCCATCAGGCAAAATTGTATTTAATCGATTTTTAAATCCCCAAGTCATTAGAAATCACTCCTTCGTTAATGTTGGATTTCCCGTTTGTACCGTATCTTTATTTGGTAAATGTGGTGACTTAATAAAAACTGCTTTAAAAGGTTTGTCAGAATGGTTAATAAGATAGTGAGATTCATGAGGGCGAACTTGCAATACATCGCCTTGTTTAATCGGAACTTTTTCGTTATTCACATAGAAATCAATTTCACCTTCTAATGCATAAAAGACTTCCTCGCACGTCGTATGGTAGTGATTTTGAAACTCTTGCCCAGGCTGAATGACAACAAGGCCAAGATCAATATTCGGACCTTGTATTAAATATTTCGGCCCATTATCACCGAAGCGATAGGAGAAGTCATTTTCATTCGCTTTTAACATACTTTTTCACTCCTTTATGTAATGTGTTACAGAGCACCAGGCGCAATCCACATATGTGAGGTGAGCCCTTTATCAGCTAAAGCGAGTTGACTGTTATACACAGTTTTCCATGTTTCATAGAATTCTTTATATAGTTCATGATTTTCAGTAACTGGTTCAAATGTGTGCTCCCACTGTACAAACTGTTCAGCAGTTTCTTCCATAGCTGAATATATGCCAGCGCCAACTCCAGCAGCAATCGCAGTTCCTAAAGCAGCTGCTTCTTTCACAACAGGTACTTTTACAGGAATGCCAAGGACGTCCGATAAAATTTGTGGCCATAGTTTTCCTTTAGCAGCACCGCCAGCAAAAATGACTTCAGAAGGGAATGTCCCTGTTAGATTTTCTATTAATTTTAAGTTGCCAAGTGTAACGAAGGCAGCATTTTCTTCAATAGCACGGAACAGTTCTTTTTTTCCGCATTTGTCTGCATCTAAACTTAAATTTAAAAAAGAAGGTGCGGCATGACGCCAAGAAATGTAGTTCATAACATTTGAAAAGGTAGGGATAATGCCATGTGAACCAACAGGTACGTCTTTCGCTTGTTCTTCTAATAATGTATAAGCATCTACACCGAGTTTGTCAGCAAGTTTCTTTTCCTCATGGCAAAAAGCGTCTCGAAACCAGCGCATAACAAGGCCTGGGAAAAAGGCAATCGTTTCATATTGCCAAAGGTTAGGTACGACGTGACAATTTACCCGAATGGAAGCATGTGGATCTGTTTTTGGTTCTGTAACATTGACTTCTTGTTGCCAAAAACTACCTCCGCATATTAACGTTTGATTAGGTTTCACGACTCCTGTTCCAAGTGAGGCCATTTGTGCATCTCCGCCCCCGGCGACGACAGGAATTCCTTCACATAATCCAGTTAATGCTGCACACTCTTTTGTGACGTTGCCAATTACTGTACCCGCTTCATTTACTGTTGTTGAAAATGGTAACGTTAAACCGCACTCGATAGCGACATCGTTATCCCATACTCTATTTTGCAGGTCAAAAATACCGGACGTACATCCATTTGATGGATCGATTTGCAGCACGCCGCTTAATTTATATAAAATCCAATCGTTTAACATCGTAAAAGAGTGAATAGCATTATAGACGTCTGGTTCATGTTTTTTAATCCAAAGTAGGCGGGGTAAAGCACCTAATGAAAAAGTTTGACCAGATCTTGTATATAATTCTTCTTCAAGATGTGACCGAATTTCTTTTAGTTCACTAACTTCGGCGGATGCGCGCCCATCAACATTTGCACAAGCCCAAATTTCTTGCCCATCTTTATCATATAAAACAAAACCTTCTCGCATACTAGTAGCGCTAATAGCTTGAATAGAAGAGGGCGAGACATTACTTCTTTGTAAAACTTCTTTCGTGCATTGTTGTACAAGTTGCCAGTTTTCTTTTACATCAAAATTCATAGAGCCTGGATAACAAGGATCCGTTTTATGAACCCATTCTTTTTGACTGACCGCAATTTGATTACCTAGTAAATCAAAAAGAACAGCTCGAATGCTTCCTGTACCAGCATCAAAAGCTAATAAATGAGACATTAACAATCACCATCCTTTCGTAATAAGGAGAGGGCCGTTTCCTCATCGGTAATTAATGTATGAATGAACTTTCCTTTTAAGGCACCATAAATTGCATCTATCTTTTCTATACCTCCAGCAACACCAACGACATGTTTCATTTTGCGCAGAATCGAGAGCGGCGTACCAATTAGTCGATTATGATGTGGGAGCTTTAATAAATCACCATTCGTATTATAAAACTGCCCTAAAATATCGCCAGCACCGTTTTGACTACGAATATATGTCATCTCACGTAGTGTTAATTTTTCTTCTTTTACAATAGTTGCGTCTTGGGATAGCCCGCCAATGCCAACAACTGCTGTATGAGCAAGTGAAGCGACATGAAGCATATCTTTTACACTCGGTTCTGATAGAATACTTTGTGCCATTTCGGTTGTAGATGCTAGAAACGGCGTAGGGATAATGTGAAAATCGCCTTGCATGTAGTGAAAATAGTTTTGTTTTCTCGGGAGATAGTGATTTACTCCGCCTGTTAGCGTTACAATTGAAAGATTAATAGAAGTTTCAAAATGAATGTTTTCTAGCATTTTGCTAATCGTTTCACCCCAGCCAATGCCGAGTAAATCGCCTTGTTGGAGCTGAGTTTCTAAATACTGTGCAGCAGCTTTTCCGAGAGAAGCGTGATAATTGTTTATTGGAGTAGGGATAATGAAAGCATCTTTTAAATGGAATTTTTTCATTAGGTCACGCTCAATACTTAAACAGTGTAAACCAGTCCCTTTTACGTGAAATGTAACGATACCTTCACTGCGCGCCTTATCTAATAATCGGACAACTTTATTTCTTGAAATGTGAAGAAGTGAAGCAATTTCCTGTTGTGTTAATTGGTCTTTATAATAGTACCAAGCTACTTTAGTTAATAAATTCTCTTCAAAGTTCAGCTGTGTCATACGCGTCATCCCTTTCAACAATTGACCACTGCTTAAACATATGTGCCATGTATTTTGTTTATTCCAGTTGAAACGATTAATTGTCTGATGAAAAAAGTGTTCTAGATATGAAAAAAGAAATATACAATGCTACAAAACAAGTAGAACAAATAATCATTTTCTCAAAAAATGTTCTGGATGAAGGCAGGTGACATCATGTGGAGAACGTACCTTTATTACATGTAAAGAAAATGAGTAAGGCGTTTTCAAATCAACATGTGTTAAAAGAGGTGAACTTACAAGTAGAGCGTGGCGATATATACGCTTTAGTTGGAGGAAATGGTGCTGGAAAATCAACATTAATGAAAATATTAACGGGGTTATATTCGTATGATAGTGGAGAAATGTATGTAAAAGGAATGAGGAAACAGTTTGTAAATCCGGAAAAAGCACACCGAGAAGGGATTTACTTAATACCACAAGAACCACTCATTTTTCCGCATATGACCATTGAAGAAAATATATGTATCGGACTAAAAGGGAAGAAAAAGGAATTAAAAGTAAAGATTCAGCAATTGATTGACAGTTTAAGATGGGATATTGACCTTAAAGAATTAGGAGGATCACTATCCATTGCGCAGCAACAGTTAGTAGAAATCGTTAGAGGATTAATACGGCAAGCCGAGATTCTTATTTTAGATGAGCCAACATCGACATTAACAACTCACGAAATAAAGAGTCTTTTTGTGCTGATGAAAAGTTTACAAGAAAAAGGAATTGGAATGATATATATTACGCATCGCTTTCCAGAAATCTTTGAAATTGCCAACAAAGTAGCGATATTACGTGATGGAATGATTGTAAGCCAAGGTGATGTATGTGACTATACATATGACATGCTAATGGAGGGGTTATTGCCGAAAGGGTATAAACAAGAAGAGAAAAGAGAAATAGTGCAAGAGACAAAAGAAACGAAAAAAATATTAGAAGTAATTGATATAACGAGTCACGCATTCGAAAATATATCATTTACTGTACATGCTGGAGAGATTGTAGGAATTGCTGGCATTGTTGGATCAGGCAGAACGGAATTAGCAGAAACCATATTTGGATTGAAGTCTATAAAATCAGGTTCTATTTTATTAGAAGGAAAATCAATTGATTCATGCTCTTTGCATAAAAGACTTAGCGAGGGATTAGTTTATGTGCCAGAGGATAGAGCAAGAAATGGTATTTTCTCAATTGCATCGGTTAAAGAAAATATGACTGCAGCAAGTTTACATCAGAATAGTCGATTTTTCATTAACCAAGAAAAAGAAAGCGCTTTATTGAAGGCGTATATAGAACAGTTTCGAATTGTTGTACGAAGCATGGATGAAGTTCTAGCATCTTTATCGGGAGGTAATCAGCAAAAAGTCGTGCTTGCAAAATATCTTGCGTGTAATCCAAAAATTATTATTCTTGATGAACCGACTCGCGGAATTGATGCGAAAGCAAGGATTGAAGTATATGAGACGATAGAAAAAATGAAAAGGGAAGGACTCGCAATATTATTAATCTCTTCCGATGTTGAAGAAATTGTTCAATTAGTAAATCGTGTATATGTAATGCGAAATGGACAATTTGTTTCTCATTTAGAGAAACAAAATATGACTGTAGATGAAGTTACACGTCTTGCATACGGAGGTGTAACGGAATGAAACGTATGTATAAAATGCACGAAACATCTATCATACTATTATTACTCATTTACATTGCCATTGTCGGAATGATAAATCCAAGTTTCGTTCAGCTTAACTCGTTATCTTTAATGATGAAATCAAGCGTTATTTTAGTTGTGCTAGCAATTGGCCAATCGTTCGTCTTATTTACGAAAAATATAGACGTATCAGTCGGTTCAATTATGGGATTAAGCGCAGCTGTTTGCGGGATGTTGTTAACGGATGGATATCATGCATTTTTGTCCATACTTGCTGCTATTTTACTTGGCGCTATTCTCGGTTTTATAAATGGGATTGGCGTTGCGAAGTTTCGGGTACCAGCTATTATTATGACATTAGGTATGTTAGGGATCATTAGAGGTGCGATGTTAATTTTCACAGGCGGAAAGTGGATTGAAGACATACCAAACAATTTTAAGCAACTGTCATCGATCGTCATATTTGGTTTGCCGATAATTGTATGGGTTGTTCTTATTATTTTACTACTACTATACTTCTTTTTAAGGAAAGTGCCATTCGGAAGATACTTCTATGCGGTAGGTGATAATGAAGATGGCGCGAGACTCATTGGTATACCAGTTAATAAAGTGAAGATATATGCGTTTATTATATCTGGCATAAGCGCTGCTCTCGCTGGTTGCATATTTGTCATGAATATCGGGTTCGTACCAAATCAAACAGGTACCGGGATAGAACTACAGGTTATCGCAGCTGCTGTACTAGGGGGAATTCATTTAAAAGGAGGAACGGGTTCTATAGTTGGAGCTGCATTAGGAGCAGTATTTTTAGAGGCGATTAGTAGTTCACTTGTCTTTTTAAAAATACCTGCGTTTTGGAATAATGCTATTTCAGGGTTTTTATTATTAGTAATCGTTATATTAGATAGTGTTATGAAAAAGTGGAAGGCGGAAAGGAGGATGAATCTATGAAGTATTTGTACAGATGGGAAGGTGTTCTAATTGTATTACTTTTTATAGAATTCATTCTCTTTAGTTTTATAAGTAGTGATTTCTTAAATATTAGTAATCTCCTTTTTAGTACAAATGATTTTCTATTTATAGCAATCGTAGCGATACCAATGACTTTCGTTATTGTAACAGGAGGAATTGACGTTTCTGTAGGATCTATTATGGGGTTAACTTCGATTATAATTGGTGTACTTTGGATGAATGGAATACCTATTTTGCTAGCGGTCATATTAGCTCTTTTAATCAGCTGTTTAGCAGGAGCTTTAAACGGATTCATTATAAAAATGACAGACGTAGAGCCACTTGTCGTTACACTCGGAACAATGTTTTTATACGGCGGAATTGCACTCGTCATTTCAGGAGGGGCAGGTGCTTCTGGATATGAAGGGATAGGTGGTTTGCCTGA
Source organism: Bacillus sp. AR2-1 (assembly GCF_008368755.1). Classification (NCBI taxonomy): domain Bacteria; kingdom Bacillati; phylum Bacillota; class Bacilli; order Caryophanales; family Bacillaceae; genus Bacillus; species Bacillus sp. AR2-1. The sequence continues at coordinate 188,219 of NZ_QORY01000006.1, forward strand.
CGCATTTGTACAACTGGCAAACGGTAGTTTTATAGGGATACCGAATTTATTATGGTTATTGATTATATTAACGATTTTATGCACTGTATTGTTTCACCGTACTATTTATGGGCGCCACGTCAAATTAACTGGTGCAAACGAAAATGCAGCAAAATACACTGGGATCAAAACGAAAAAAGTAGTCATCATCGCTTACATACTTTCCGGGTTAGGAGGTGGATTAGGAGGCGCTTTCTTAACTGCATATTTCAGCTCCGCACGTGCTGATATGGGAAGTGAAACGATTTTACCAATCATTACAGCAGTCGTATTAGGCGGGACACTTATTACAGGGGGAAAAGGAAGTATTATCGGTACTGTACTGGCGAGTATTTTTATTGGGTTAATGCAGTATGGCTTGCAAATGACGGGTTTAACAAATGAACAATCTAACGTAGTTATTGGTATTATTCTTATTCTTTCAGTTATTATGAGACATTTCAAATTACATCAATTCACACCGTGGAAAAGAAAGAACTTGCATAAGGGGGAAATGTCATGAAGAGAAAACTGGGGATTGTATTCATTGTATGCATTTGTTTAATCGGTTTAATCGCTTGTTCTAGTCAAACGGCAGATAAGAAAAGGGCAGATGATGTGAAATTTGCATTCATTCCGAAATTAACTGGAGTTGGCTTCTTTACATCGGGCGGTGAAGGAGCAAAAGAGATGGGAGATAAGTTAGGCGTACATGTGAAATATGATGGACCGTCTGAAGCAAGCGTATCAGGGCAAGTGAAATATATAAACAACTTTATTAATCAAAACTATGATGCACTTATGGTCTCATCTACTTCAGTAGATGGTCTATCGCAATCATTGCAACGAGCTAAGAAAAAAGGAATGACTGTTTTAACGTGGGATTCTGATGTGAATCCGAAAGACCGATCATTTTATATAAGCCAAGGAACACCAGATCAACTTGCTAATTTATTAATTGAAATGACTTCCAAACAAATTGGAGATAAAGGAAAAGTAGCTTTCTTTTATTCTAGCCCAACAGTAACGGATCAAAACCAATGGGTAACGAAAGCGAAAGAAATTATTAAAAAGAAATATCCAAGCTGGGAAATTGTAACGACGCAGTATGGTGAAAATAATGCGCAAAAATCTTTATCTGTAGGAGAGAACATTTTAAAAACATATCCAGATATTAATGCAGTCATTTGCCCGGATGCAACGGCACTACCAGCGATGGCACAAGCAGCTGAAAACTTAAAAATGGATAAAAAAGTAGTCGTAACTGGTTTTTCCACACCAAACGTTATGCGTGATTACGTAAAACGTGGAACAGTACAACAATTTGGATTATGGGATGTAAAACAACAAGGTGCACTCGCAACGTATGTAGCAAATGAAATAGTAGTAAAAGGGAAGAAGTTAAAAGTAGGGGATAGTTTCGAAGTAAAAGGAATCGGAAAAGTGAAAGTAGAGCCAAACTCCATCCAAGGTTATGATTATGAAGCAGAAGGAAATGGAATTATAGTATTACCAGAGCGGGTTGTATTTACGAAAGAGAATATTGATAAATATAATTTTTAGTAACAAAAAAACGTCCGAATAAATCGGACGTTTTTTAATAACTTCTTTAATTATGAACCGTTTCTTTTTCATTTAATCCAAGCGTACGACCTGTAGAAGTGTGAAGGTCTTGGAACAATCTTGGATTTTCAGTTAGTGAAATGCCATAAGAAGGAATCATTTCTTTTATTTTTTCTTCCCATTCTACCATGCGGCTCGGGAAACATTTTTCTAATACTTCAAGCATGACGTGAACGGCAGTAGAGGCACCTGGTGAAGCACCTAGTAATGCAGCGATTGAGCCGTCAGCTGCACTAACAACTTCAGTACCGAATTGAAGTGTACCTTTACCGCCAGCATCAGTATCTTTAATTACTTGTACACGTTGCCCAGCAACTACAATATCCCAATCTTCACTTTTCGCGTTCGGAATGAATTCGCGTAATTCTTCCATACGTTTTTCGTGAGATAACATAACTTGCTGAATTAAGTATTTTGTTAATCCCATTTCTTTTACACCAGCAGCTAACATCGTTAAGACGTTATTTGGTTTTACAGAACCAATTAAGTCAAGGTTTGAGCCAGTTTTTAAGAACTTAGGAGAGAACCCTGCGAACGGTCCAAATAGTAAAGCTTTTTTATTGTCTATATATCTCGTATCAAGGTGAGGTACAGACATTGGCGGAGCGCCAACTTTAGCTTTACCATATACTTTCGCATGATGTTGCTCGACAACTTTTTGGTTTTTACATACCATAAATAGTCCACTTACAGGGAATCCACCAATATGTTTTGATTCAGGGATACCAGTCTTTTGTAGTAGAGGTAGACTACCGCCACCGCCGCCGATAAAGACGAATTTTGCAGTGTGATGCTCAATTTTACCACTATTCATATCGTGTACTTTTACTTCCCACAAACCATTCTTTGTGCGTTTAATATTTTCGACACTATGTTTGTAGTTTAGCTCGACATTTTTCGTTTGTAAGTAATCAAACAACATACGTGTTAATGCACCGAAGTTAACATCTGTTCCAGAATCAATCTTCGTTGCAGCCATTGGTTCGTTAGGTGTACGTCCTTCCATAATGAGTGGAAGCCATTTTTTTAATGTTTCAGGAGCATCGGAAAATTCCATACCTTGAAACAGTGGATTTTTTGAAAGCGCTTCAAAACGGTTTTTTAGAAACTCAACATTTTTTTCACCTTGTACTAAACTCATATGAGGTAGAGGCATAATGAAATCTTGTGGATTACGAATTAATTTACTTTTTACAAGATATGCCCAAAATTGTCTTGAAAGCTGGAATTGCTCATTCACTTTTACAGCCTTACTAATATCTATAGATCCGTCAGATTTTTCGGAAGTATAGTTCAGTTCGCATAGCGCAGAATGCCCTGTACCTGCATTATTCCATTCATTAGAGCTTTCTTCCCCGGCACTTGCGAGTTTTTCAAAAACTTTAATTTCCCATTCAGGTGCTAATTCTTTTAGTAATGAGCCTAACGTTGCACTCATAATTCCTGCACCAATTAAGATAACGTCTGTTTTTTGCTGCATGTTGCTCATGATAATCTCTCCATCCCCTATATTGGCAAAAAAGAGTAGGTGTTTTCTATGTCTAAGCCGTAAAAGAGAAACACCGCCTAGGCCCCACCTAGGTATTTACCTTTTTTGTCTCAATTGTATAACCATCTCATACTCTATTATAATAATTAATAGACTAAAATATCTAGTGTTATCTGATAATTTTAAACTATTTAACGTTTTATTCGCCAAAAATCTTATTTAACAAGCTCTTTTAAGGTGATAAATAGAAAAAAATTACAGTTTGAAATTATCCCGAAAAAGCTTACGTATCGTAGAATGGGTAGAAAAGATACCTTTTTATGGAATTTTACCTCTGATAATAGTATGGTTATTCTGTAAAATGAAAAGGAGGGATACCAATGCGTACACAAGAACAAATCGCAAACTTATTTCGAAATTTTTCAATAAAGGAATGTAAAGGGTCAAGTGATTTATATGAATACTTATCAATAAAAATTGCTGAAGATGAGGAAGTACTTACACTATCTTCCTACGCTCAAGTAGGCCAACCAATTCCAAACTTATTATTAGGTGCTGTACATTATTTATTACTATCAGGGAAAGAACATCATTTAAAAATGTATTACAGTAGCTTAGTTGAAAATGCTAATACGGATTTAAATCAAGCTTTTGATTATTTTAAAGATTTCTGTAAAACGTATCGAGAAGAAATCATTACCTTATTACAAACGAAACTCGTTCAAACGAATGAAGTAAGGCGATGTGCGTACTTATACCCAAGTTTTTGTTACATATTTAATAAAGTGAAAAAACAATTAGCGTTAATTGAAATTGGGACAAGTTCTGGATTACAACTGTTCTGGGATCAATATAGCTATTCGTATGGAACAGATGTAACATACGGAAATATAAACTCGAATGTGCATGTAACTTCTGAAATAAGAGGAGAGAATGTGCCTCATTTTCTAAAAGAAAGTCCATCTGTCGCAGAAAGAATAGGACTAGATTTACATGTAAATGATTTACATAGTAATGAAGATTATTTGTGGCTACGTGCACTCATTTGGCCAGAGCATAAAGAAAGACTTGAAATGTTTGACCAAGCAGCATCTTTAGTGAAAACTGAATCTGTTCAATTAATAGAAGGAGACGGTGTGGAGCTATTGCCATCTATCATCGAACAAATAAGTAAAGATGCTATAATCTGTATTTTCCATACACACGTCGCAAATCAAATACCTGAACAAGTAAAACGTAAGTTAGAAAAACAAATCCAAGAAATCGGTGCAAAACGTGATGTATTCCACCTATATAACAACATGTGGGACCGGGACCTTCATATTGATTATTATATTAACGGAAACGAATATCGTGAAACGGTTGGAGAAACCGAAGGGCATGGGAGATGGTTTAGCTGGAAAATTGGAGACCGAACTTTATGCTAAAGGAAACCTAACAATTATGGGTTTCGTCACCAATATTCGTAATAAAAACAGTTGACAGAAGGTAATCCGTCAACTGTTTTTTATTTTTATTAAACTTGCTTTATGTATCCAATTAAGTGTTAAACATGTCCCTGCTGCATGTTGCAAATAGCCCATGAAATAATCTTCTCTCAAAAGAAGCTAAAGAAAGTAGATTATAAAACTCTTGCTAGTGCCAAAAAAAGAAGCCACTGGTTAATGGGCTATATTACTAGTTTAATAATTTATAACTTCAAATGGAAAAACCAAGGGAAAGTAAATATTTAAAATGAATATATAATACATGCGAGAACGAGCGCAATTGGATAGGGGGCTTTCAAATGCATATGGACGAACGAATGAATTTGCAGGTAACTAGTCAGGCTCTTCAGGTAATGAATAACGGAATTGCTGTTATAAGTCATGATGGAATCATCACATATAGCAACAAACTATTCTGTAGCATGCTACAGAAAAAAGAAAATGAAATAATAGGTGAGCATATATCAACGATTATTCCTGATCGTAAAAAGTTAGTAGTGAATCAAAAGGATAGTTTGTACAGGTATGAATGTAGGAGTGGCAACCAAGTTTTAATTGTGAATGAATCCCATGTATATCGGAATGAGACAGAATACGGATCAATTGCCATTCTGGAAAGTAAGGGGAAAAGTATACAGTCTTTGGAAAGCATCATAAGTCGATATGAAAGTGCCCTAAATTTACTGTCTGAATGCATTCTAGGGGTAAATGAACAAGGAATTGTCAATTTTTTAAGTGGTTCTTATGCACAATTTTTAGGGATTGATGATCCGAAGGAAGCGATTGGTAAGCATTGTACGGAGGTTGTTGAGAATACGAGGATGCATATTATCGTAAAGACGGGACAGATGGAAATTGGGCATATCCAGCGTATAAGTAATCGGAATATAATCGCAACGCGCATACCTATCATCAAGGAAGGCAAGATTATTGGAGCAATTGGTAAAATTATGTTTCATGATATACAGCAGTTTAAAGCTTTGGGAGATCAAATTAGTGAAATGGAATCAAAGTTATCTTACTATCAAACTGAATTACAGCGGCTGCAAGAAAGGCGACTTTCCTTTCAAAGCATTATAGGAGAGAGTGCAAAAATGAAAGAAGTCAAAATGATGGCTTTAAAGGTTTCTAAAAGTCGGTCTACCGTTTTGATAAGAGGAGAAAGTGGTACAGGAAAAGAGCTCTTTGCACATGCGGTACATCGTGCAAGTCCGCGTGCTAGTGGCACATTTATTCGCTTGAATTGTGCTGCGATTCCGAGGGATCTTTTGGAGGCTGAATTGTTTGGATACGAAGAAGGGGCTTTTACAGGAGCAAAAAAAGGCGGTAAGCCTGGGAAGATTGAGTTAGCTCATAAGGGAACATTGTTTTTAGATGAAATTGGTGATATGTCATTGGACATGCAGGTGAAGTTGCTTCGTGTATTGCAAGAGAAAGAGATTGAAAGAATTGGAGGTACAAAAATTCAAAAGATTGATGTCCGTTTCATTGCGGCTACACATCGAAATCTCCGTGAAATGGTGCAAAGTGGGGAGTTCAGGGAGGATTTATATTATAGGCTGAATGTGTTTGAAATTGATATCCCTCCGTTGCGAGAGAGAAAAGAAGATATGATACATATAACGGAATTTTTAATTAAGAAATTGAATGGTGAGCTAGGTAGTAACGTTATTTCATTGGATGAGAGAGTAAGAGATTTATTTATGGAGCATGATTGGCCAGGGAATATTAGGGAGCTAGAGAATGTATTAGAACGAGCGATGAATGTTATAGAAGGAATGATTATTCAAGTGCATCATCTTCCTGCCTATTTACGAAAAAAAGATTTGGAAGAAGAGTTAATCCATGAAATATTTACGATGGGCCATGAGAACCATGAGATGAGTTATTTACTGAAGGCGGAAGTGGAATCCGCTGAAAAACGTGCGATTACGAGAGCTTTGGAAAAAACAGTTGGAAATGTAAAAGAGGCAGCCGAGCTTTTAGGAATTCATCGGGCCAGCTTATATCGAAAAATAGAGAAATACGAAATATCGTGAAGGAAAGTAAAGGGCAAATAGGCCCTTTTTTTGTTTGTAGTAATAAACACTGTCTCTTTTTTGCGACATTTTCTTATAGATGCGACATGGTTGCTAATGTTTGTAGCGCAAATGCGACATGTGAGGTTAGAAAAGTAAGGGAGATTACGAAGGAATAAGGGAATAGGTAATGAGTCGATTTTTGGCATGTTTCTTGCTATATAAATAAAAAAAGATTTTAGTAGGAAGGGGATGGAATTAAATGCTAGAAAATCATAGCTTACCGCATTTTATTATGCAAAGTATCGAAAAAACACCAAGTAAAGTATATTTACAATTTGAAGAACAAAGGGTTACATATGAGGAACTTTATCATCGAATTACAAGAGCTATAGCGGGGTTTTGTGAGCTCGGTATTCAAAAAGGAGACAAAGTTTGTATTATGCTTCATAACACTCCTGAATATCTGGATGTATGGTTTGCTTTATCTTTTATGGGAGCAATTGCGGTGCCTCTGAATGTGCATTTAAAAGGAGAAGGCTTGCAGTATATTATATCTCACTCTGATTGTAAGTTAATTATCGTTGATAAGGAATTTGTTCCTCAAATTGCCTCTTGTTTGTCATTTATACATAGGGACATTCAAATTGTTGCTTACGGAAAAAATGAAAGCGTAGTCATTGCAGGTGATGGCAAAGAGTGGTTAGTAATCGAATTGAAAGATGTACTAAATACAAATAATCATCACCTTCCAACTGCATTTGTTTCCTCCACTTCTATTAACAGTATCCTCTATACCTCTGGGACGACTGGTTTACCTAAAGGGGTTATGTTAAGTCATTCTGCTTATGTAAATTCTGCGCAGTCATTTGCCAACTATATGGTTGGCGCAAGTTCAAAAGATGTCTTATTTACAGCGCTTCCGTTATTTCATATAAACGCCCAGGCCCATACAGTACTTGGATCCATTTCTTCCAATGCTACGATTGCTCTAGGTAAGCGGTTTAGTGCTTCTAGATTTTGGTATGAAATTCGCAGTCATGGCGCAACCATTTTTAATTCTTTAGGATCTATGATTCCTATTCTCTGTAAGCAGCCGGAAAAGGAAGATGATAATGAAAATTTAGTAAGGGTGACAGCTTGTGCTGCTACGCCTAAGGAATTTTGGAAGCCGTTTGAGGAGAGGTTTGGCGTTCGGATTGTAGAAGGTTACGGATTAACGGAAACAACGGGTTTTTGTGTAACGAATCCATTGTATGCCAATAAGCCACCTTCTATAGGAAAACCATATTCTTACGTAGAGACGAAGATTGTTAATGAGGATGGAAATGAAGCACGGACTGGTGAAATTGGAGAGATTTTTATTCGTTCCTTACAGAGACAAGCATTCATGGAAGGTTATTATAAAATGTTTGATAAAACAGAGGAGGCAATGAAGGAGGGATGGTTCCATACAGGAGATCGAGGTTATCTAGATGAGGAGGGTTACTTATATTTTTGTGATCGAATTAAACAGTGTATCCGAAGACGTGGTGAAAATATCTCCTCTTGGGAAATCGAAAAAGTTGTGAATAATCACCCGAAAGTACTTGAATCGGCGGCCATCGGTGTCCCATCAGAAGTGGGAGAGGAGGATGTTAAATTATATGTGATTGTAAAGAAAGATGAAACGATGTCCCATGAAGAGATTATAGATTGGTGTCAAGAACGTATGGCTTATTTTATGGTACCTCGATATGTTCAGTTCAGTGAAACCTTCCCAAAAACAGCGACGGAACGGATCCAAAAGTTCAAGCTGAAGGAGGAAGGGATTGGTAGCGCTTGGGATCGCGAACAGGCCGGTTATGTAATTAAAAGAACGAGTTGATGTGCTGATTTTACTTTATTACATATTAGAAAGAAGGGATTGAATTGGAAAATAAGCGGGTTGTTACATGGTCCAAAGAAAATGGAGTCGCAACGATTATCATTGATAATCCTCCTGTGAATGTACTGAGCAGTGTTGTGATAGATCAACTGACGGTAGTAGTCGGTGAAATAGAACAGGATGATGAAGTAATTGTTGTACTTCTAACTGGAGCTGGAGAAAAGGCTTTCGTTGCAGGAGGAGACATTAAGTCGTTTCCGGAATGGATTGGAAAAGGGAGTGAATATGCAGAGGGAAAATCAATGTGGCTTCAGAATCCGTTAAATAAAATAGAAAGATTGCCCAAGCCTGTAATTGCTGCTATTAACGGATTAGCGCTTGGGGGCGGGTGTGAATTAGCTTTATCATGTGATTTACGGATTATAGAAGAACACGCCCAAATCGGGCTTCCAGAAGTGAAGTTAGGTTTGTTTCCAGGTGCAGGAGGAACGCAACGTTTACCGCGATTAATTGGAACTGCAAGTGCGAAAGAAATGATGTTTACTGGTGAACCACTCACTGCCGAAGTAGCTTGGCGAGTTGGTTTGGTGAATCATGTTGTTCCGCGTGGCGAATCGCTGAATAAGGCGAAGGAACTAGCTGTGAAGATGGCTCGGTTTTCTCTTCCTGCTTTATCCTTGATGAAGCAATCTATCAATAAGGGATTATCTGCTTCTCTTGAGGAAGGATTAAAAATAGAAGCTGAGAATTTCGGACATGTGTTTCAAACAAGTGATGTAAGAGAGGGAGTGGAGGCCTTTATAGAAAAGAGGGCACCAATCTTTCATCATAAATAAAAAGCTATAACTATAATATGCAAAAAAGTAATGCCTGCCTCCGGCAGGCATTACCAAAATATATACAAACAGAAAAGGATACAAAGTTAAAAAATCCATATTATTGAGGGGGATTGGGGTTATGGATTTATTGATTGTATTGTTAGCGCTTGGCTTGCTTATTTTTGTTGCTTACCGAGGATTCTCAGTCATTTTATTCGCTCCGTTATGTGCGTTGCTCGCTGTGTTTTTAACAGAACCGGCAAATGTTTTACCATTCTTTTCTAATGTTTTTATGGCGAAGATGGTCGGATTTATAAAATTATATTTTCCTGTCTTTTTGCTTGGAGCGATATTTGGTAAAGTGGTAGAAATCACTGGAATAGCAGAAAAAATCGCGAAAATTATTATCCGCTTTATAGGCGTGAAAAGAGCAATTCTTTCCATCGTATTAATGGGAGCGATTCTTACATACAGTGGTGTCAGTTTATTTGTCGCAGTATTTGCGATTTATCCATTTGCAGCGCAATTATTTCGTGAGGCGGATATTCCGAAACGTCTCATTCCTGCAACAATCGCATTCAGCGCATTTACGTTTTCGATGGATTCACTTCCTGGATCGCCTCAAATTCAAAATGTTATTCCAACTACGTTCTTTAAAACAGATATTTATGCCGCTCCTACATTAGGAATTATAGGAGCACTGTTTATCTTCATATGTGGTATGTTGTATTTGGAAAGATGTAGGAAGAAGGCTGCTGCTAAGGGGGAGGGGTACTTCGGAAAAGGCGATGCTACTTCTGAGATGGCTGCTACAACTAGCGCGCAATTGGTGCAAAATCCGATTGCTTCGGGCGATGTAATTCCAATTAGTTACTGGATAGCATTTCTTCCGCTTGTACTGGTTGGAGTGATGAATAAAGTCTTTACAGCATTCATTCCTGTTTGGTATACAAAGGGATTTGATTTTGCATCCATAGGTTTGAAGGAGTACGGAACAATTGATATGGGACAAGTTGTGGGGATTTGGTCAGTGGAAATGGCACTTCTTATCGGAATATTATCTGCTATATTATTAAACTTCCAAGCGGTAAAAGATCATTTTCAATCAATTACAAGCGTTGGTGTGAGTGGTTCAATCTTAGCAGCTATGAACACTGCAGCCGAGTATGGATTTGGTGCCGTTATAGCAGCTTTACCTGGATTTGTCATGATTCAAAACTATTTAACGGGGACTTTCTCAAATCCATTAATTAGCGGAGCGGTCATGACGAATATATTATGCGGGCTGACGGGATCAGGCTCGGGTGGAATGAGTATTACATTAGGTTTAATGGCTGAAAAATATATTGAAGCGGCAGCGAACTTTGATATTCCGTTAGATGTGCTGCATCGTGTAATTGCAATGGCGGCAGGAGGGATGGATACTTTACCTCATAACGGAGCAGTTATAACTTTACTTGCGGTTACAGGATTAACGCACCGGGAAGCTTATAAAGAGATATTTGGTATTACGATAATTAAGACCCTTGCCGTATTCTTCGTTGTTGGAGTGTATATGATGTTTTCTATTGTATAATAGGTAACTTGATCGTCAGTTAAAAAGAATGTATCTATCAATTAATTATGAATAATAGTAATCAGAAAAAGCCGTCATTCCATGAAATGATGGCTAAGAGAAAAAGGCAATACTACTAGTAGTATTGCCTTTTATTTAGTTAAATATATATACTCAAAACCTCCCTAGGCAATCCATCAATCTCACAAACTTTTTCAGAGGTAAAACCGACGTTTATTAAAATTTTGCGAGAGGGGATATTATTTGGATCAATAATTGCTTTTAGTACCTTTATATCTGTCTGCTTCGCTATATTCATTAGTTCCTTTGCAATCCTACTACTATACCTTTTTCCCCAGTGCTCTGGCAAAAGCATATAACCAATTTCAGCCTCTTTAACATTATCCTCGTTTACCGTAACATGTCCAAGATTGATATACTCATTTGTAATAGAATCATATACTTTATAAGAGCCGAATAGTTGATGATTTTCATTGCGCTTTACCAGCCTTGTAAAGTCATTTTTCGCTTCATCTAACGGAATAGCGCGTTCGGTAATTTGCGCCATTACTTCTTTATTGAATACGAGTTGGAAATATAAATTAAAATCTGTTTCTTCAAATTTAGCTTTTGTATAATATTCCTCCAAACTAATTTTCATTTGTTCTTCAGAAAAAAGATAAATTAAATCGTAATTTCAATTTGATTACCTTCAGGATCGCTTATCACACTTTCGTAATAGCCATCTCCAGTGAAACGTGGTCCATTTAATAAAGGATAACCATCATTTTTTAATGTTGTAGTTAATTCATTTACACGTTCTTCACTACCGACAGAGAAAGCCATATGAGCATAGCCAGTTATGTTGGGGTTCGGCTCTTTTTCTATACCTTTTTTACGCATAATTTCAAGTCTTGCACCAGATTCGAACGTAATAAAATAAGATTCAAATTGTTTTGCTTTATTATGATATAAAGAGTTCGCTTTACCATTAAAGTACTTTGTATAAAAAGAACGCATTAATTCTAAATCATTTACCCATATTGCAATATGTTCTATTTTCATAGTTTTCACCAATCCTTACTTAACTAATTTGGCTTTCACTTTATAAAAATTGTTTTTGCATTGCAAGAATTTTGATTGGGTGTTAAAGGTGTTATTAATTTTTGGTTATTTGTGAGCATACAATATGTAATTAAGTAAAGGAGAAGCATAGTAATTAAAGAAAAAGGTGAATGAAGCATATGAATCCATTTGAGCAAATGATGTACGTTGGTGTCATTATGTCTATTGTACTATCTGTAATGATTTTAGGATCTTTATATTATAATCCTCGTCTTTCGTTAACTGAATATCCGAAAGATATTCAAAAGGTAGTTTTTCCAAAATCGATTCATGAAAAAAAGCAAACAATCTACTTTAATATTGCATATAATGCTATTCTTTTCGGTACGCCTGTCGTTTCTACATATATACTACATAAACATGAAAAATTATTATATGTTGATGCCTATTTACATACTTTTGGTATTTTAATGATTTTCAATTTAGTAGATTTGTTTATAATTGATTGGCTAATCTTTTGCTGGATTACCCCAAGATTTGTTGTTATTCCTAGTACAGAAGGCATGAAGGGATATAAAGATTATAAGTTTCATTTAAGAGGGGCTATAGTCGGCACAAAATTTTTAGCAATCGTAAGTTTGTTTTTGGCAGGAATTGTGACAACTATTTAGTATGAAGAGTTTATAGAAGATAGTGAGATTTATCCCGCGTTAACGGACAGTAAAACTCCCACCTCAAAATTCAGTTGGAGCAAAGAAGTTAGGTGGGAGATCAACTGTCCGTAAACGTCCGATTGGTTCAACTAACAATCATTGGGGGATGAACAAAACCCCCAATGATTAAAGTTTCACTTTATAATATATAGAATTAAAAATGAGAATTTGATAGTATTGGAGTAAGGAGTTTTAATAGCAGTATATTAAGTCGTATTAATATACTGTTACAAATGCTTTCCTAATTTTATGGAAGTATTTGATAGAATTCAAAAAAATAATGGAGGCTAATATGAAAAAAATAATTGGCGCAGCAACAGCAACTGTTTTTGGATTGGGAGCATTTACTACAACTGCTACCGCAGAAACAATCGTAACAGCAGATGTACTCAACGTACGTGAAAAACCGACTACTGAATCAAAAGTTGTCAAAAAAGTAAAAGAAGGAGAAAAGTTAAAGGTTATACATACGGAAGAAGGATGGTCCAAAATTGATTTAAATGGTAAAGAAGTGTTTGTAAGTGCGGAGTTTACAAAAGATGTGTATTATGTAACAGCGAATTTGTTAAATGTCCGTTCTGATGCAAGTACAGAATCAGAAATACTTGGCAGACTAAAAACAAATGATGTAATTGAATCAACGCATCAAGTAAAAGACGGTTGGTTACAATTTGAGTATAAAGGAAAAACAGCTTATGTTAATGTTTCTTTCCTATCAAGTACAGCACCAGTTGAAAAAACAGCTAAAGAGAAAACGAAGCAAGTAGCGAAAGTATACAAAACAGCTAAAGCTAAGGATGAAGTTAAAGCACAAAAGATAGCAAAGCCTAAGGAAGAAGCGAAAGTACAAAAAGTAACAAAGCCTAAGGAAGAAGTGAAAGTACAAGAAGTAGTAAAGCCGAAGTGAAAATACAAGAAGTAGTAAAGCCTAAGGAAGAAGTGAAAGTACAAGAAGTAGTAAAGCCAAAAGAAGAAGTGAAAGTACAAGAAAGAAAAGCCAAAAGAAGAAGTGAAAGTACAAGAAGTAGTAAAGCCAAAAGAAGAAGTGAAAGTACAAGAAGTAGTAAAGCCAAAAGAAGAAGTGAAAGTACAAGAAGTAGTAAAGCCTAAGGAAGAAACGAAAGTACAAGAAATAGTAAAGCCTAAAGAAGACGTGAAAACCCAAGAAGAAGCAAAAGCTAAGGAAGAGGCCGAAGCAAGGGAAATAGCAAAGGCTAAAGAAGAAGAGAAAGCAAGGGAAATAGCAAAGGCTAAAGAAGAAGAGAAAGCAAGAGAAATAGCAAAGGCTAAGGAAGAAGCAAAAGCAAGAGAAGAGTCTAAAAATAACATACAGTCTGCTAAACGTGAATTAACGGTAGTTGCGACAGCATATACTGCTGATCCAAGTGAAAATGGTACATATGGTGGACGTGTTTTAACTGCGATGGGGCATGATTTAACGGCTAATCCGAATATGAGAATTATCGCAGTAGATCCGAAAGTAATCCCATTAGGATCTAAAGTATGGGTAGAAGGTTATGGCGAAGCAATTGCTGGTGATACTGGAAGTGCTATTAAAGGAAATCGTATTGATGTTTTAATGGGCTCAAAAAGTAAAGCTATGAATTGGGGAAGACAAACTGTTAAAGTTAAAATTCTTTAATAAATAAAGTTATCTAGATAGAAGTCAGTTCTCTTTATTGAGACTGGCTTTTATTTTTGTATCGCAACATCAGTAAGAATCGCATTAAATATATCTTTTTGCGTGAATGTATCTGTAAAAATAGTTTCTCGAGCAACTTCAATTGTATCGTGCGGATTATACCATTTTTGTAGGGAACCCTCACCAAATTCATATCGTTTGTCCCTTGTGTTATGTCGTCGAATCGTTTCTTTTAATGATAAATCAAAGTAATATGTATATGCCTTTCCTTCAAAAAAATGTATTAACTCTTTTAGCATTTCACCGTATCTACGACTGTTTAAAATACCTTCTAAAATAACAAACTCACACTTTCCTTTTCCGTACTTCGTAATTTCAAATAGTAGATCATGAGATAAGTTCCCCATCGTATCATGTACGCTAAGCATATCTCTACGTACAACATCCTGCGATACTAAAAGTGTACCTTGTCCGAAATGTTCTTGTAGTTGCTTTGCGATTGTTGTTTTACCACTTGCGGAGTTTCCTCTAAGAATGATTAAAGTTGATTTAAGTATAGAATTAGACATAATGTATTCCTCCAACACGAATGATTATATAGAAAATTTTAACAAATGAAGTAAAGAAAGTGTATACTCAATATGATGGATATTTAAAGGAGGGGGCTAGATGGAAGATACATTAAAGAATACACACCCTATATAGAAACGGACATGGTTTCGTTATTTAGGGGCATTTATAATTGTTCAATTACTATTTATTATGTTTGAGAGTACAGGATGTGCACCAAACTTTAAACCTAGTGGGAAAATTTCAAATAGAATTTTACATTCCCAATTTTTCACGGAATGGTTCACTCCATATGAAATCCCTCATTTTAATGTGTTTACAGCTCTTTTTGCGATTACATTGTTACCATACGCACTAATAGGTGTAATGAAAGATTTCACAACAAGAAAAAATATAAATAATTAAAAAGAGGTATTATATGCTATTTCAAAAAGATAATATATCGATTAGATACGTAAAAGAAGAGGATGCACCAATCATTTCAAAATGGCTAACAGACCCAGAAGTCTTGCGGTATTACGAAGGACGCGATAATCCGCAATCTGTAGAAATGGTACTGAATCATTTTATACATAATCCAAATAGTCATGAAAAAAGATGTTTAATAGAGTTTGATGCTGTTCCAATTGGTTACATACAAATGTACCCAATTGATTCTGAGTGGAAAACATTATATGGCTATGAAGAATCACAAAATGTATGGGGAATGGATCAATTTATCGGAGAGCCGACTTATTGGGGAAAAGGAATTGGAACGAAACTCGTTCAGGCTGCAATTACATATATTATGGAGAACACGAGAGCAGAAGCAATCGCAATGGATCCGAAAGTAAATAATGAACGTGCGATAAAATGTTATGAAAAATGCGGCTTTAAAAAAGTGAAGATATTAAAGGAACATGAGCTGCATGAGGGGAAATTAGAAGATTGTTGGATGATAGAATACAAACAAAGGGAGCTGCGCGAAATGAAAAAAGCTTTATTAGTAATTGATGTGCAAGCAGGTATGTATACAGCGGGAATGCCAGTACATAACGGGGAAAAGTTTTTAGAAATATTGCAAGAGCTTATTGGGGAATGTCGTTCTAATGATATTCCAGTTATTTATGTACAACATAACGGACCAAAAGATCATCCGTTAGAAAAAGGTACAGAGGGCTGGAAAGTGCATGAGGCGATTGCTCCGCAAAAAGGGGATCGTATCGTTGAAAAGACGACGCCAGATTCTTTCCATAAGACAAACTTAAACGAAGTATTACAAGAAAAAGGCATTGAACACGTTATTATTTCAGGAATGCAAACAGAGTACTGTGTGGATACGACAACGCGAAGAGCGTTTAGTGAAGGTTATAAAGTAACGTTAGTGAGTGATGCACATAGTACGTTTCATACAGACGTGTTACGTGCGGAAGACATTGTAAAGCATCATAATGTAGTGTTTGGAGCGTTTGCTAATGTTGTTGCGTTAAAAGATTTGAAAGTGACTGCCTCTAAATAAGAGGCAGTTTTTTATTATAAGATATATTAAAAAAATTGTTCGTATAATTTCACATACCATAATGAAAATACACAAAAGGAGCACCACATAATTAAAAGAGGCGCTCCTGCATCAAAATGTTACTTCTTCTTATCTTTATCCAACACATTCTGCTCTTCAGCAAATTCCGTACCATATGCAAAGCGGCGATTAATATGAATGTTATCATTGTTGTGCCTTGTGTGTGAGTGAGAGAAGCGATGAACGATTACTTCAGATAATGTAAAGACAGTAGCGGAAAGGAAACTCCCCCATGCAATTTGCATGTAATTGTCTAATAAAATATTACCGAAAATCCATACGCTTAAATACGTTAGTAAGAAATCCGACATAATGGCACCGGTATTACCTATTCGGTTTAATATGATTTTATCGACGAACATATAGGAAACGATTGTAACAAAGAGACTAAATGAAATAATTTGGACGAACGTTGCAGGGAAAAATAAAGCGAGTCCAATACTAAATGCGATAATGCACGATATAAATTTGATAAGTACTACAGTAAAACCATTCAATATTTACACCTCCGATTTATACATAGTTTTACAATAAATTTAGGAGTTCATACATTGTAACGAATATATTTACATAAAACTTTTTCATGTTCGTTTTTTTGTCTAAATATTAAAAAAACAAAGAAAAAATGTTATAGTAAAATGAGAGTATATGACATTTTTAGGTAAGGGGGAATCCATGATGTGGATTACTTCAGAAGTAGAAATTCCAGAGGAGTTAATTGATCATCTTGAACAAGGAAAGTTAGTACTATTTGTTGGAGCGGGAGTTTCTATGAAAGGGAAATCAAACTTACCGAATTTTGATGATCTAGTTGATGAGATTGCGAAAACGTTATATGTAGAAACGCGTGAAATAACAGAACCTCATGATTATTATCTTGGTAAAATTGCGAAAACAAAAGATATACATCAAGTTGCAAGAGATTTAGTTCATATTGAAAAATCAAAGCCGAATCCGCTTCATTATGCGATTCCGAGGTTGTTTCCTTTAGATACGGAAGTCCGCATTGTCACGACAAATTTTGATCGGCATTTTACAACTGCGATGAAAGAAATGAATAGAGAATTAAACGTATATTACGCACCTGCGTTACCTACAGGTAGAGCGTTTAAAGGACTCGCTTACATACATGGCAATATAGAACAAGAGAAAGAAGCTTTAATTTTAACAGATGGTGATTTTGGAAGGGCTTACTTGACCGAAGGCTGGGCAAGAAGGTTTTTAGTTGATTTATTCTCGAATTATACTGTTTTATTCGTTGGATATAGCCATAATGACCCAGTAATGAAATATTTGGCTACTGGTTTACCGCCAAGTACAAGGCGTTATGCATTTGTTGCACAAGGGGAAAATACGTACCATTGGGAGCATTTAGGAATACGGCCGATTGTATACCCGAATAAAGGTAATAATCATCAATCTCTTGTTAAAGCAGTGAAGCGATGGGCAGAATTAATGGGAGATAATTATATTACAAAACGAATGCGAATTCGTGACATAGTAACAGTTCCACCGTCAGTAGAGCAGGAACAATTATCATACATAAAACAATCCATAAAAAAAATTGAAACAGTCCGCTACTTTGTTGAATTTGCTCATGATTATGAATGGGTGGAATGGCTTGAAGCAGAAGGGAAATTACAAAATTTATTTTTAGTTACATCAAACGATAATGAGGTAGATGAATTACTTGCAGAATGGTTGGTGGAACAATTTCTTTTTAGTCATCAAAAAGAATTATTTCAATTAATTTTTAAAAATCATTCTAAAATATCTCCGTTATTATGGAGAACAATTTGTAGCTACTTATACGAAACGAAAATTAAAATGGACCCGTTGTTGTTTGCAAGATGGACACTTCTTTTATTAGAAACAGCTGAAAAAGATAGTAAATCTATTGAAAAAATTTCTTGCTTACTGCAAAAATGTTCTTTTCCTGAGCATAAAGAAATTGCTTTATTATTACTAACGTTTATTTTGGACGGAAAACTGAAATTGAAGCGGGAAAGAAAATGGGGAAATGATACGCAAGAATCAATAGAACTTGAGGAATCGAGTCGTTTACCAGTGTCTACATTTTCTTATGTGGAGCAAATTTGGAATGAGAAGATGAAACCTCATATTTCCTATTACGCCGTACCAATTATGATGATGGGAATAGAGAAGATGCGAATGTTATCACTACGACAAACGGCACTGAAAAAAAAGGATAAGGAAAATGTTGAAAAAGAGTTTCAGCAAAATGATCTTGCATTTTTAATTCAAATTGTAAAAGAGTGTTTAGCTTATTTGTGTGAAAATAATGAAAAAAAAGCAAATTATTATATTACAGAAATGATAGAAGCAAACAGCATGCTTCAGAACCGAATTGCAATTGATGCGATGAATAAAAATAGATTCGTTAGCGCTGATGCCAAAATGAAATGGTTGTTACAGGAAGGACTTTTTTTAGATATCACGTATAAACACGAAGTTTTTCAACTTATAAAAAATCATTTCGCACTCTCTTTGGAAAAAACAAAGGAAGAGGTTATTCAAATTGTATTGAAGGACCTTGCAGAGGAGAGAGCATTTGATGCTTGTTTAGTTTTAGATTTATTATTCACTTGTGATTCGAATAGTCCATCTACAGCAAAAGGTTATGAGTTAATGAAGAAAAAACATCCTCACTTTCATTCTGATCGATATAGTGTACAAAAGAAAGAGACGGCAGATCAAAGTATTACTTGTAATGTAACTGCTGATGGATTATTGCAGTTGAAAGACGATGAAATTATGAAGCAAGTTCGTCAATTTTCTCAAGATGGTGTTTTTGAACAACGCCATTTTTTAGAGATGTTATCGAAAGCATGTAAGTTGAATACAGAATGGAGTATTTCATTTGCCTATCAATTAGTTGGTATGCACGAAATAAGTAATGAAGTATGGTTTGTTTGTATTAGAGAGTGGCGAAATAATCGAGGATTGACAAATGAACAAATCCAAAAAGTAATTCCGCTATTACAGAAATTTGTTAGAAATACTTCTTTTCATTGGTTAATTAGTAGCTTTCTATATGAAATTAGTAATCGATTAGAAGAGTTAGAGGAAAATAGTATACGCAGTGTGAAACGTTTTGCTTTTTCGGTATTCCCTCAAGTAATGAAAAGTGATACAGATTTTAAGCTTGGAAAACAAGACTTTTACAATGAATCGATCCAACATCCTGTTGGGAAAATGACAGCTGTATTATTAAAACTGTTATCATATGATCATTTATACGATCGTAATGTATATGAATATTTATTTTTATTTGAAGAACAAGTAAGAGTTAGTAAAGTACGGACAAATTTTATGTTAGCTCGTTTAGTAGCAGATGTTACATTTCTTTATCATATTGAGAAGCAATGGTGCCGAAAATATTTGTTGCCATGCTTAGATTTAAAGAAAGAAAATGAGATTACGAAATATGCATGGGCAGGCTTATGTTACACGCAAATCAATTTACCTTTATTTACAGAAATGAAACGATTTATTAAGTATGCAGTAGAACATTTGGAAGTATTACATCCGCATACGAGGGAAGCTTTCTTGAAATGGCTCAGTTTTGTATTTATTAAATGTGTACTGTATTGGGAGCAAAAAACAGATTGGTTATACCCGTTACTTATACAAGAAAATGAAGAAAATAAAATTAAATTTATGCAGTTTTTATGCTATTACGTCAAAACGTTAAGTGCAAAAGAACAACAAAAATTTTGGGCATCTTGGCTCAGTGTATTTTTGCGAGAGCGACCGAAAATGGGTGAAATCACAGCTAGAGAATATGTAATGCTTTTGCGTATTATTTTATTTATGGATGAAATAGTAGAAAGAGGATTATCTATAATAAAAACATTTTCAGGTTTGGTTGGAAAAGGGAATCAAACGGAGTTAAAACAGTTGTTTAATGAAATACTTGAAAAGACAGAGAGTATAAAAATGTATAAAGAATTGTATGCAAATGTATTTTTCACTTTACTACAAACGCTTCAAGAAGCCGATTTACTTGAAACTGAAATCATTCAAATAAAAGAAATATTAATCCAGTATGGAGTAGAAAAATATGTATTAAATGCAATAGATAATGAGATAATTCGCATCGGAATTGTTATGGAGAATTTACAAGAAGAAATGTAGGGCGGAAGTGGAATTTTAAAAAAAATATAAAAAGTTGTTGACAGTGTTTTGAAAAGCGTTCTATAATACGAATCATACTTATTCAATTTCAAAAACATTTGAATAAACAAAGTGCAATGAAGAGATCACAGTAGTGGTTAGTCTTACTGTAACAGAGAGCTGGTGGTTGGTGTGAACCAGTACAGGGATAATCATGAATTACAGTCTTGGAGCATCTTTTTCGTAGTAAAGATAGTATTGTCTTTATGAAGAAAAAGCGGTCAATTGATCGTTAACAGTGAAGAGAGGTAGACGGAAAGTTAGTCTACAACTAGGGTGGTACCGCGATAAATATCGTCCCTACTGATTTATTCAGTAGGGACTTTTTGTATTTTAGTGGTCTAACTTGAAAATTAAATATATATGCGTTGAAAGGAAAAGCAGTAGTTGTTGTTTCCCTGTAACAGAGAGCTGGTGGTTGGTGCGAACCAGTACAAAAACAAGAGCGAATTACAGTCCTAGAGCATCTTTTTCGTAGTAAAGATAGTATTGTCTTTATGAAGGGAAAGACGGTCAGATGATCGTTAACAATGAAGAGAGGTAGACGAAATAAGTCTACAACTAGGGTGGTACCGCGATAAATATCGTCCCTACTGATTGAATCAGTAGGGATTTTTTGTACAAAAAAGTGGGTTTTGATTGAGTTGATAGTGTCCTTATAGTAAGTATTCGTTTAAAATAAGAAGAGGTATCGATTCCACTTAAATTTTGTATAATTTATCAGTTCAGAAAATAGAGAATTTTTCATTCTCTTACTATACTTTTAAAACATTAGAGGAGGATTTCCAAATGGCAAATCATGAATTAGATCAATTACGTAAACAGGTAGATGAAATTAACTTACAACTATTACACCTTTTAAACAAACGTGGTGAAATCGTTCAAAAAATTGGGGAGCAAAAGCAAGTACAAGGTACGAAACGTTTTGATCCAGTACGTGAGCGTGAAGTACTTGATATGATCGCAGAGCATAACGAAGGACCATTCGAAA
This sequence comes from Bacillus sp. AR2-1, assembly GCF_008368755.1. Lineage (NCBI taxonomy): Bacteria > Bacillati > Bacillota > Bacilli > Caryophanales > Bacillaceae > Bacillus > Bacillus sp. AR2-1. The sequence goes on from NZ_QORY01000006.1 coordinate 209,830, forward strand.
CGTCAACAGTTCAACACATTTTCAAAACAATCTTCAAAGCTAGCTTAGAATTACAAGAAGATGATAACCGTAAAGCATTACTAGTATCACGTAAAAAGAAACAAGAAAATACAATCGTTAATGTAAAAGGTGAATTGATTGGAAACGGAACACAAACGTTCATCATGGGACCTTGTGCGGTAGAAAGCTTAGAGCAAGTTCGCCAAGTAGGGCAAGCGATGAAAGACCAAGGTCTAAAATTAATGCGCGGTGGTGCTTTCAAACCAAGAACATCTCCATACGATTTCCAAGGTTTAGGAGTAGAAGGATTACAAATTTTACGCCAAGTAGCAGATGAGTTCGACTTAGCGATCATTAGTGAAATCTTAAATCCGAACGATGTTGAAATGGCGCTAGACTACGTTGATGTAATTCAAGTCGGTGCACGTAACATGCAAAACTTCGATTTATTACGAGCTGTAGGTAAAGTTAACAAGCCAGTATTATTAAAACGTGGATTAGCAGCAACAATTGATGAGTTCATTAACGCAGCTGAGTACATCATTGCACAAGGTAACGACCAAATTATTCTATGTGAGCGTGGTATCCGCACATACGAAAGAGCGACACGTAACACATTAGACATTTCAGCAGTACCGATTTTAAAGAAAGAAACACATTTACCAGTAATCGTTGATGTAACGCATTCAACTGGACGCAGAGATTTATTATTACCAACAGCGAAAGCAGCACTTGCAATTGGCGCAGATGCAGTAATGGCTGAAGTACACCCAGACCCAGCGGTTGCATTATCAGATTCTGCACAACAAATGGATATTCCAGAATTCCATAGATTCATGGATGAGTTAAAAGGTTTCAAAAATAAATTATCTTAATTCCATATCATATATGCGCTGAAGAGGAAACAGTAGTACTTATCTCACTGTTAAAGAGAGCTGATGGTCGGTGTGAATCAGTACAAAGATAAGTATGAATTACAGCCTTGGAGCATCTTTTCCGCCAACTTTTGGAGGGAAAGACGGTCAAACGATCGTTACAGAAGAAGAGAGGTAGACGATAGTTGTCTACAACTAGGGTGGTACCGCGATAAACATCGTCCCTACTGAGCGCTCAGTAGGGACTTTTTTGTACAAAAAAATAGTAAAGGGGCAAGAGAAATGAGATACATTACAGCTGGAGAATCACATGGACCGCAGTTAACAGTTATTTTAGAAGGCGTACCAGCAGGTTTAACATTAACATCGGAACATATTAATAAAGAATTACTAAGAAGACAAAAAGGGCACGGACGCGGAAGACGCATGCAAATAGAAACTGATACAGTTGAAATTGTAAGTGGTGTTCGTCATGGGATGACACTTGGCTCACCAATAACGTTAATCGTTAAAAATGATGATTTCAAACATTGGACGAAAGTAATGGGTGCAGAGCCAATTTCGGAAAAAGAAAGTAAAGATATGAAACGTACAATTACAAAACCACGTCCAGGACATGCAGATTTAAACGGTGCAATTAAATATGGACATCGTGATATAAGAAACGTATTAGAGCGCTCATCTGCAAGAGAAACGACAGTTCGTGTAGCTGCTGGTGCAGTTGCGAAACAAATTTTGAAAGAATTAGGCGTAGAAATTGCAGGGCATGTTCTTGAAATTGGTGGGGTACAAGCGAAACGAATTTCAAACTTACCAATAGAAGAAATTCAAACGATTACTGAAAATTCACCAGTTCGATGTTTAGATAAAGAAGTAGAACAAGAGATGATGGATGCGATAGATAACGCTAAAAGTAGTGGGGATTCAATCGGCGGTATTGTTGAAGTCATTGCAGAAGGTATGCCAATTGGTGTTGGTAGTTACGTTCATTACGATCGTAAATTAGATGCAAAACTTGCTGGTGCAATTATGAGTATTAATGCATTTAAAGGTGCTGAAATTGGCGTTGGTTTTGAAGCAGCAAGACAGCCAGGAAGTAAAGTACACGATGAAATATTATGGGATGAAGAAAATGGATACACGAGAAAAACGAATAATGCCGGCGGTTTAGAAGGCGGTATGACAACAGGAATGCCAATTGTCGTAAGAGGTGTTATGAAGCCAATACCTACATTATACAAACCGTTAGCAAGCGTTGATATTGATACGAAAGAAGCATTCCAAGCGAGTATTGAAAGATCTGATAGTTGTGCAGTACCAGCAGCAGGTGTAGTAGCTGAATCTGTTATAGCATGGGAACTTGCACATGCACTAGTCGAACAATTCGGAAAAGATCGTATGGATTTAATTCAGCAAAACATTACGCAACATAATAAATACGCAAAAGAATTTTAATAAAAAGGTGGTTTTAACATGCAAGTAAAAGATCAACTATCATCATTACAACCATATAAACCAGGTAAATCACCTGAACAAATGAAAGAAGTGTACGGAGATCATTCATTTGTGAAATTAGCATCAAATGAAAATCCATTCGGCTGCTCACCACGTGTTTTAGATGATTTGCAAAAATCGCGTTTGGAACATGCTTTATATCCTGACGGAGGTGCTATAGCGCTTCGTCAGACAATTGCAAATAAGTTACATGTTCAAATGGAACAAATACTTTGCGGTAGTGGTTTAGATGAAGTCATTCAAATAATAAGCCGTGCAGTACTTAGAGCAGGAGATAACATCGTAACGGCTGGTGCAACATTCCCGCAGTACCGTCATCATGCAATTATTGAAGGTTGTGAAGTGAAAGAAATCCCTTTAAATAACGGTGTATACGATTTAGACGAAATTTCGTCAGCAATAAATAATAATACGAAAATCGTATGGATTTGTAATCCGAACAACCCGACAGGCACATATGTGAATGATCGAAAATTGACTCAATTTATTGAAGGTATTAGTGAAAATACGTTAATTGTCATTGATGAAGCGTACTATGAATACGTAACAGCAAAGGATTTCCCAGAGACATTACCGCTTTTAGAAAAACATAAAAACATTCTTGTACTTAGAACATTTTCTAAAGCGTACGGATTAGCTTCTTTCCGCGTTGGATATGCAATTGGACAGGAAGAGCTAATCGAGAAATTAAATGTCGTACGTTTGCCATTTAACGTATCTTCATTAGCGCAAAAAGCAGCGACGATTGCTTTTGGTGATGACGAGTTTATTGAGGAAATAGTTCGTGTGAATACAGAGGGATTACAACAATACGAAAGCTTTTGTAAGGAAAATGAAATTCCGTTTTATCCATCGCAAACAAATTTCATCTTCTTGCCAGTTGAGAATGCTGGGGAGATTTATGAAGCTTGTGCACACGCAGGATTTATTATTCGTCCGTTCCCAAATGGTGTCCGTATTACAGTCGGAACAAGGGAGCAAAATGAAGGAGTGATTTCAGTGTTAAAACAACACTTTGAAAATAAAAAAAGAAAGTCTCGAGATGAGGAAAATGCGTAAAAAGGTAGTTTTAATTGGAACTGGTTTAATCGGAGGCTCTCTCGCATTAGCAATTAAGAAAGAGCACGATGTAACGATAACAGGTTATGATATATTTCAAGAACAAGTAGAGCGTGCAAAAGAATTACATGTAGTAGATGAAGTAGCAGTAGATTTACAGCATGCATGTGAAGAGGCGCATTTAATTGTGTTTGCTTCTCCAGTTGAAGAAACGAAGAAGTTATTACACAAATTAGCGTCATTTCATTTACGAGAAGATGTTATTGTAACAGATGTTGGTAGTACAAAAGGGACGATCATGAATGAAGCGGAAGCTTTATTTTCAAAGGAAGTTTCTTTTATTGGTGGACATCCGATGGCAGGTTCTCATAAAACGGGAGTTGAAAGTGCAAAAGCACATTTATTTGAAAATGCATTTTATATTTTAACGCCGATGAATCATGTGCCAAATGAACATGTGGAAGAACTGAAGCGTTGGTTACAAGGAACAGGGTCTCATTTTCTCGTTCTAAATACGGAGGAACATGATTATGTAACAGGGATCGTTAGTCATTTTCCGCATCTTATCGCAGCTGGATTAGTAAAGCAAGTGGAGAAACATGCAGGAGATAATCCGCTCATTCATCAATTAGCTGCCGGAGGGTTTAAAGACATTACACGTATCGCATCTAGTAGCCCAAAAATGTGGAGTGATATTGTTAAGCAAAATCGCGAGCATTTAATGGTATTATTAAAAGAGTGGATCTCTGAAATGGAAGATTTATATGATACAGTTTCTACCGGAGATGCAGGCGAGATTCAAAACTATTTTGCAGACGCGAAAGAATACCGTGACTCTTTACCAGTACGAAAGAGAGGGGCAATTCCTGCCTATCACGACTTATACGTCGATGTTTTAGATAAAGTAGGGGCATTGGCTCATATTACGAGTATTTTGGCACGTGAAGAAATTAGTATTACGAACTTGCAAATATTAGAAGCACGTGAAGGGTTGCTTGGGGTATTACGTATTAGCTTCCAAAGAGAAGAAGATCGTATGAAAGCAAAGCTAGCGCTTAGAGAAGAAAAATACCAAACTTATGAAACAATTTAAATGAGAAGGTGAAAACATGAAGGAAAGAACAATAGAACCTGTTAATAACGGATTAAATGGTATTATTACAATTCCAGGAGATAAATCCATTTCACACCGCGCTGTCATGTTCGGCGCGATTGCAGAAGGAAAAACAACAATTAAAGGTTTCTTGCCCGGTGCAGACTGTTTAAGTACAATTTCTTGCTTTAAAGAAATGGGAGTAGAAATCGTGCAAAATGGTGATGAAGTCACTGTAGTTGGTAAAGGATTAGAAGGCTTACAAGAACCGAAAGCAGTATTAGATGTTGGTAATTCTGGTACAACAATACGTTTAATGTCAGGAATTTTGGCAAATACACCATTTTTCTCTTGCGTACAAGGTGATGCATCTATCGCAAAAAGACCGATGAAACGTGTTACAAATCCATTAAAACAAATGGGTGCAAACATTGATGGCCGCGAAGAAGGGACGTTTACACCGTTAACAATACGTGGTGGAGATTTAAAAGCAATTGAATACACTTCACCTGTAGCAAGTGCGCAAGTAAAGTCAGCTATTTTACTTGCAGGTCTTCGTGCAGAAGGTGTAACAGCTGTTACAGAACCACATATTTCGCGTGATCATACGGAAAGAATGCTTGAAGCATTTGGTGTTAACGTAACTCGCGAGGGAAAAACAGTGAAACTTGCAGGTGGACAGAAGTTAACAGCGACAGACGTTCAAGTACCAGGTGACGTATCATCAGCAGCATTTTTCTTAGTAGCAGGTGCAATTATTCCAAATAGTAAACTAGTATTACAAAATGTAGGAATGAACCCAACTCGTACAGGTATTATTGATGTTTTAGAGAAAATGGGTGCTACTTTTATTGTAGAGCCAATTAACGAAGGAGCATCAGAACCAGCTGCAAATATTACAATTGAAACATCTTCATTAAAAGGAATCGAAATTGGCGGAGATATTATCCCAAGATTAATCGATGAAATTCCTGTTATCGCCTTAGCGGCAACGCAAGCAGAAGGAATTACAGTAATTAAAGATGCGCACGAATTAAAAGTAAAAGAAACGAACCGTATTGATACAGTCGTTGCGGAGTTAACGAAACTAGGAGCGCACATAGAAGCAACTGATGACGGGATGATTATTTACGGGAAATCAGCACTAAAAGGCAATACAGTAAATAGTTACGGTGATCACCGCATCGGAATGATGCTTGCAATTGCCAGCTGTCTAGCAGAAGGAAAAACAACAATTGAAGACGCAGAAGCAGTAGGCGTATCATATCCTACATTCTTCGAAGAACTTCAAAAGTTAGCCAAATAAAGTAATAAAAAGCAGATACGGGATGTATCTGCTTTTTATATTGGATTCGTGTCGTTAAGTCCATATAATTTCATTCACCGCACTGGAATATTGAGAATTATGGTACAATTCAAACAAGGAATGGAGGAGAAATATATGAACGTTATACGATTAAAAGAAGATATATTTAGAGAAGCATTACGCTTATCGGAATACGCTTTTCAATATAAAGTTGATGAGGAACGATTGCAACAACAACTTACAAAGATGAAAGAAAGTCATGAAATATACGGTATTATGGAAGGGAAAGATTTAGCAGCAAAACTGCATCTTATTCCGTTTCATATATACATAGGCAAAGAAAAATTTAAAATGGGAGGCGTTGCAGGGGTAGCGACGTATCCAGAGTATAGAAGAAGCGGGTATGTAAAAGAATTGCTTCAACACTCACTTCAAACCATGAAACATGAAGGATATACAGTATCAATGCTACATCCATTTGCTGTTTCATTTTACCGTAAATACGGCTGGGAACTTTGTGCGAATCTCTTTGTATGTCATATGACAAAGAGTGATTTAGTTATGAAAAAACAAGTAAATGGTACTGTAAAACGTTTCAATAAAGAAAATCACCCAGAAGAGGTCGAAAAGATTTATGAAACATTTGCAGAACGTTTTTCCGGTATGCTAGTTCGCGATGAAAAATGGTGGTTACAAGCTGTTTATGATGATTTAACATTAGCGGTTTATTACGATAAAAATAAAACGGCAGCTGGCTACATGCTATATAAAATAGAAAACTATAAAATGACAGTAGAAGAATTTGTTCCACTGCATAATGAAGCGCGAAATGGTCTGTGGAACTTTATTTGTCAGCATGATTCTATGATTAAAGAATTTGAAATGACAGTAAGTGAAAATGAACCGTTATTATATACACTAAAAGAGCCACGCGTGAAAGCAGAAATAAAACCATATTTTATGGGCAGAATTGTAGATGTGGAGCAGTTCTTAAAACAATATGAGTTGAATTGGAACAATGCACAGCAAGAAGTGATTTTACATATTATAGATTCATTTGCACCGTGGAATAACGTTACAGTGAGGCTTGCAAATCATGAAATAACAATTATAGAAGAAGAAATAAAGGATAAAGGAATTAGGCTAGATATAAATGCATTATCTACTATAATGTTTGGATACAAACGTCCGTTAGAACTTAATGAACTAGAATTAATTAGAGGAAGTGAAGAGGAAATACGAGCGTTTGAGAATATAGTTCCGGTACGTAAAGCATTTATTTATGATTTCTTTTAAAAAATAGGGCTGTCCAAAATCAAATTTTGGGACAGCTTTCTCTTTGGTTGTCGGTTTTTGTCGGTAAGTCGATATATTTTGAAAAACGCTGATATAATTGGAGATGCGCCGATATATCCTGAGAATCGCTGATATAATTAGATTTGCGCTGATATATTCTAATAATCGTTGATATAATTTTTTCACTAAAACGCAACCATACTTTGTCACGCACTTGACTTTTATTCCCTGTAATTTATAATTAAAAACGGAATGAATTTTCATTCCTGGAAATAGAGGTGGAAAAAATGGCTAAAAACAAACAAGAGGATATTTTTGATGCTGCGATGCAACTTTTCGCAGATCGTGGTTACGATGGTACGACAATTCCAATGATCGCTGAAAAGGCAAAAGTCGGTGCGGGTACTATTTATCGCTATTTTGAAAATAAAGAGGCACTTGTTAACTCATTATTTTCAAAAAGTATGTTAGAGCTTTCTGAAATGATAAAAACGGATTTTCCTGTTGAAGCAAATATTCGTGAACAGTTTAGTCATACGTACAACCGTTTATTTGAATTTGCGCGAAACAATGTGGATGCTTTTTTATTTACAAATTCTCACTGTGATAGTTATTTTCTTGATGAACAGAGTAAGAAAATATTTGATGATTTTATAGGCTTCTTTATGAAGATTATTGAAGATGGAATCGCAAAAGGTTTTCTTCGTCCGTTGCCTCCAGTTGCTTTAATTATTATTGTATATCAACCGCTAGAAAAACTAACGAAGGTAATTGCAACGGGGCAATTAGAATACTCAAAAGAATTAGTAAAAGAATTGGAAGAAAGTTCTTGGAACGCTATTAGAATCATTTGATTCTATAGCTTATAAGTATAGGAATGAATATTCATTCCTGAATATATTTAAAACATGTGAGTAGGAGAGGATATTTGTGTAACAATAGGAATGAACATTCATTCCGGAAAAGTCAGTTTAATAGGATTTAAAAAATAATATAATAGAATGATAGGAATGAATATTCATTCCTTTTAAATTTTCAAAACGGGAGATGATTAAAATGAGTAAGCTGAAAAATTGGAGAAGTTTATCTTTTCTATTATGGATAGTTATTACTATTACAATGATCGTAACGATGCCTAATATGGATAAATTAGTGAAAGAAAAAGGGCACATTACGATTCCTAATACAGAACAAAGTAGTATTGCTGACAAGATGATAAAAGAGATGGATAAAGACGGGACTGAAAAGTATGAAATTATAGCTGTTTTTAATAGTGGAAGTAAAACACCTTTAACAACTGAGCAAAAAGAGGAGATAATAAAAACAATCAATGCTTTACAAAATGAAAAAGTGAAATTAGGAATTAAGGAAGTTGTTTCACATTTAGATAATAAAGATTTGGAAAAACAATTGATATCTAAAGACAATACGACCATTATAACGCAAATCTCTGTAGATAAAAAAAATGGTGAAATATCAAAAGTTGCAAATGGGCTTCATAAAAAAGTGCAAACGAAAGGGGTAAAAACGTACTTAACAGGAAGTGATTTAATAGCGGGTGATTTTCTTACTTCCTCTCAAGAGGGAGTGAAGAAGACAGAAGTTATTTCTATCATTTTCATTCTAGTTGTATTAATCATTGTATTTCGTTCACCAATTGTTCCGATTGTTTCCCTTCTTACTGTTGGTGTATCATATTTAGTTTCAATGGGGATTATTGCCCATTTAGTAGATCAATTTAATTTTCCGTTTTCTAACTTTACACAAGTGTTTGTAGTTGTTGTCCTGTTTGGAGTTGGAACAGACTATAACATTTTATTATATACAAGATTTAAAGAAGAATTAAGTAAACAAGAAAATGCATTTTTGGCTACGAAAGAAACGTTTAAATCAGCAGGGAAAACCGTTTTATATAGCGGGATAGCAGTACTAATCGGTTTTGCATCTCTTGCTTTAGCAAGTTTTAAATTATATCAATCTACTTCAGCAGTAGCAATTGGTGTCGCAGTATTATTACTCGTATTAACTACGTTAAATCCATTTTTCATGGTGCTTTTAGGAAAAGGAATGTTTTATCCAGTTAAAACATTTAAAGGTCATGAGGATAGTCGATTATGGGGATTTCTTGCGAAAAACTCAGTAGCAAGACCATTTGTCGCTTTAATCATTGTATTTGTGATATCGATTCCTTTCGTAATGAAATACTCTAACACACTAAATTACAATGATTTATTTGAAGTAGATAATAAATATGAGTCGAAAATGGGGATTAACGTAATAGAAGAGCATTTTCCACCAGGTTTTTCTTCACCAAGTACGTTAGTCATTCAATCAGATAACAAGTTAGATGAGGCGAGTTCGCTTCAAACTTTAGACGAACTAACTGATAAGATTTTGAAAGTGAAAGGTGTTTCAGAAGTATATTCACCGACGCGTCCAACCGGTGAAAGGATAAAAGAACTATATATAAATAAACAAGCGGGAGAACTAAATACAGGATTAGGAGATGCCAATGGTGGTATAAAGGAAATTAATGATGGATTAACTACTGCGAAAGATAAAATGGGTAGTAAAGATTCAAATAGTCTTGCAAACGTTCAAAAATTAATTGATGGAACAACGGAAGCGAAAAATGGTGTAACAGCATTAGGAACAGCTTTAGATCAACTTTCAAATGGCATAAATGACGGAGCACAAGGTGCGCAGCAAATTGAGAGTGGGTTAACTTCAGTAAATGAAAATATTAGTGTATTATCTAATGCAACTTCACAACTTCATGCTGGTTATTCGCAGTTAGAAAAAGGTTTAAGTTCTTACGATCAATACTTCGGAAGTATTTCTCAAGCGATTGATGGTGCGAAAAAAGGCTATGAACAAATTGAAATGTTAATGACGAATTTCATTCAAACGAAACCAGAATTAGCAAATGATCCGAACATACTGCAAACGATAGGGATCGCTAAAGAGGCTCAAAAGCAATTAGGTGAGCTTTCAAATGAATTAAATAAATTAGCAACGCAACATAAAGCGGCAATGGGTTCATTTAAAGAAGCGAATCAAGCGTTATCGAAAGTGGATAACGGCTTAAAAGGCATGAGCGATGGAGTTACTAAGTTACAAAAAGGAGCAGCTGATCTTAAAAATGGATTAAATGAAGGTGCTACAGGTTCAAAACAAATTGCGAACAAGTCATCTGAGTTACAAACCGGATTAACAAAAATAAACGACGGGCAAGGTCAGCTATTAACCGGGCTGAAAGACTTGCAAGAACAGATGGGGCAATTACAATCAGGATTATCTAAAAGTACAGAAGGGCTTGAAAAGGTAAGTAACGGCCTAGGAGATGCTCAAAAATATTTAGGGGAACTAAATGAATCAAAAAGCTCTGAGAAATTTTATATCCCAAAAGAAGTGTTAGAGGGAGAAGATTTCCAAAAAGCATTGAATACGTACATGTCACATGATAGAAAGACTGCCAAAATGACAATCATTTTAGACGTAAATCCATATTCAAAAGAAGCGATGCCAATCATTGAAGAAATTAATAAAACGATAGACGGTACGTTAAATGGTACAGAATTAAAATCGACGAAAAAAGCAATCGGCGGCACAACAGCTAGAAACGTTGATTTAAAAGAAGTAACAGGCCAAGATTTCTTACGTACAGCTACAATTATGTTAATTGGAATTGCGATTGTATTAATCATTATTACACGGTCATTTTTAAATACAATCTTTATTATTGGATCTTTAATATTAGCTTATTTTGCATCACTTGGCATAAGTGAACAAATTAGTACACACGTATTAAACGTAGAGTCATTAAGCTGGAATGTGCCATTCTTTAGTTTTATTATGATTGTCGCTTTAGGTGTGGATTATAGCATTTTCGTAATGATGCGATACAATGAGTTAGAAGGGGATCCCGCAACGAAAATTGTAAATGCATCTGGTCACATAGGAGGAGTTGTATTATCGGCGGCACTTATTTTAGGCGGTACATTTGCTGCATTAATCCCTTCAGGTGTATTGACGCTTATACAAGTAGCATCTGTTGTTGGTGTTGCACTGTTACTACTAGCTATCATTGTGATGCCAATATTACTACCTGCTTTAATAGGATTAACGAGTAAAATGAAGAATTATACGAAGAAATTAAGTAAAAGAAAATAAGAAGAATCCCCTTTTAAAAGGGGATTCTTCTTATTTAATAAACTTTTCCATCACGTCTTTATATTTTGCAAACTTTTCATCTTTCATTTCGCCATTTATTTGTATAGGAAGTGAGCGATAAACATTATGCTCCAATTATAAATATTTTGTTCAAAATAACTCCTCTTTAAATTGTGAAATTTGCTTCTATATAATATTGTTTCGTTAAAAAACAAACATTTTATTCAAGGTAGAAAAGGGATGAATAGCAATCAACCGTTGCTATTCATCCATCTTCTACTATATAATAGCTATAGTCTACAATAATTGAGTCGTAATATGCGATTTTTTAAGACAATCGGTGAGAAAACGCTGAAATAAGCGGTATTAGTAGGAGGACACAAATGATTACAGTAAGTAACGTTAGTTTGCGTTTCGCGGATCGCAAATTGTTTGAAGATGTTAACATAAAATTCACGCCAGGTAACTGCTACGGTTTAATCGGAGCAAACGGTGCGGGTAAATCAACATTTCTAAAGATTTTATCTGGAGAAATCGAACAATCAACAGGTGATATACATATTACGCCAGGTGAGCGTCTAGCAGTGTTAAAACAGAACCACTTCGAATATGAAGAGTTCCCAGTATTAGAAACAGTAATTATGGGTCACACGCAACTTTATAAAGTAATGCAAGAGAAAAATGCCATTTACATGAAAGAAGATTTTAGTGATGAAGATGGTATGCGTGCTGCTGAACTTGAAGGTGAGTTCGCTGAGCTTAACGGTTGGGAAGCAGAATCAGAAGCTGCAATCCTTCTTAAAGGTTTAGGTATTGGTGAAGATGTTCATGATAAGAAATTGTCAGAATTAACTGGGGCAGAGAAAGTAAAAGTATTACTTGCTCAAGCATTATTCGGTAAACCTGACATTCTATTACTAGATGAGCCTACCAACCACTTGGACTTAAAAGCGATTCAATGGTTAGAAAACTTCTTAATGAACTTTGAAAATACAGTAATCGTTGTATCCCATGACCGTCACTTCTTAAATAAAGTTTGTACGCATATGGCTGATCTTGATTTCGGTAAAATTCAACTTTATGTTGGTAACTATGACTTCTGGTATGAGTCAAGCCAATTAGCTTTAAAATTAACACAAGATGCTAATAAGAAAAAAGAAGAGAAAGTAAAAGAGTTACAAAACTTCATTGCACGCTTTAGCTCAAACGCATCTAAAGCGAAACAAGCAACTTCTCGTAAAAAATTATTAGATAAAATTACATTAGATGATATTAGACCATCATCACGTCGTTACCCATTTGTTGGCTTTACACCTGAGCGTGAAATAGGAAATGACTTATTAACTGTTGAAGGTCTTTCTAAAACAATTGATGGTGAAAAAGTGTTAGATAATGTGTACTTCACTTTAAATAAAGGTGATAAAGTTGCATTTATCGGTCGTAACGATATTGCGATGACAACATTATTTAAAATCCTTATGGGTGAAATGGAGCCAGATAGCGGTTCATTCAAATGGGGCGTTACAACATCTCAATCTTACTTCCCAAGAGATAACTCTAAATACTTTGAGAATAGTGACTCCAACTTAGTTGATTGGTTACGCCAATTCTCTCCACAAGATGAGTCAGAAAGCTTCTTACGTGGTTTCTTAGGCCGTATGTTATTCTCAGGTGAAGAAGTTAAGAAGAAAGTTTCTGTATTATCTGGAGGCGAAAAAGTTCGTTGTATGCTATCTAAAATGATGTTAAGTGGTGCGAACGTAATCACACTTGACGATCCAACGAACCACTTAGACCTTGAGTCTATCACTGCATTAAACAACGGTTTAATCGCATTTAAAGGTACAATGTTATTTACATCTCATGACCATCAGTTCGTACAAACAATTGCAAACCGCATTATCGAAGTAACGCCAAACGGTGTAATCGATAAAGAGGCTACTTACGATGAGTTCTTAGAAAATGAAGAACTTCAAAAACAAGTAGAAGCAATGTACAAAGGTCAATAATAAATGATGAAAAACCTCGCTCTCTTTATGAGAGCGAGGTTTTTTTATAATCTTTTATTTTATGAATTGTGAATAATTATACAGAAATAACTTTAGAGAAGAAAAGACCTTTTGATGTTACATATAGAGAAAGGACTGTATTAAGAATAAACTTGAAATATATGAAGGAATTTAATATACACCGAAAAAAACAAATACTATCTATTGTGAATTTCACTATATTACATTAATGTTCCAAAACTGGAGACATATTTATTTGCGAAGCAGTAAATAAAGGTTTATAGTATGTGGAGTCATAATTAGTGGATGAGACTTGGGAGAAAACAGAAAATGTTACAAATTTATTTTATTAAATAGAAACCAAGGTCAAAATGTCTAGAAAGAAATAGTTGAATAAATACTAGCTTCAAATTATAATTACTAATATTCTTCATTTAGTTAAACAAACAAAATCTATTTGAAGATAAAAAATTGAATAGAGACAGACTTATAAAAAAATAAGCCTTGGATGATCAAAAGAGGTGGAGAGATGAAGCAATTACTATTAAAGAGTAAGCGAGTGTTAAGCAATCACTTTGGATTTTTCGTGTTTGCCATTATTTTATTCTGGTTAAAAACATACGCAGCATATGTGACAGAATTTAATTTAGGGATATCCAACACAATCCAAAAGTTTTTACTGTTTTTCAACCCGTTAAGCTCAGCAGTTTTATTTTTAGGGCTCGCATTATTTGCAAAGGGGAAACGTGCTTACATTTGGTTAATTGTTATTAATTTGTTAATGTCTATACTGTTATACGCAAACGTAGTATATTATCGCTTTTTCAGTGACTTTATTACGTTCCCGACATTAACACAAACGAATAACTTTGGAGATTTAGGTGGTAGTATTTTTGCATTGCTACACGCATATGATCCACTATATTTCCTAGATACAATCATTTTAATTGTTTTAGTTGCAACAAAATTTGCAAATCCAAAACCAATTCGTGTTGCGAAACATAAATTATCACTAGTATTTGTAGCAGGTATTTTATTATTCAGCATTAACTTAGGTCTTGCAGAATCTGATCGTCCTGAATTATTAACAAGAACATTTGACCGTAATTATATTGTGAAATATTTAGGGGCATACAACTATACGATTTATGATGGCATTCAAAGTGCGAAAGCATCAACAGAACGAGCGTTAGCTGATGGAGATAATATGACAGAGGTTAGAAATTATCTTGCATCAACATATGCAAGTCCAAATCCTGAGTACTTTGGTAAAGGAAAAGGAATGAACGTAATTTATATTCATTTAGAATCATTCCAAAACTTTTTAATTGATTATAAATTAAATGGGCAAGAAGTTACACCGTTCTTAAACTCATTTACAAAAGATGCGAATACGCTATACTTTGATAACTTCTTCCATCAAACAGGACAAGGTAAAACATCTGATGCTGAGTTCATGCTAGAAAACTCAATGTATGGGTTACCGCAAGGATCTGTTTTTACAAATAAAGCTCATAACACGTATCAATCAGCACCAGCTATTTTAGGTCAACAAGGATACACATCAGCTGTATTCCATGGTAATTACAAAACGTTCTGGAACCGTGATGATATTTATAAATCATTTGGTTTCAATAAATTTTTTGATGCGTCATACTATGATATGAATGAAAAAGATGTAGTAAACTATGGATTAAAAGATAAACCGTTCTTTAACGAATCAATTCCGTTATTACAAACATTGAAACAACCGTTCTATACGAAGTTCATTACGTTATCGAACCATTTCCCTTATCCAATTGATAAAGCGGAAGCAACAATTGAACCAGCGACTACAGGTGATTCATCAGTAGATACGTACTTCCAAACAGCACGTTATTTAGATGAGTCTGTAAAAGGATTTTTGGATTACTTGAAACAATCTGGTTTATATGATAACTCAATTATCGTTATGTACGGTGATCATTACGGTATTTCAGATAACCATGGCGCAGCAATGTCACAAATAATGGGTAAAGAAATGAACTCATTTGAAAATGCACAACTGCAACGTGTACCATTAATCATTCGTGTTCCAGGAATGAAGGGCGGCGTACAACATCAATACGGCGGAGAAATTGATGTTCTTCCGACACTATTACACTTACTAGGTACAGATACGAAAAATTATGTCCAGTTCGGATCAGATTTATTATCACCAGAGCATAAACAAGTCGTTCCATTCCGTAACGGTAACTACGTAAGTCCAACAGTGACTGCACTAAACGGCAAATACTATGATACAGCGACTGGTAACGCTGTTGAATTAACAGACGAAATAAAACAAAATGAACAAATGGTTCAAAAATCACTAAAATACTCTGACCAAGTCGTAAACGGAGACTTATTACGATTCTACACACCGGAAGGTTTTAGACCAGTAGATCGTTCGAAGTACAACTATAACCATCGTGATAAAAATAAAACGAAGGTAAAGACGACTGAAGACGGGGAAACGAAATAAATATTAAAGAGCGCTACTCATTTGAGTAGCGCTCTTGTTTGTACATATAACGTTGTCATTATATAGAATTATCTTTCGTTTTTTGTTTTTTGTTTCATCTTTCCAAAGAATACTACACCGGCAATGATAATAATGATAAATGCCCATTTTATGAAAGGATTACTTTCGAAAAATCCAGCGAACCATTTCTCATCTACAATCATTTTTGCAGCAGTATAAGCTAAAACAGCTGCTCCAATCGTAATGATGACAGGGAATCTATCCACCCATTTTAAAATTAAGGTACTGCCCCATACTACTACTGGAATAGATACTAATAGTCCAATGATTACTAAAGAAAAATTACCATGCGCAGCTCCTGCAACAGCGAGAACATTATCAATTCCCATTAATGCATCAGCTATAATAATAGTTTTAATAGCAGACCAAAATCCTTCTTCTGCCTTAATATCATGATCTTTACCTTCAGCAATTAATTTGTAAGCGATCCATATAAGGAGTACACCACCAATTAGAAGTAGCCCTGGTATTTTTAATAACCAAACGACAACTAAAGTAGCGAGGGCTCTAATCGCGATTGCCCCGATAGTTCCCCAAATAATAACTTTCTTTTGCTGATCTTTCGGTAATCGCCTTGCTGCTAACCCAATTACAATGGCATTATCACCGGCTAACACTAAATCAATTACAATGATGGCAAGTAAGGCAGATAAATATTCGGTTGTAAGAAAATCCATATACACATCACTCCTTAAGAGTAATATGTGCTAAAGTGTTGATAATATAAAAAATAGGATTGAATTTGTATACTCAATCCATAATTTCTTACTGTATTTTGATATATATGTTTTAATTCCGTATAAGTCGCTTTTGCAATTTTTTTTGCTTGTCGTTTCTTTTTCTTAATTTTCGATTCATCTTTTTGATACGATTTTCTTTTCTATTATCCCAGTTATCACTTCTGATTTCATTAATAGATTTATCTTCCTTAGCACGAAAACGTCTGACTTTTTTTACAAAGGAAAGGGGGATTTTGCCGATAACACCTTGTTTTTCTAATGAGGCCTCTTTACCTTTATACCAATCAGGATGAGATAATAAATAGTCGAAGTCGAATATTAATCTGTACTCTTCATCCATAAAAGTAAACCAGTCTTTTAATGTTCGTTTATTTGTTTGATGAAAATACATAGAGCTAGCAGTCATGGCACAACACCAGTAACTAATATCACTCCATAGTACCCATTTATTCGGCACATCAAGTGTTAAAATTACCATTTTTAAATTTTCTCTACCCCAGGCTTTAGCATTTCGATCTGGATAATTATTTGCTTCCCAGACCCAAATAGGATAGTTACCTTCGTAGTGGGGTAATCTTTTTTTAGCTACACGTACCATCCAATCGTATGAATATATAAAATCGGGATCGATGTTTTCTTTACTTCCTTCTAAATAACCAAGTTTTTTAAATTGTTTCCATGCTGTTTCAGTTTGAACTGTATATACTATCATGTGACACCTACTCATTTAAACTAGCCTATAGTATAACATGATATGTTTTTAAGTTAAATTAATGTGATTCTTAATTTCTATTCATATAAGGGAAGGAGGGAGTTGAATTGAATATACGAGAAGTAATACCCAATGCGATAAAAAAAGACTCAATAACCTACTAGAGGAAATAGAGTCTTTTTCATTACATACGATTATCGTGCCAGAAGTTTAATGGGAAGTGTTCGTTCTCACTATAACTTTCTAATTCATATCCTTTTTCTTTCAGCCCCTTAATAATTCCAGGTACTGCTTTAACGGATTGTGGATGAATGTCGTGCATAAGAATAACTTCTGTCGGTTTGTTAGCACCATTTAGAACGTTTTCGACAATTTTAGCTGATGCAGCGTCAACAGGCATTTTGTTATATTTCCAGTCTAAAGAATCAATTGTCCAATCCCAAACTTTCAAGCCATTTTCTACAACTTTGTTACGAAGAGCTTCGTTTAATCCTGGCATTGAACCGTAAGATGGACGAGTTAATACTGGTGATTTACCTAGAACGCCAGCGATTAAGCCTTGGTCTTCCTTCATTTCATCTACGTAATGACCTTCTGTGTAAAGTTTCTTGTAGTTATGAGTCATACTGTGCATCCCAACGTAGTGGCCTTCAGCATCTTCACGTTTTACAAGATCAGGGAATGCTTTTACGTTTGAACCAATTAGGAAAAATGTTGCTTTTGCATTTTCTCTCTTTAACATATCTAAAAGCTCAGCTGTGTATTTTCCAGGACCATCATCAAATGTTAAATAAGCGACTTTTCTAACTTGCCCGTTATATTGTTTTGGAGCTTCTTTCGGTGCAAGAGATGATTGAATTTCGCTTACAAGTTGAACAGATTTTGCTTCATCCTCTGTACTTGCTAGAGCAATATGTGCTGATCCTAAAGCTGCTTCGTATGTAAATAATACCCCCGCGCAAATCAACATAGCCCTTTTTACTAAAGTTGTCATTCGAATTCCATTGTGCATAATTTTCCTTCTCTCTATAAAAGTTCTACTCTACTATATTAGCAATTATAGGGAGGTAATTGCAAAAAAACTTTTTTACAAGTGCAAAAAAGTTTGTTCAAAAATATGCAAGATTTTGTATCAATTGCAGTCTTGAAAAAACAGGGTGATTTTAATGTTTATTATGAAAATTTTCAAGAATCAAATTTGGTTCTTCTAATAATGATGTAGGTGGTTTTTAGGGGAATCGATATCAAAATGAAAGGGGACTAATCATACTTTCGTAGCATTTCATTTTCATTCCAATTATTGATTCGAATATTTTTGTTTTCTATTAAAATATTGGTATAGAAAAAATTAAATTTTGGTCTGGGGAACATTTGATATTATCGGAAGAACTATTTATTTCATCTCAATATTTACATAACTACTTTTATATGAATTTAATACTAAAGACCTACTATTTATAAACTAATAGGTCTTTCAACTTAGGTAGTTCTCACACTAATGAGGGATATGAAAGGAAATATATGTAACCTATAATGATTACTATAAAGCTTTGGAAAATGAAAAGGAGGAGTTTTGCATGAAGAATTGGGTTCAATTTAGAATGGCAAGACCAACAGATAAATTTGAAGAAGTTATAAGTTTTTATGAGACGGGGTTAGGATTAAAGCGTATAGGAGAATTTCACAATCATGAAGGATATGATGGAGTTATGTTTGGATTACCGGATGCCGAGTATCATTTGGAGTTTACAACGCATGTTAATGGAAGTCCATGTCCGGCACCGACAAAAGATAATTTACTAGTTTTTTATATGCCTAATAAAGATGAAATTGAAAAAATAGTGAATCGATTAAGTAATATGGGCTATCATGAGGTAGAACCAGAAAATCCGTATTGGATAGAGAAAGGGACCACAATAGAGGATCCAGATGGTTGGAGAATTGTACTTATGAACGCATTTGAATAAAGAAGCTCTTTTTGTATGAAATAGCACGTTTTTATAATGAAACTGGTATGAAAATAGGGACGTCTGCGGCAGCGAATTTATTAGCTGCTAAACAAATTGGAAAAGAAAAAGGTGCGAATTTTAATGTAGTTACAGTTTTTCCGGACGCAGTGTCTATAGAAGAGTGGTCAGATGTAAAGAGCTTACAACAAATATAGAGAAAATCGAATAAATAAAAGTTCTTTCATATTCTATTTCTTATACTTTGGAAAATTGATGAAATGAAAACCTGTATATGTAAAATGTACAGGTTTTTCGTGGTTGTGTTAGTTATCTGTAGAAACTTTAAAATTTCACATACCGTATTTAAAGAAATAAATATAGGAAAACTAAAAAGTAATGTAGAATATATCGTACATACATATATGAAGTCAACATAAAAGATAAAGAGGTGGGCATATGTTACTTGAAGAAGTAATGCAGCAACTAGAGAAATATGGAACAGAACAAAATCGTAAAACGTATAAAAACCACGGAGCGAAAGAGCCACTATTCGGAGTTAGTTTTGCCAATTTAAAATTGTTAAAAAAGAAGATAAAAAAAAATCATGATTTAGCAATTTCATTATGGAAAACAAAAAATATGGATGCAATGACTTTAGCAACAATGATTTTAGAACCAAAGCAAGTTACGACAGAACAGCTAAACAAATGGGTACAGGAAGTTGATTATTATTGTTTAATGGACGTTTTGATGACGGCTATTTGTACGTCGCCAATCGCGATAGAAAGAATGGAAGAATGGACAAAGTCTGATGATGAATGGATTGGAAGAGCAGGATGGTCTCTATTAGCAAATATAGCGATTAAAAATAAAACGTTACATGATGAATTCTTCACTCCGTATCTAGAAGAGATTAAAGCAAATATACATAATGAAAAAAATAGAAAAAAAGAAGCGATGAATAGTGCTTTAATCGCGATAGGAATTCGTAATGAAGACTTTGAGAGAAAAGCGATTGAAATTGCACGTGAAATTGGGAAAGTACAAGTTGATCACGGGGCAACGTCATGCAAAACACCAGACGCAGAACCGTATATACAAAAGGCGAGAGAAAGAGCTGAAAAAAAGAAAGTGAAATAAGAAAAGGGGAACGGTTATGAAACCAATGGAAGCAGCACAAAGTATAATTACATCACAATTTCCGAATTGTGATGTAGCTTTACTGGGAGGAAGCGTTGTAAGAGGAGAAGCGACAAAAACATCTGATCTTGACATTGTTATAGTTGATCAAAATTTACCGTCTTGTTTTAGAGAATCTTTCTATAGTAATGGATGGCCTGTTGAAGTGTTTGTACATAATTTTGAAACGTGTAAAACCTTTTTTAAAATGGATTGTGACCGAGGGAGACCTTCGTTACCACAATTAGTTTCAGAGGGTATTGTATTAAAAGGAGAAAATGAAATTGTTGAGAAATTAAAAAGAGAAGCAAATGATTTACTAAATAAAGGGCCAGCTAAATGGACTGAAGAAATGATGAAGCAAAAACGGTATTTTATTACGGATACTTTGGACGATTTTATTGGTGCATCAAAAAGAGAAGAAGAATTGTTTATCGCGAATTTATTAGCTGATTTATTACATGAATATATATTAAGAGTAAATGGGAAATGGCTTGGAAGTTCAAAATGGTTTATAAGGGTACTTAGAAAATATGATGAACATTACGCAGATCAATTTGTAGAGGCGTTCGATCATTTTTATACAACGGGTGAGAAAAGAAACTTAATTACTTTTGTAGAAAAAACGCTAGAACAGTATGGAGGAAGAATGTTCGAAGGGTTTTCTATAGGAAAATAAAAAGGGGATAGCATAATGAATGTACCAATCGTTCAATTAAGAGAACTGACACTAGATGATGTAGAAGAGCGATATCAATGGTCATTAGATAAAGAAGTGACAAATCATTTAGTTGTACCGGATCAATATCCACCGTTCACTCGTGAAGATACGAAAAAGTGGATTGAAGCATGTATAAATCGAAAAAATGGTTATGAACAAAGAGCTATCACTACAGAAAACGGCATACATATTGGATGGGTAGATCTTAAAAACTTTGATAAAACAAATAAAAATGCAGAACTGGGAATCGCAATTGGTAATAAAGAGTATTGGGGTAAAGGATATGGATTAGCAGGTTTATATAGTATGTTACATCTGGCATTCATTGAATTTGAATTAGAAAAAGTTTGGCTACGTGTAGATGAAGATAATTTTCAAGCTAGAAAGAGTTATGAAAAGGCTGGTTTTGTTTGTGAAGGATTAATGAGAAATGATCGATTACGTCAAGGAAAGTTCATTCATCGTTATCGTTATAGTATGTTAAGAGAAGAATACGAATCTATAAATAGTAGTTTATAAAAATATTATGTTAACTTAAAGGGGCTGGAGAAATATGATTCGATTACTTACGAAAGAAGATGCAAAACAATATTGGGAGTTACGTTTACAGGCATTACAAGTAAATCCAGAGGCATTTGTAACAACTTATGAAGAGGCGATTCGTCAAGAAAATCCTATTAAGCGAGTGGAAAATAATTTAACAGCTACTACTAGCTGTACATTCGGTGCTTTTAATGAAAAGAATCAATTAGTTGGAGTGGTTACTTTACTAACAGAAGAGAAAGAGGCGTATAAACATAAAGGTCATATCGTTGCGATGTATGTAGATGCAAGCAATCGAAGAAGTGGTCTTGCACGTGAGTTAATACGAAAGGGAATTGAAAGAGCAAGAGAAATGAGCTTAGAACAATTGAACTTAGGTGTTGTATCTACAAACGAACCAGCAAAAAAATTGTATGAATCAATGGGCTTTAAAACGTATGGGATTGAAAAGAGAGCTATAAAGATGAATGGTGTGTATAGTGATGATGAACATATGGTCTTGTTCTTTTAATAGAGGGAGTTTAGTATGAAAGATCTCCATTTAGAAAAAAATATGAACCCGCAAGTAGCGATTTTGTATGCGACGGTTACTGATACATTTATACGATTGCAAAAGTTAGTAGAAGGTACTGATGTGAAAGAACTGTCCTTCAAAAGGTCAGAAAATAATGAAAATAGTATTGGGCAACTACTTCAGCATTTAGCAATAGTCGATTTACACTGGGTGTACCGTTTAAAAGGAGAGGAAGTTCCACCGACACTTGAAAATAAATATGGACCAATGTTGAATGAAATGGGAGTATTGCCTAGTTTAAGAAAGTATAAATTACAAGAATTAATGCAAGATTATGAAGCGGTGCAACATATGTTTTATGAGGAGTGTATGAAACTAACAGAAAATGATTTAACAAGGGAAGTTTTTTATGAGAAGGGAGAAACTGCGACTATAAGGTGGGGAATATGGCATATAGCCGATCATAATCGGTACCATCAAGCTCATATTAGTCAGTTAAGAAAACTATATAGAGCTAGAATAGATGCGAGATAAAGATTTCGAATTTTAATTATATTTAATTTGTTGTATAGTATAAGAAGAAACTAAACAAGGGGTTTTATAATGAAAGCTATTGCAGTAGGGATATTGGCATCATTTTTCTTTGCCTTTACCTTTGTTTTAAACCGGGCGATGGACTTAGAAGGTGGAAGCTGGATTTGGAGTGCTTCATTACGGTACTACTTTATGGTTCCAATGCTTTTACTTATTGTCATGTATAGAGGGAACTTAAAGCAACTCTTTCAATATATGAAAAATAATCCGAAAGAATGGTTAGTGTGGAGTATCGTTGGATTTGGTCTCTTCTATGCACCACTTAGTTTTGCCGGAGCTTTTGGACCTGGTTGGCTTGTTGCATCAACTTGGCAAATTACGATTGTCGCAGGAATTTTGTTAACACCATTTTTTGCAGTAGATCCATTACATAAAAAACTTCCAATAAAGGAATTAGTTATGTCTGGGGTTATTTTATGCGGTGTTGTACTCATGCAAGTAGAACATGCTTCTTCATTAGGAATTCGAGAAACCGTTTTATGTGTAGTTCCTGTACTTATTGCAGCGTTTGCGTATCCTCTTGGAAATCGAAAAATGATGCAAGTTTGTAAAGGCGAATTAGATGTATTCCAGCGAGTTCTCGGTATGACATTAGCAAGTTTACCATTTTGGTTTTTACTATCTGGTTATGAAGTATCAACAGGCGGATTACCGTCAAGTAGCCAAGTTTTCCAATGTTTTATTGTAGCAGTTAGTTCTGGTTTAATCGCGACAGTACTATTCTTCTTTGCGACAGATCTTGTAAAAGATGATCCACAAAAACTAGCAACAGTAGAAGCAACACAGTCCGGTGAAGTTTTATTTGCGCTAGTCGGAGAGCTTATCTTACTATCTGCGCCAATTCCGTCATCTTTATCTTGGATCGGAATGAGTCTTGTTATTGTCGGAATGATACTACATAGTTATGTAGCGGTCGTTGTGAAAAAAGAAGAAAAAATAACAGCGTAATGAGATTAGCTCTTTATAGAAAGAGCTAATCTTTTTTCATGGAAAGGAATGTAGAAATGAATTTGCAACGCGTGGAACAAATTGTGAAAGATCCAATTTTAAATGTGTTACAGTATGCAGTCGGGCCAAGTGAAACTAGCTTAAAGAAAGCAGTTTTATATTATGAGAGTAATAAAGGGACTTTGTACAGATATGAAGAAGAGGCTTGTATAGGTATTGAAATAATCGGAGCAAATAAAGCGAGAATATGTCACATAGCAGTCGCTCCACAATATCGTAATAAAGGAATTGCGTTACAAATGATAAAAGAAGTAGTAAAAATGCTTCAATTAACTTATATAGAAGCAGAGACAGACAATGAGGCAGTAGAATTTTATGAAAAAATTGGTTTTCAGGTTAAAAGTTTAGGAGAAAGATATCCGGGGATTGAAAGATTTCATGTGTATTTTAAAAATAAAACATATTAAAATCATCTTAGAATATAATATCCGGAATAGGATTTGAAGAAATAGTTCGTTTTATATGTATCCTGCTATTTGTGGACAGTAAAACTCCCACCTCAAAATTTGGCTGGAGTAAGGAAGCTAGGTGGAAGCCCTGAAGCTCGTAAAAGCCCGATTGGTACGGAATAATAATTAGTGGGTGATGAACGAAACCGCCACTGCTTAAAGTTTCACTTTATTTGTTTTAATTTTAATAGCAACTAGTTATTAGTTTTTGACAAAAATGTAAGAAAGGTCGGAATGGTTAGTTGATGCTAAGGAAGGAAGTAAAATATGAGTAAATCAATAAATAATGTAACAATTGAGAAGAAGCGTGCAGTCTCATTAGATTTAGCAAGAGGTACTATGTTACTATTAATCGTACTTGCCCATGCACCGCTTTACTTGTATGCTGCAGATCCTGGAATTATGCATAGGGTGGAAAGCGGAAGTTTCTTTGATCAAATTGTAAACCTTTTTGGTATATTCATAATTGATAACCGTGCAAGAGCGATGTTTGCCGTATTATTAGGCTACGGTTTGGTTCTAGCACTCGAAGGGCAAATATCAAAAGGGAAAAATGAAAATCATGCTGTAAAAATAGTAAGAAGACGCTCTTGGTATTTAATACTGTTTGGGGTTGTGTTAGCAGTATTAATTGGAGGACAAGATATTCTTATGGCCTATGGTATAGCCGGGCTTCTTGTTAGCCCGCTATTAAAGTGTAAAATGAAAACATTAATTCGAACATTTACGATTATCACTATATTGTATATCATTTTTATCCCAATAATATGGGGATTTAATATGCAAGCAATAGGCGATTACGGTTTTTCACCAGATGTTTCAGCAAAAGACACGTATCTAAGTACTACAATGTTACGATTACTTTTCTTTCCTGTTATACCTGTTCTCATCCATTTTATGTTCCCAATTCTTCCTTCGGTAATTCTTGGTTTGTGGATTGCTAGATATCAGTTATTAATAAAACCAGAGCAAAATTTGAAAAAATTATATTATATAACAATTATAGGATTAGCAATTTCCTTAATAGGTGCTTTGCCTCTATCTTTTATAGGGACTTTATGGTATCCAAGTGTATTTACAGCTGGAATGATAAATGGAATCCATATTTTAACTGGAATTGTTGGAGGATTAGCATATGCAACGGGTTTCGGTATAATAGGGAGTAGATTGAAAAATCTAGGGTACTTTAGCCTTTCATTAATTGCTTTGGGAAAGCGCTCATTAACATTTTTTGTTTTGAATGAGGCACTGCTTGTTATACTTTTATCACCTGTAGCATTTGATTTAGGAGGGCATGTAAGTAACGCTCTTGCTGCATTGATAGCTATAAGTATTTGGATATTGTCTGTCATATTAGCTACAATAATGGAGAAAAACAATCTGAATGGACCATTAGAGATTTTATTGAGACGTTTAATATATAAAAATAAAACAATTGAAAGACGACCCAGGTATTAGGTTGTCTTTCAATTTATTATAGTCTATAAATAAAATTATAATCTAATGATAGTTTGTTTTTATTCATGGAATAAAAAGCATAAAATATGCAAATGTGCATCTAAGGTATAGTTTGAAAAAAGTAAGATTTACATTATATAATAAAGGTATCTGGAAAAATATAGATAAAAGAAATTAGGTGTATAACACATGAGAATGGATAAAAGTAAATTTATAAAAATTGCTACTTCAATAGGGGTATCATCTTTTTTATTAACTGGATGTGGCGATTATGAAGAAGATACTGCTCAACAAGAAAGTACTGCTGTTAAAACGGATGGTGGAAAACAAGGAAATGAACAAGAAACTTTACATTGTGATGATAAAACTCCTACCAATGAAAATGTAGAAAATGATGAGTTATGCAAGGAAATTAATCCATCGTTTTCATCGTATAATGAAAACTCACATTTACCGATACTGCCATTCGTAGCGGGATATTTATTAGCAAGCAGAACTTCAAATATGAATTATTCAGCAAAACCCAATGTAATGAAAAAAACGTATGCAAATAATATTATTCCATATCGTGAAAAAGACCAAAGTAGAACTGGTGGCAGCGGTGGTGGAGGATACTACGGTGGAACTAACAGTAACAACAATAATTCTTCCAATAAAGTAGATTTAAACAAACAACAGCCCAATTCCTCAAATAAGGTGACGCCAGATACAAATACGCCGAAATCATCTACTACTCAAACGCCGAAAGTGAATTCTGGTTCAAGTGGAATTGGAAACGCAAAAGCGCCAGCCGGATCATAACACGAAAGGATAATAGGATCATGTATACAGAACAAGAGCAGAAAGAGTATATGAAAGTATGGTTTTCACTTGCGGAAGAGGCTGGTCGGAATGGTTTTACATGGCCGAGTCTATTAGAAAATGAAGAATGGAATCAATATATGGCAACAGGTATGTATCGTATGCCAGTAAAAACTTATACTGCTATTTCAAAAGCGACAGAGGAAGTTATGTACGTGTTATATAGAACGTATCAATATATTGTCAATACAACAGAAGATTTTCAAAAACTAGGATTTCCAGCTGAAACGTGGGAAATTGCGAGAATGAAACATATTGGTTTGTTTTCATATTTTACAAGGTTTGACTTTATCGTAAATGGTGAAGATATAAAGTTAATAGAAGTAAATTGTGACACACCAACAGGTTATTTAGAGCCGTCTGTCGCAAATGAAGTGTTATGCCGTTATCACGACGTGAATCACCCAAATCATATAGAAGAGCATATTGTGCAGGCGTGGGAACAAATTAAACATGACTATAATATAGGTCCTGAAGAGACGATATATTTTACTAGTTATGATTGGCACGATGAAGATCATCAAACAGTTCAATTTTTAAGAAGCTATTGCTTAGATCAATCAACAGACTATATAGGAATACAAGATATCGTCGTTACAGATGATGGTATATATACGCCAAGTGGCGAACGAATCCATTATTTATATAGACTATATCCAATTGAATATTTAGTTTCAGATACCGATAAAAATGGGAAAAGAATTGGACTTCAGCTTTTAGATCATATAGCGCAAGGAAGAGTGAAAATTATTAATCCACCTGCTGCTTTTCTTATGCAAAATAAAAGTGTACTCGCATTAATTTGGCAACTGTTCGAAGAGGGAGTTTTCTTTGAGAAAGAAGAGCGAGAAATCATTCAGAACTACTTCTTACCAACATATTTTACAAATAAACCGTTTATAGAAAGAAATGAATCATATGTTTCTAAACCTTTATACGGCCGTGAAGGCGGAGGAGTATCTATATACGAAAATGATGAACTATTGGCTGAAGATAAAACGAAGTATTACTTTGAACAACGAAAAATATATCAGCAATACATAGAAATGCCTGACTATACAATTGACACATGGGATGGTCCGTATACTGGTAAACTATTAATTGGTTCACACTGTATTAGCGGGAGAGCCGCAGGGTTATTTTTACGTGTAGGCGAGAAAATAACGGGAAACTTATCGATGTTTACAGGGGTTACAATTGAAGGGTAAATGAAACGGAAGAGCTTATCAGTTGTGATGGGCTCTTTCGTTTATATATAGTGTTTGTATTGTTTTGACGTATCACTTTTATTTTTCTTCATACTGAAAAAACGTATGTAATTAAGCAAATTAGTTCAAATAGTAGAAAAGAGAATAAAGTTTTTTTATTTATCTGCTATTATTATTTGAGATCGATATATTGTCATTTGATTATTATGCATGTGAATTTATAACCTTTTTTTGAAGTGACAGAAATGATTAAGTTAAAAATTAAGAAAAATATGATAATATATGTATGTATTAGTTTTAAAAAATGGGGGAACAATCGTGAAAATGAATGACATAGTGGCAAGTACACAATTGCCAAATACAATCAAAACAATTACAAATGATTTAAGAGAATTAGGGTTAGAAAAAGGAATGACGGTTATTGTGCATTCTTCGCTCAGTTCTATTGGCTGGGTATCTGGCGGAGCCGTTGCGGTAGTAGAGGCGTTAATGAAAGTTATTACGGAAGAGGGAACAATTATTATGCCAACTCAATCTTCGGATTTATCTGATCCGAAACATTGGTCAAGACCACCTGTACCTGA
Source organism: Bacillus sp. AR2-1 (assembly GCF_008368755.1). Taxonomy (NCBI): domain Bacteria; kingdom Bacillati; phylum Bacillota; class Bacilli; order Caryophanales; family Bacillaceae; genus Bacillus; species Bacillus sp. AR2-1. The sequence continues at coordinate 238,239 of NZ_QORY01000006.1, forward strand.
AGAATGGTGGCAAATTATTCGAGATAACGTCCCGGCGTTTGAGCCACATATAACACCAACAAGGGCAATGGGAAAAGTAGTTGAATGTTTTCGTACATATCCGAATGTAGTACGTAGCAACCATCCATTAGGAAGTTTTGCTGCATGGGGAAAACATGCGGAAGAAATAACGATGAATCAGTCGCTATCAATGAGTTTAGGAGAGGAATCTCCATTAAGAAAAATATACGATTTAGATGGATACATATTATTAATTGGTGTTGGATATGATTCCAATACGTCTGTACATTTATCTGAAGTACGTACTGGTGCATGTGAGTTAATAAAAGTAGGGGCACCAATTATAGAGAATGGTGCAAGAGTATGGAAAGAGTTTGTTGATATGGATTACGATTCTGATAAGTTTTTAGAAATCGGTGTAGAGTTTGAGCGAAAAGGAACTGTAACAAATGGAAAAATAGGAAATGCAACGTGCCGTCTTATGAAGCAACGAGATATAGTTGACTTTGGAACAGAATGGTTTCGTAAGAAAAATCAGTAAGGGATGGTTACAATGAAGGGGAAAAAGGTATTAATTACGAGTGGTGGTTGTTTAGAGAAATGGGACCAAGTGCGTGGTCATACGAATATGGCAAAAGGAACAATTGGTAGAATAATCGCTGAAGAGTTTATAAGTAAAGGAGCACATGTTATATATTTACACGGTTATTTCGCTGAGAAACCGAACGATGTAAACAATCAATTAGAATTACACCCATTTGAAGGAATTGTTGATTTACAAGATAAAATGAAAAGTATAATTACACATGAAAAAGTCGATGCGGTCATTATGGCAGCGGCTGGATCAGATTGGGTTGTAGACAAAATTTGTGATCAAGATGGTAATGTTCTTAATATGAATGGGAAAATTTCAAGTGATATAGCGCCAATTATTCATTTTCAAAAGGCTCCAAAAGTATTAAAGCAAATAAAAGAGTGGGATCCAGAAACCGTACTCGTTGGCTTTAAACTTGAAAGTGATGTAAATGAAGAAGAATTGTTTGAAAGAGCGAAAAATAGAATGAAAGAATCTAAGGCAAATGTAATGATTGCAAATTCACCACATTCTTTATATTCACGTGGAGCGGTGCACTACGTAATTGGACAGGACGGTAAAGGGAAGTTATGTAATGGGAAAGATGAAACGGCGAAAGAAATTGTCAAAAGGTTAGAGGTACTATGTAATCACATTACTGCTTTATAATTTTAAGTATTTGGATAAGAGTGAATCCGCATAGTATATATAGGTAAGCGAAACTTTAATTTATGGGAATTTTACTTTTACACAAACGTTAACCATTCAAGATGGATACATAAAATAATTGGTGAGGAGTGGATTCTATGGAACATTTATTAAAGCAAGCGATTAAACTAAGAAATGAAAAGAAATATGCGCAATCTAGAGAGATACTAATGGGGTTAACCAATTTTACGCGGGATGCAGAAGTGCTTTTTCAATGTGCCTGGATACATGATGTAATGGGACTTGAAACAGACGCTGTGCCGTATTATGAACAGGCAATTGCAAATGGTCTTGATGGTGAGTCACTTTGCGGTGCATATATCGGTCTTGGAAGTACATATCGTTGTATAGGTGAGTATGACAAAGCAATTACAGTTTTAGAAACAGGTTTGCAGCAGTTTCCGGATAATGACGTGATAAAAGTATTTTTATCATTAGCAAAATATAACGTTAACGATCATGAATCCGCGATGAAATTATTACTTGAAACGGTTATAAAAGTAGACGAAGTTAAAGAATTTGAACGTGCGATTACATTTTATAAAGATCATTTAAACGAGGTTTTTAAATAGAGGAGTGAACGTATGAATGCCACACTATCACGAAGGCGAAAAGGCATTTGGATTGGACTCGTATCTTTCATCTTGTTATCAAACTATTTATTGTATGCCCTTCCGATTGTACCAGCCGCTCCGAAAGAAGTAGTGCTTGGTTCTTTGTTAGATTGTATGTTTGTAATTCCGATTATTACATATTTCTTTATTATTCAAAAAAGATACTCGCTAACGTATATATTTCCTGTCGTAATAGCTGGATATATATTTGCGAGATTTATTATTCCAAGTGACTATTTACAAGCTTTTTCAAACGTTTCTTATATTATAGTTGCGGGAGAAATTGCTTTTGTAGGTCTAGAACTATTCCTGTTGTATAAAATCGTTAAAGTGCTTCCTAATACAATCAAAAGATATAAAGAATATAGAAGAGAATATTCTTCATTTTCTTATGCGATTGATGCAGCGTTTGATGCTACTATAAAAAGAAATAAATTAGTAGATATCATTGTAACAGAGTGTAAGTTAATCTATTATGCATTTTTATCGTGGCATATAAAAGTACCGGAAGGTGAATCCGTATACTCATATCACAAAAAGACCGGTGCAATAGGTGTATATATCATGATCATTCATGCGACCATAATAGAAAGTATTGGTTTTCATTATTTACTTCATCAATGGAATCCAGTAGTAGCATGGATTTTACTTATTTTAAACGCATACGCAATGTTTTATTTTTTAGCTGAAATACAAGCAATGCGTAAAAATCCAATTATTGTTACAGAAGAACGAGTAATCATTCAAATCGGATTAGGAAAGAAAATTGTTATACCATTTACACAAATTGATAAAATTGCGTTTTATAAAGGCAAACCTTTAAAGAAAGAAGAAGAGAAAGAGGTTCTTGACGCAACTGTGATGGAATTTATAAAAGAACCTCCAACATTTGAAATAACGCTAAAAGAGCCAGTGAAAGCACAATTGTTATATGGATTTTCTAAAACAGTAAGTCATGTTCACTTAAATGTTGATGAGGAACGGAAATTTTATGATGCGGTTATAGAGAAGTTGAAGCATGAATAATGCTACTAATTTTCATCGTGCGTTTGGTGTGTATGGCATTTGTATCGAAAACAATAATTTATTAGTAATTGATAAAATTAAAGGTCCATATAGAAATCGTAATGATCTACCTGGTGGTAGTTTAGAAGATGGAGAATCATTATTAGCTGGACTTCATAGAGAGATTAAAGAAGAGACTGGGCTAAATGTAACGGTAGTAAAACAAGTAGGTACAATTGATTTTCAATTTCCATCAAAATTTAATGAGTACACACATGTACATCATATCGCAGTTTTTTACTTTGTAGAAAGGTGCGGAGGTGAATTCAAAGTACCGGAACAATTTGAAGAGCAAGATTCATTAGGAGCTAGATGGATTCCAATAGAAAGTATTACTGAAGATAATTCATCTCCTCTTGTATGTAGTGCTGTAGAGTGGTTAAAAGAATCTAAGTTCAGTTTAGAAGTAAAGGCTTACAAATCATGGGTTATAAAATAATAATAATACTGGAGTTCCTTCTAATTTAGAAGGGGCTTTTTTGTGAAGTAGAAAATGAGATTATATAAATATTAACTTAAAAAAATGAATGAATTGACTGGACGCTTTCTTAGTGGAAATATAAAGGGATATAATGAAAGAACTAAGATAAAAGGGGAAATAAAAAATGAGTTGCTTACGTACGTCAGACATTGAAATTATTGAAAGAAAAATCCGATATGATGGTACAACCATAGATCATGCTTGTTTACTAATAGAAGCGCAGCAGGACAAAATTATTTTATATCATGAAGTACAGTATTCTTTTACAATGGCAGCAAACGATAAGAAGTTAACAATCCCGAAAGGAAGTTATACAGTTGCATATTACTGGGTAAATCTTCCATATAATTTATACGTTTGGAGAGATCAGGATGGGGGGTATCTAGGTTCGTATTTTAATATTGTAAAGAATACATGTATAACGGATGAAGTGGTATCCTTTGAAGATTTAATCCTTGATATTATGATACTTCCAAGTGGAGAATTTTTTATATTGGATGAGGATGAATTACCTGAGTCGTTAGAACAATTTGAAGACGGGTATGTAGAAAAGGCTCTTCATACAGTCAAAAACACAATTCAAGAGTCAATTCCAAAAATCATTTCAGAAACTGCTACTCTTTATAAAAAAATAAATATCGTTCATTAAAACCTAGTTGACTTATCGGAAATATTTGTATAATATGTAGTTAATTCTATAACGTATTGCTGATTGGAGAAACCAAAGGCATTTTATCTATTGATAAAATGCCTTTGGTTTTTTTATTATACAAATGCTGAATCTATTCATTTAAATGAATCATTTCAAGGAGGGGAAGAAGTGACTGTTTCAATTGATGGGGTATCAAAATATTTTTCGAAACAAACTGGTACGGTTCAAGTATTAGAAGATATTAATTTTCAATTAGAGAAAGGTGATTTTGTCACTGTAATCGGACCGAGTGGTTGTGGGAAAAGTACGCTTTTGAAAATTGTTGCGGGGTTAGATAACGAATTTGAAGGTGAAGTTATCATCGATGGAGAGCAAATTGTAAAACAGAGTAAAAAACAAGGTTTTATTTTTCAAGAACATCGTTTATTTCCGTGGTTAACAGTTGAAGAAAATGTTGCTGCAGATCTGTCGTTAAAAGATAAGTATGTAAAAGACAAGGTAAAGGAATGGGTTGAAATCGTTCGATTGGATGGTTTTGAAAAATCATATCCGAAAGAAATTTCAGGCGGAATGTCACAACGTGTTGCGATTGCGAGGGCTTTATTAAGAGATCCGAATGTATTATTACTTGATGAACCATTTGGGGCACTGGATGCTTTTACTCGAAGTCATTTGCAAGAAGTGCTGCTGAACATTTGGGAACAAAAGAAAACGACAATGATATTTGTTACTCATGATATAGACGAGGCGATATATCTTTCAAACCGAATTATCATCATGAGTGCAAAGCCTGGGAAAATACATAAAGTTATTGAAAATAGTTTGCCTTATCCGCGAAATAAAACTTCTCAATCGTTCCAACAACTTCGAACGAAGGTGCTACATCAGTTTGAACACGGGGGACTGATTCAAACAAGTATATAGGAAAAGGGTGGATTATATATGTATAAAAAATGTAAGGTTCTTTCTTTTGCATTAGTTATATCTTTATTTTTATTAGGATGTGAAAAAAACACTGCAAGTAGTAAGAAAGAAGAGGTAACAATACAAATTGGTATACAGCAAGGAATAAGCCCGCTCTTACTGGCACAGAAAAAAAGGTGGTTTGAAGAGGAGTTAAAAAAAGAAGGAGTTAAGGTGAAATGGACAGAGTTTCAAAGCGGACCTCCTTATTTTGAGGCAATCGCATCAAATCGGTTGGATTTTGGTGAAGTGGGGAACTCCCCAGTTATTTCAGCGCAAGCTGCAGGTATTGAATTTACTGCAATTGCTAATACAAGTTATGCGAGAAAAGGAACAGGGATTCTTGTACAAAAAGATAGCAAGATTACGAGTGTAAAAGATTTAAAAGGTAAAAAAATTGCAGTAGCAAAAGGAAGTAGCGCATTTAATTTATTATATCGAGCATTAGAAAAAGAAGGTATAAATGCGAAAGATGTAAATGTCATTCAACTGCAACCAGATGAAGCGCAGCCGGCATTTGAATCCGGATCAGTAGATGCATGGGCCATTTGGGATCCATTCATTTCACTACATACGTTAAATAAAGGGGCAAAGGTTATTGCAGATGGTGAACGATTAAATGTTTCTTCACCAGAGTTTTTAATTGCGAGAACAAAATTTGCGAAGGAACATCCAGAATTAGTTGAGAAATTCCTTAAAGTTTATGAAAAAGCACGTGTATGGCAAGAGTCAAACTTAGATGAAGCGATAAAAATATATACTTCTGCAAAGAAGATAGATGAAGAAATTGTAAAAGAAGTGTTTGATCACGACAAACCAATTTTAGTTCCGGTAACGAAAGAAATAATAGCCGAACAGCAAAAGACAGCGGATTTTCAATATAAGCTCGGCTCTATAAAGAAAGAAATCAAAACAGATAAAGTTGTAGATAATTCTTTCGTAGAAAAAGCATTAAAGGCGAAATGAAAAGAGGTTTTGTAAATTGGAGAATACGAAAGCTGTTATGAAAAGGGCGAGTATAACGATTGGCAAAAACAATGTAAAGAAAGTGCGAAAGACGAATGTAAAAGTGCTAGTAAGACCGATTACTATACCGATTATCGTATTAATTATTTGGCAGTTAGCCGGCGTATTCGATTTAGTTTCTAAAACAGTTTTACCAACGCCATTAGATATATTACTAGCTTTTCAAGAACTTATTAAAACAGGAGAGTTATTCGGTCATTTAAGTATCAGTGTATTTAGGGCTGCGGCTGGTTTCTTTATCGGCGGGAGTTTAGGAATTATTTTAGGAACGATTGTTGGATTTTCAACGAAAAGTGAGCAATATTTAGATCCATCTGTACAAATGTTAAGAACTGTACCTCATTTAGCTGTTGCGCCACTTTTCGTATTATGGTTCGGTTTTGGAGAAACATCGAAAGTATTATTAATTGCGGACGGTGCATTTTTTCCTCTATACGTAAACGCGTTTTTAGGGATACGAGGTGTAGATTCAAAGTTATTCGATGTTGCCAGAGTGTTAGAGTTTAGTAAAAGAAAATTAATTACAAAATTAATTTTACCAGCAGCATTGCCGAACCTATTACTCGGAGCAAGATTATCATTAGGAGTTGCATGGGTGAGTTTAGTAGTAGCAGAACTTATGGGGTCTACAGAAGGTATCGGCTATATGATTATGGATGCTAGGCAATTTTCAAATACAGATATCGTATTTGTCGGCATTATTATTTTTGCATTCGTTGGAAAGTTTTCTGATTCACTCGTACGTTTACTAGAAGTGAAGTTTTTAAGATGGCGAGATAATTTTAAAGGAGAGACAGGGAATTAACATATAAAGTGAAACTTTAATCAGTAGGGGACATCCCCCACTGATTATCAGCCCTCGCCAATCGGGATCTTACTGCCCGCAAATAGTGGGGTAAATTATTAGGGGTAATTTATATAGAGTATGTTAGTATACGTTTCAAAATAAATAAGGGGTGTGTAAAGATATGGAATTATTATGGTTTATTCCGGCTTATGGAGATGGTCGATATTTAGGAACGAAAAAAAGAGGAAGAGCAGCTGAATATGGTTATTATAAGCAAGTTGCACAGGCAGCTGATTATTTAGGATATACTGGTGTATTACTTCCAACTGGTCAAGGTTGTGAAGATCCATGGGTGTTAGCATCAGCTCTTGCGGCTGAGACAGAGAAATTAAAATTTTTAGTAGCAGTTAGACCAGGGTTAATGTCACCGACAGTTGCAGCGAGGATGGCATCTACATTTGATAGAATTTCAGATGGGAGATTACTTATTAATGTAGTAGCTGGAGGAGATCCTGTTGAATTGCAAGGTGATGGATTGTATCTTGAACATGATGAAAGATATGAAGTTGCAGATGAATTTTTAAAGGTTTGGAAGTCAGTATTACAAGGTGAAACAATCTCTTTAGAAGGAAAACATATTAAAGTTACGGAGAGTAAAGTTGTATTTCCTCCGGTTCAAACACCGTATCCACCAATTTATTTTGGCGGATCGTCCGCTGCAGGTAAAGAAGTTGCGGCTGAACATAGTGATGTATATTTAACTTGGGGAGAGCCACCAGAGCAAGTGAAAGAGAAAATAGATGAAGTAAAAAAACTTGCGGAAGAGAAGGGGCGTAACGTACGATTTGGTATTAGACTACACGTAATTGTAAGAGAGACAGAAGAAGAAGCATGGGAAGAGGCTGAAAGGTTAATTCAATATGTAGATAATGAAACAATTGAGCTCGCTCAAAAAACATTTGCAAGATATGATTCAGTTGGACAAAAACGAATGACACATTTAAATAAAGGAACGAGAGAGTCGTTAGAGATAAGTCCTAACTTATGGGCTGGAATTGGGCTTGTAAGAGGTGGTGCTGGCACTGCGCTTGTTGGAGATCCGCATACAGTAGCAGAAAGAATAAAAGAATATGAAGCGTTAGGAATTGATACGTTTGTATTATCAGGATACCCCCATTTAGAAGAGGCATATGAAGTGGCAGAACTGTTATTTCCTTTATTGAAAGACGAGAAGGAACAAGAAAATAAAATTGTTGGTGAAATGATAGCTGATGCATATGCATTAAAAAAATAGTGAGAAATAAAGTTGAACCAATCGGCTATTAACAGGCAGTTTCACCTATGTTTTGCTTCATTTTGTTTACTGCCTGTTAATACGGGATAAAAAAACTCGCAAGTATTTCACTTGCGGGTTTTAATCGTAAACTATTAGAAAATATGGTAAAATTAAATAGTAACTTAAGGTACGGTTGGTTGTTCAATTATCACTTCTCCAAATAGGAGGGGGGTGATAATACGTGAGTGAAATAGCGTTGCTACTGCAGGGTGGACTGTTTCTCGTTGCATTGTTAACGTTCGTCGTCGTTTTAATAGACAAGCTCAAAAAATAACAACCCACCTATGCCAATAGAATGTGGGTTGTTTTGTTTGTAAGAAACAAATAGGATAAATGAACAATCCAATCTGCTAAGTTACGTGGACTAGTGTGTAGCCGCACACTGGTCTTTTTTATTTATTTACAATTAATAATTGGTTTATGTGATTGTATTGTTCTTTTCATACTTATTATAACACAGTGTCTTTTCATCAAGAAAGGAGACCGTATGTTCTGATTTCGATTAAATAGTAGGTTTTTTTTCTTTAAATAGCCCATCCATATACTGTTTTAAAGTTTGGACATAAAATTCCTGCCTATTTACATCATTTACGCCGACAATTGGAGATGAAAGTTCATATCTCTTTTCTGATAAATGAACGACAACGTCAAATATATCAAATAGACGAATGAAACAGAACAGGCCATCTTTATCACTTAATAAAATAAAGTAATGGTTCTCGCTATTTGTATTTAATGTATTCCATAAAGAACTTTTACTTAAATCGCGAACTATACTTTTTTCTTTTAATTCCATAAAATCGGCATTTGATAGAATGTTAGAAATAACAATCGCATCTGGATCTTCAAAATAGCCATCAACAGCTTGGACAGCGAAAGTATAAGCTGTTTTTAATACACTCATTTTGTATTTACGGTTATCTAAAAGTAATTCACGTTGAATAGAGCTAGCTACTTTCGTTACACGTTCTTCTTTCCAAATTTCATTATGTAGCGAAATATCGTGCTTTTTACATAGTTTCATAATTAATGCATTGGAATAAAGTATTTCATCACTTACTTCAACAACATCTGTCTCAGCAGCCGCAAGTTCCTCACCATGTTCATTCGTATAGAGCGGGGAATCAATTTGTTTTTTCATTTGCTCAATCTTAAATTGACTTAATTTATGCCGAATTAAGGGGCGATCAATATTTGCTGTCATTTGTTCATGGCAAGTATCACAAATTGAGTTTGTGAAATAATATCCACATAATATTTCGGGGATGACATATTGTTCACTAAGTTCTTTCGTATCTTTTCTGCATATGATGCATTGTGTCATTTTTATCACCTTTACCTGCAAATTTGTATGTAATCTCATTGTAGTGTATTTATTGGTATTTTGGAATATTGTAAAGGAAAATATTATGTGAAATTCTTGCTTATTTTGGTACAATGAAGAGAAGTGCTAGTTTAAAGGAGGACGTTTTTTTGAAATCGAAAGTGCACTTTTGGACATTAGAAGTGCTAATGGTTGTAGCGATTATATTTATTTGCACAAAAATATCGTTTCTATTTCAACCGATTGGTATCTTCATATCAACGTTGTTTTTCCCAATCTTAATCGCGTTATTTTTATACTTCATATTTAACCCATTGTTAGTCTTTTTGGAGAATAAAAAAGTACCTAGAAATTTAGCGATTTTACTGTTATATCTTTTTATTATAACATTAACTGCAGTTGGAGTTGGGGTAGTTGTTCCAACGATCTCGCAACAGTTAATGGATTTAGTAAAAAATATGCCCGGTTATATTAAAGAGGGAAAACTATACATACAAGATTTATCCCATCATAGATTGTTTGAATGGTTATCTACACAAAACTATGTTTCCATTGAAACAATTGAAAAAAATGCAATTGAATACTTAAAGGATATACCAAACACAATTACGTCGAGTGCAACGGCTTTATTTGGTATTATAACGAACGTCGCATTAGTTATCTTTACAGTACCGTTTATTTTATTTTATATGTTTAAAGATGGACATGCGTTTCCAGGGAAAGCAGTTAGTCTATTACCTGAGTCTTACCGTGAAGAAGGACTTCGTATCATTAAGGAAACGAACGAAACATTATCTGCATATATTCAAGGACAAGCGCTCGTTTGTATATTTGTAGGTGCTTTTACTTTTATCGGTTATTTAATTATCGATTTACCGTACGCTTTCGTTTTAGGAATTATAGCAGCATTTACAAATATCATTCCTAACCTAGGTCCATTTATCGGTGCAGCACCAGCTGTTATTGTAGGTCTGTTCGTATCTCCGATGCAAGCGTTGTACGTAATTATTATCGTAACAATTGTACAACAGTTTGAAAGTAACATCATTTCACCGCGTATTATGAGTTCAAAATTAAATATCCATCCGTTAACAATTATTATTTTAATTTTAGGGGTAGGTAACTTTGCGGGAATTATCGGAATGATTTTGGCAGTACCAGTTTATGCAGTAACAAAAACAGTTGTATCGAACTTAGTGAGATTGTTTAAGACGAAACGAAGTAATCGAAAATAGTATAAGTTGAGAAAGATACACCGCTTTTTAAGTGGTGTATCTTTTGTTTGTTAATCAATGTAAAAAAGTGTATGCATAAACTTTTATTATATATTTATTACATATCAAATATAACGATAAACTTGTATGATATAGCCCCAATAAAACTATGTGGAATCCCTCTGAACTATCCAAATCATTTCCTTACAGCGTGCTAGCAACATCATAATCGACCCCTTTCAAATTTTATATTTTTAAAAGATTATAGATGAGAGTAGTACTTGCTTCTACGATCTCGAATTTCGTCTATAACCTGTTTATATTGTTGTTCTTGTTTTAATTCCGCATCAGAATAGTTTTTTTTCTGAATTGTAATTGTTAAAAAGAATAGGTGAAACTTCATGATACATTCCTCCTTTCGAAAGGAATTATAGATGGCTACAGTAGTGACTTTGACGTTCTTTTACATCCTCCATAGCTTTATTAATTTGATGGTCATGCAATATCTCACTGTCTGAGAACTTAGTTTTTTGAATCGTAATGGTTAAAAAGAATACTTTAAATTTCATTAGTTTTTCCCCCTTTAAAAGTTATTTAGAAAAGACGGCTGTAATAAGAAGCTTGGTGCTCTTTCACTTCGTCCATAATAGTTTGAATGTGTTGCTCACGCAAAATCTCACTTTGAGAAAGCTTACGTTTTTGAATGGTGATTGTTAAAAAGAATGCTTTGAATTTCATGAAGGTATTGCTCCTTTAAAATATATTTTTAATACATTTGCGTATAGTATGAACTTTTAATGTCAGTCATTTTATCAGTCAGTTGTTTTAATTGTTGTTTACGAATGATTTCATCTTCAGATAAAGTGTTTTTCTGAAGTACAGTTGTAAAAAAGAAAATATGAAAAGTCATAAATGAATTCCTCCTTTCGAAAAGGAATTACAGGTGATCACAATAAAGCGCTTGGCGCTCCTTAACATCATTCATAGCTTTTTCAATTTGCTCATTATGAAAAATTTCATCTTTGGAAATTGTATTTCTTTGAATCGTAATACTTAAAAACAATACGCTAATGGTCATCGAATGTTGCTCCTTTCTTTAAAAAATAATATAAGAGGCTAAAAAATCGCACAAAAAAGCCACAGGAAGATATAGTTCTCCTATGGCTGGGCGTCAAAAGGCCACAGGAAAGTATACGACCTCCTGTGGCGAATTTATGAATTAATAGAAATAAAGTGCGATTTTCAATTCTCCATTAGGGTGGTCGAATTCATATTTAATTGTCCGAAAAACAAAGGTGCAGTTAACGCTAAAGTTAAAGCATGTAATTGTAATTTCATCATTTCCTTCGACCTCCTTTTAGAATTTTTTCTTACGTTAGTAAGTATATACAATTAATGGATAATTGTAAACATAAAAATTGAAAATTTTTAATTTTGATTAAAATGCGTATATTTTAAAGGGTTTTGGAAAGAAGTATTGTAATGAACGAAATATCGATAAAATGGGGGATGCTAAATGAAATATATGCATCGTAATGTAGTTGTTATGCTAACAATTTTTTTATGTATTACTGCTTGTTCTAGCGGAGAAAGAATAAAAGAAATATCTGATGTTGAACCTAGTGACTTTAAGAAATATGCTGGGACATACGTTGGTAATAACTCAGATGTAGTTGCAATTGTTAATCATTTACCCGGTGGTGATACATTTCAAAGTATTAGTTTGGAGAATGAAAGTATAAAGGTAAACTATGGTGCAAATGGAACTCTGACAGAAGACATGGTTGAGACGTATTGGTTTGATGGCAAGGACACAATGGAGAAGAATTTTCTCTTTAACGTTATTTATCTAGCGATTTTAGTACCAAATGCGAAAAGTTACGAGTTTCAAGTAGAAAATAAAAATTTCACGATAAAAAGAGAAGATATACTATCAATCTTGTATGAAAAATTTGATGATTTTCCAAAAGAAAATGATATATGGGATAAAAAGAAAGTAGTAAAGTTCCTTAACGATAATAGCGAAAAAATTACAATGTTTATAAATGAGAAAGAGTTTCGGAAATCTATATTTGTTAAATATCCAGTGCAGTAGTTGAAATGATAGGAGGAGAATAGGTGGAGTTAGTATACAAAATTACTTATTATCGAATGCAAGATCATTATTTACCTAAGTTATTACAGGCAATTAGCCTCGTTAGTGAAGAAGATTTGTGGAAACAAAGGGACTCTATTAATTCAATTGGTGGAATCGTACTGCATATTAGTGAACATATACAGAGAAATACTAGTCGTTATAAAAATCCAAATATAGTTTTTGAAAAGGGAATCGAGGAGTATTTTCCAGTAAAGCGACAACGTACTGAAGTTTTGCTACAGTACGTTGAAGAAGTATTTGATGAATGGAGAAAAGCATATTTACAAGCATGCGAAGAAAAAAAGCATATGGATCTTCATAGCTTATTACATTTAGCGGAGCATACAAGTTATCATTTAGGGCAAGTAGTAGATCGTACAAAGTCCATAACGGAACAACAATTTAGCTTTTGTCAAAATGGAATAAATGAAAAGAATTTGAGAACAAGAGTTGAAACCTCGAAATTTTAGAAAGAGAGTCATTCTTAATAGAATGACTCTCTTTTTTTGTAAAAGAAATTTATGGAAATAAATATTTTTATGTGATATGGTTAATTACATAAGTAACGAACCTATGAACCTAAGGTGGTGAAATTGTGAAACCTACTCTGGAGCAAAATAAATTAATATACTTACAAATTGCAGAAACGATTGAATCTGATATTTTAAAAGACATATTACTTGAAGAAGAACAAGTTCCATCAACAAATCAATTTGCGAAGATGTTACAAATAAATCCAGCTACTGCAGCTAAAGGGGTAAATGTATTAGTGGATGAAGGGATTCTATATAAAAAGAGAGGGATTGGGATGTTTGTTGCAAAGGGAGCGAAAGAAGTCGTACTTAAAAAAAGACAAAATACTTTTATGACTGAATATTTACCTAAAGTGTGGGAAGAAGCAAAAGTACTAGAAATATCCAAAGATGAATTGATGGATATGATTCAAAAAATTACGAAGGAGGGGAAATAGGGATGATTGCACTTGAAACAAAAGCCGTAACGAAAAAATATAAAAAGAAAATAGCAGTAAATGAAGTAACGATTTCATTGGAAGAGCATAAAATATATGGTTTGCTCGGTAGAAACGGGGCAGGAAAAACGACACTATTAAATTTACTTGCAGGCCGAATTACTTCAAGTAGTGGAAGTATATCAATATTTGGCGAACATGTTTTTGAAAATAGTAAAGCGATGCAAAATATTTGTTTTATTAAAGTGAAAGAAGCTGCGTATCTAAATAATAAAATTAAAGAAATTTTTAATTTATGTAACATGTTTTATAAAAACTGGGATCAAGAGTTTGCTGAAGAACTTGCCAAGAAATTTCAACTTAATTTGAAAGAAAAATACCATAAACTATCACATGGAATGCAAACTGTTGTAGGAATTATTCAAGGATTAGCAAGTAGGGCGCCAATTACTATTTTTGATGAACCAACTACAGGTTTAGACGCAGCACATCGCGAGTTGTTTTATAGTTTACTACTAGAAGATTACGGTGAGTATCCACGAACAATAATATTATCAACACATTTAGTAGAAGAAGTAACCCATGTTATTGAAGATGTAATCATCATAAAAGCAGGCGCACTTGTTGTTCAATCATCGGTGGAAGATTTATTGCAACAAGCTCATATTATTTCAGGAAAAAAAGATAAAGTAGATGAGTTTTCGATAAATAAAAAAATAATAAATCGAGAAGTTTATGGAAATAAGGGGATTGCTGTTATATGGGAAGAACTTTCTAATGAAGATTATTACTCTCTTGAAAAAGAAGGGTTACTGATTGATAGAATTACATTACAAAAACTATTTATACACATAACTGGTGGTGAAGTGAAATGACGATGTTAATGAAGCAATTGAAGTTACATATAAATTTTCATTATAAAGCAATTATAATATTTTGGATTGTAGCTTTATTAATAAAAGGGGCTTTAAATGCTGCTCATTTAAATGGAGCGAACATTGGTTATTTACCTGAAATTATAAATAACCCTTCAATAGCAATTATGTTATTTATAGTAGGGAGTGTTTTCATCATACAAGATGAGCTATTTCGTTTAGCAGTTTCATTCGGTGTAACGAGAATACAATATTTTATCGGAGCAATTTGTTACATTGTACTTCAATCTGCATTATTTTCATTTCTTCAAGTTATGCTTTTACAAGATTTAAAATATAACTTAGTAAATGTTAGTTTTGGACAGCAATCGGTACAACAATTTATTTTGCAATTTTTATTTTATGTTACAACAGCATGTTTCTTTCAAGTGGTAGTAGTTTTTAAGCAACGATTTAAGTGGATTGGTCTTATGATTGGTGGAACACTTTTCTTATCAACAAATAGTGTGCTTTATGGGGAAGCAGGAGTAACCAGTTTATTATTTACGAGTGATGTATCCTCAGTAGATATTCCATATTTTACTGTTATTTCAATTGGATTAACTGTTCTTTATATCATAACTAGTAGTATATTTATTCGAAAAGTATCATTCGAAAAAACGATTTAAAATAGTATTAGATTACTATAGAGAGAAGGGTAGCAAATGGGAGACACATCTACACTCATTCCATTTTTTTTATGCATTGCACTAATAATATTCTGGCGTCGTTATCGATCTATGTATAAACCTATAAAGGGAACTGGGCTACGTATTTTGTGGCCATTATTATTTTTAACACCGGGTGTTTTATGGTTTTTTGGTCCCGTACATCCAGCTATAGTACAAGTAGTTATAGCAGTATCGATTGGAATTCTTCTCGCCGTACCACTTATAGTTTTAACAAATTATGAACGAAGAGATGATGGGAATATTTATACGAAAAAAAGTGCAGCTTTTTTAATTACTTTTATTGCACTTGTCTTTTTAAGATATGGTTCAAGACAATATATTGTTGACTTAGATCAACAAACAATTGGTTTATTATTTTATGTTGTTGCTGTCTCGTATATTATTCCTTGGAGAATTGCTTGTTATATAAAGTTTAGGAAAGTTTGGCGGGAAAATAATAATCATGCTTTATAAGAAAAAACTTTTCTTTTGAGAAGTTTTTTCTTTTTATATGTAATTGAAATCATTTGTTGAAGTGCAAGCTACCATACAATATGATGAATATAAAAAGAGAAAGTAGGGGATATAAAAATGCGTACAATTTTACTTTTTCTAAACGACATGTCTATTAATGAAATAGAGAACATTAGGAAAAAACATGATCCTTTATTTGGTTTAATCCCACCGCATATTACAATTGTATTCCCATTTGAAAGCTCGATTTCAAATGATGAGCTGAAATTACATATTTTAAAATTATCAAAAGGGATACAAGAGATAGAAATAGAATTTGCGAATCAAATTTCGGGTGAAGGGGAATATTTATTTTTACGAGTTGAAAAGGGGCAAAAACAAATAGAAGAACTACATGACTTGCTATATACAGGAGCCTTATTACAATTTTTGAAAGAAGATATTCCGTATATACCGCATGTAACAGTCGGGAGAAAAGAACGTACTGAGTTAGCTGCTGAAGTAGCTAAGGATATTCATAATTTCCCTGAAAAGTTACAATGTATAGTTGATAGAGTTAGTGTAGAGCGAATTGGAGAGAATGGGGAATCAATTATAGAATTTGAAGTACCGTTGCAAAAAAGCTGACAAGTGTCAGCTTTTTTTATCCGTAATATGAAGTAAAGCACCAATCGCACCGCTATTACCACCATCTCGTAAAAAGATTGGTGTTTTATTTTGATATTTTGTGTAGTTACTAATAATATTTTGAAGGTGTACGTTATTACATAGAGTGGAACCAATATAAATAATATGGTCAATGTTTTTTGTTTCGGCGAATTGAAGGCTTAATGCAGTAACAACTTCACCGACAAGTCCTTGCACAGTTGCTAGTATATCAGCACTACTAAAATTTGAATCTGTTTTGGTAGCTTTACCAAAATTGCTTGCAGTTAAGCTATTATCAATAGGAGAGAGAATGCCACCATAAATATCACCGACCGTAATATCTAGTTCTTTTCTAGAACCTAATTTTGTTAAAGGAATCACATCTTCAAAATGATCTATATTTGTTAACAATTTTGAAAGCCCCATAATAGTACCACCGCCAACACCCGTTCCACCAGCTCGAATATATTTTTCATTATAAACGTAATGAATGGAAGTACCTGTACCTATATTTGTTAAAATAAAGTTGTTTATATCATATTGCTCTTCTTTTAATATGTATCGGACACCTACAAGAGTAGCTTCAAATTCGTTTAGTTCTACTATATTATATGAGTCTGAAAGTAGTTGCTGTAATTGTTTTGCTTTACCACCTGTTATACATATTTGTTTTATACGAGTGCTTTTCTTAAGCCAATCTATTATTTTATCTTGTTCATTTGAATAAAATTTTTCAAAAGCTAATTGCTTTTGTTCGTTCAAATAAGCAATTTTCGTTAATGTTCCTCCAGCATCGATACCGATAGTACTTTCCATTTTCCTGCTCCTAACCAAGTAATTTGTTTACTCTGTTCATGTTGGCGAGACGAATTTGTAGGAGGGAGATATCCTGACGAATTACATCGTCTCTATTCTGCTTGATATATTAATAGCTTTTCTATAGTTACAATCGGCTGATCGTTAATAGTTGCAGTACCTTTACCGAGAATAAAACCTCGACGATTGCGAGTAAGCTTATAATGTAAATCAAGTTTATCACCGGGATATGCGTTTCCGTGGAATTCAACCCCATCCAACGAAGAGAGGAAGCCTAGCCCTTCAGAGTCACTTGTATTTACAAATGCACTAAGCTGAGCAAGTGCTTCTACAATTAACATATGAGGCATATGTTTTTGATTATCATTTATAAACCACTCATTATTTGAAATCAGTTTATATCCCGTAACGGATTCACCATGTTTTACATTTGTTACTTTATCAATCATTAAAAAAGGATAACGATGAGGAAGAGTGTCTTGAATATGCATATGAAAGTACCTCCAATAAATAATACCCCTGCTACAGTTAAGCAGGGGAGTTATCATTAATTTTTAACTAATTCATTTACTTTTTCAAGAGAAAAAATACCGCTATTTCTAATGTTTTCAACAACTTGTTGTAACACTTCTTTATCTTGAACAAGTGCAATACGTACAAAGCCTTCTCCATGAGGTCCAAATGCATGACCTGGTGTAACAACGACATTCGCACGATCCATTAATGCATAAGCGAAATCTATCGAAGTCCAGCCTTTCGGAATTTCGGCCCAGACGAACATACTACCAGCTGGTTTATCAACATTCCAACCAAATGTTCGGAATCCATCAACTAAAGTATCTCTACGTTCTTGATAAATACCGCGATTTTTCTCACAAAACGCAGCGCCATTTCTTAGTGCCGCTGATGCCGCTTTTTGAATTGGTAAAAACACACCATAATCTGTATTTGATTTAAATTGAGTAAGTGCACGAACAATTTCTTCGTTTCCAATCATATATCCAATACGGCTACCTGCTAAACTATAACTTTTTGATAAAGAGTTGATTTCTACTCCAACTTCTTTAGCACCAGGTACAGAGAGGAAGCTAATTGGTTTATTACCATCAAAATAAAATTCAGCATAAGCAAAATCATGGACAACAATAATGTTATGCTTTTTCGCGAATGCAATTACCTCTTTAAAGAAATCTGCATGAGCCATTGCTGGGACCGGATTCCCTGGGAAGTTTAAAATCATCATCTTCGCTTGATCGGCAATTTCTTCAGGAATTAGCTCTAAGTTAGGTAAGAAATCATTTTCTTTCTTTAATGGCATGTAGTAAGATGTTGCACCAGCCATTTGAATTCCAGTTTCATAAGCTGTATATCCTGGATCCGGAACTAATATAATATCTCCCGGATTTGCATAAACCATAGGTAAATGAACGAGTCCGTCTTGTGAACCCATTAATAATAAAACTTCTTTATCGGCATTTAATTTAACGTTATGAGTGTTGTTGTAATATTCAGTTACAGCTTCGTGAAATTCTGGAATACCACTTAATGTGTATCCATAGCTTTCTTTTTCACTTGCTGTATGTACCATTTCTTCTCTTACGAAGTCAGCAGGCGGCATATCAGGATTCCCGATACTTAAATCAATCATTTTGTGACCTGCTGCAATTTTTTCTTTTTTATAAGCCCCTAATTCACTAAATATAGAAGATTGGAATGCTTTCATTCTAGTTGCTAACGTGTAAGTCATCAAAACCCCTCCTAAAAACAGTGTTTTCTTTCTGCGTTTTTAATTATTCTGAAAACACATGTTTACATTTTATCATTTTTTTATGAAAATTAAAACGATTGACAAATTTAGAGGGAGGATAACAAGGAGAAACATATAAGACGCAGAAAATATTTTCTGCGTCTTATATGAAGTGTAATCATTTCTTTTTATATGTACATAACTTTTCCACTGCATAAAAGTATACATTTAATTTGCCATCGACAACTTTTAAAGTTTGATCCGATGTAAATGAGTTACCATAATCAATGTGATATACATTAGAATTCTTTACAAATGAGCCTTTGTATAAATCTTCTTTTTCCTTTGATGTTTGCATCTCCACTAAATATTGAACAATTTTTTCTTTCTTTTCTTCTTTTACAACTGTTTCAAATTTATAAGATGCAGGGCAAAGACCATTTTTGTTGTCAACGACTTCCCAAGAACCGTATATATCATTATTGCTACATCCGCTAAGTAGAACGATGAATATTGGAATAATTAATAGAACCTTTTTCATTTTGTACTCCTTTCTTTTCATTTTTAATAAACGTGCGAATACGATACGAATATTGTAATAAATAAAGTTTAAATTTTTATAAAGAATTATTTAATTTCACATAAAAATTTAGGCGGAATTGAAAAAGCATGAATCTAGTGTAAAGTCAGATCCATGCCGAGTACAGTAGCCTATGTTATGTCTCTTTTGAGGAAAATAGGATTACTATCCCATTTAAAATATATATAATTGCAACAATGAAGGCTAGCCCACCTGCGCCAAATCCAGCTTTATCAAATATAGAAGCGAATGCTACGGTAGCAAAAAAACAATAGGAGTTAGTAGTAAAAAAATGAAACCTGCGATAATTCTTCTTTTAAGGTTATGTCCAGATAAGGAAATTGCTAAAAAGTTTATGATGCTAAACAGAGCTAATACAAAAATAAAGATACTAAATAACTGCATACCATCAGACAATTTCGCACCTCCTGTATATATCATGTTAGTATACTGTATTCGAAAGTGAAAGAGGGTACTCCTTTAAATAATTATAATAAGCGTAATAAATAAGGCTTTATATAACAAAGACGCATGGATTAATCTAATATGATCCATGCGTCTTTATTTATGCTATAAATTCGCAGATTGCGAAGGTTGTTTTTCATATTGTTTCTGTTTAGATAATGAAATGAAAATAATTAATAATGAAATCACACCGAAAATGAGAACCATATATTGCAATCCAATCGTATCTAAGAAGAAGCCTGTGCCGAGTAAGACAATTTGGAACATAACTCTCTCAAACATATTACGGAATGAGAAGAGACGACCATGATAGCTTTTTTCCACTTTCGTTTGGAAAATTGTCGACATAATAGGGAAGAAGCAACCAACACTAAAACCAAATAA
Source organism: Bacillus sp. AR2-1 (assembly GCF_008368755.1). NCBI lineage: Bacteria > Bacillati > Bacillota > Bacilli > Caryophanales > Bacillaceae > Bacillus > Bacillus sp. AR2-1. The sequence goes on from NZ_QORY01000006.1 coordinate 258,789, forward strand.
ACCAAATGATGTAAGAGACATCCATTTTATATCGCTAAAGAACAAGGAAAGGTGTGCAAAAGCGGTACAAACAGCGAAGAAATATAATAATTTTTCAGGTTTGAAATGGTCAGATAAACGTTTAATAACGAAGGCCCCTAACATAAATGCGACACCTTCAATTGTATATATAAAGCCTTTAATCGTTGGATCATGTTGCATTTCACTAATGTTGATTACCATTAAATTAAATCCGGCTATAAATAATAGAGGGATAATACTTAATATAAGTGCTGTAAAAGCAATAGGAATTCCTTTTAAAATACGAAATACTTCCATAAAGCTATTATCTTTCGCAGCTTGTTTACTTGGTGTTGTTGATTTCTTATCTTCGAATTGTAGGAAGAAAGTTGAGAGGAATAATAAAGCGTATGCTGCCATTGAGAAGGCATACATATACTGTAAACTCATTACAACTAAAAGAATTCCACCTAGTGAAGTACCTGCAATACGAGCGATTGTACCTACATTCATATGTACACCGTTCATCTGTAATAACTCATGCTCACGTACGATGAGTGGAATTACAGATTGTAATGCAGGGAAGTAAAATGCTGCAGAAATTTGAAGAGCAACCATAAATGCAATCATGAAGGCAATGCTTTCAAATTGGATAGCGAAAAACATAAAAATAACACTAATAACGCGACCGAACCCAGCATAAAGAAGAACTTTTTTCTTTTCATACTGATCGATAATACGACCAGCCATAGGACCAACTAGTACACCAGCTAATAGTCCGATAAATAATATAACTGATTTCATGAAATCAGAAGGGACATATTTTTGCATAAATTCAAGGTTGCCAAGAATACCAAGCCATAGCCCTAGACCAGCAATAAACTCCCCAATTAATACAATCCAAACATTTTTATTACGCCACATAATGTAAAACCTCTCCGTCTTTTAAAATGAAAAACTCGTATATAAAACCTCCTTATTTTATGTATTATTTTTAACGAACTTTTTTAGAGTCAGAGTCTATATTACGTGTTTCATGAGTGGATTTCAATCTTTTTGATTTGTCAAAAATTTGATTTGTTAGTTGCTAAAATAAGCAATGAAAATGTAAAAATTTTATGATGAAGTGTCTATTAAAAATAAGGATAAATATAAAGAAATTAGAAAAGCAAGAACGCATATACTACGTCTTGCTTTTCTCAAGTACAAAATTAAATATTAGATTGGCTTAGCAGCATTTACGTTCTTGTCCAATAGCTAAAGCGCTAAAAGATAGAGGACCAATAACTTCTGCACTTGCACCACTAGTTAGGTTTTCTACAGTTAATGAGTATTCGTGTGTTCCACTACTAACATTTTGATCTATAGCTTGAAATGTTTGAGCATAGAATTGTTCAGAATCTGTAGATTCAATACCTACTTGTGTATTAAAAATTTCAATGTTATCACGGAAAATTCGGAATAAAATTTGTGAAATCTCAGTTATACCTTCTACACCAACTGTAGCTATTAATTCTACTCGATTATTACGTGAATCTCTACTTGAAATTCTTAATTTCAAATTTGCTAGAATTGCTTTATTTGGAGAAGCTGGGATTGCAAAAGTTGTTTCACCAGTTTTACTTATAGGCTGAGTAGCTTGATAATCAATGATATGAGTCATATTTGTCACCTCCTCATATACTAAAATATGAAATTTACGATAAAATAGCTTGGACAAATAATAGAATGTTTTAAGAGAATTGAGCAAAATTGATCAAAAGAGGGAGATTACATGAGGGCATCAAGAAATATATCACAATTACGTGATATATTTCTTGATGCTTTTTTTAATTAAGCAGAATATTCTTCTTTACGTACTTCGAAAAATTCATTACGACGTAAGTAATTATAAACTTTCTCGGAAACCTTTTCTTCTTCAGACATTAAGAAACGATGATCAAAAGCATAGAATGATTGACCTTTAATTAATTTTACGTAGTATATTTTACACACCTCCTCTAGCATAATTGGAACTTAATTAATATTATGATGGCCTATATGCTTGTTAATCATACTTGGAGTTTCAAAGGATAGAAACTAAACAAATTACAAAAGATTACAAAACTGTAATGTTGTTGTCACGTTTTCCGATAGTTAAAAATAACCAATCTCTTCTATACTACAAATAAGTTATATAAAATAAGGGGGAAAAAAGATGGATGAAGTAATTGGAGAAGTTGTAGCAGGTATGTGTGAATTTGTAGTTGAAGTAACGGCAGATGCTATTGGAAATTTAGTTTCTAGAAATAATGAGGAAAAAGAAACGATATAAAAATATAAAGGCTGATTTGAAATCAGCCTTTATATTTTTACATTATATTAATATTATTTAAATATTTGTTTGTTAGGAAGTAAAGGCAGACGCTATTGGAAATTTAGTTTCTAGAAATAATGAGGAAAAAGAAACGATATAAAAATATAAAGGCTGATTTCTAAAGGGAAATCAGCCTTTATATTTTTACATTATATTAATATTATTTAAATATTTGTTTGTTAGGATGGAGATGAAACCAATATTGGAGGTGATTAAAATAAATATGCCGAGTTTGGGATTAGATTTATCTAATTCTCGTTTAATTATGGCGAATGTAGACGAAAGGGAATATCATTTTATTATACGTGAACATCCGATTTTAGGGAAAATTATATCGCTACTTGAAAATGGAAAAGAATACGGCTTAATGGATAAACAAATCGCTAATAAAGATAAATTTATAAAATCGGAGCTTATTAAATTAGATTATTTTAACATAGATGTTCTACAGCATACACCTGGATGGATATGGATTGGTATGGATCAATTTGGTTTACATGCTCGTGAGGCTACTTATAACGAAGTAGACGTTATTATGAAGTTAAAAGAGGATTTATATTATATAGATGTATATGAAAAAGTAAAAATGTAATAAATATTTAGTCAGGTTAGGGGACAAGTTTCCGTAGCCTTTTTTGTTTAGGAATAAAACGTAAAATTTATATTATATTGATGATAGGAAAGCATGATAAGAAGTAAGCTGAAAAGAGGATTTGAAAATACATAAAGAGAACTTTAATTATTATATGAATCCTATATGTAAATAACAATAGAAAGCAGATGATAAAATGAGTAAAGAAGAGCTTGTGAAACAACAGTTTGGTAATAATGCTGAAAAATATGTAAAAAGTAAAATTCATGCTAATGGACCAGACTTACAATATGTAGTTCAACAAGTTGAGTCTCGTCATAATAATCGTCTTCTTGATATTGCTACTGGCGGTGGACATGTTGCGAATATATTAGCTCCATTGTTTAAAGAAGTAGTTGCCTTAGACTTAACAGAAAAAATGTTAGAGAATGCGAAAAATTTTATTATCAGTAATGGACATGAAAATGTATCTTTTATTGCTGGAAACGCTGAAAGTTTACCGTTTGCTGATGGTTTTTTTGATACAATTACGTGCCGAATTGCAGCACATCATTTTACGAATCCACCTCAGTTTATATATGAAGTAAATCGTACGTTAGAACATAATGGATTGTTTATTTTAATAGATAATGTTTCACCGGAAAATAATGAATACGATACATTTTATAATTTTATAGAAAAAAAGCGGGATCCGAGTCATGAACGAGCGCTGAAAAAAACAGACTGGATTTCCTTGTTAGAAAAAAACGGTTTGCAAATGCAGTCATGTCTTACTTTTGACAAGAAATTTGAATTTGACTGGTGGTGCGATATGATGAATGTACCTTTGCTGAAACGTATGAAATTAACAGAGTGTATGATGAAAACACCAGTTGAAATGCAAGAATTCTTTAATATTCAAATTGAAAATAATAAAATAAATTCGTTTTATACTGAAATGGCATTGTTTGTATGTAAAAAAAAGCGCGACATTAAAAAGATAAATTTCTTGCAGTCTTTTCAAAGTACGTTATACTTAGTACAGAGAAAATGAGAATTGAGGAAAAGTAATAATGATTCGCGTACGTATTGAAGGAACTGAAGAAGAAATGCTTGAATTTATGGAGAAAATGCCGGACATTCCTGGATTTGAAAAAACACATATGAGAGAACCGAGAAAAGGGAATAATCCAAAATACGATTCAAGTAAGAATGTATTAGCATATTTATCATATAAAAAGATTGAAGTCGCCAATAAATAGGCGGCTTTTTTAGTTGGCACTGTTTCACAGCCTTGTCTTTTTTACATAATAATAATAGTAGATTATGTTGAAGAGGGGTGAGGATAGTTAAAAAGAAAATCATCTTTTTTGGAGACTTTGGTATTGACGATGCTGTGGCGTTAATTTATGCAAATAAAACATGTAAATTAGATATTATAGGTATTGTTGCTGAATATGGGAATGTATCGCGAGAAATCGTAACAGAAAATGTGTATTTTTTAGAAAGATACTATGCTACAGAAGTGAAAATCATTGAGGGTGCAGCTAGACCAATGACAGCGGAAGAACCATTGTTCTTTCCCGAAATTCATGGGGAGCATGGCCTAGGCCCAATTATTCCACCTGATATGAGGATTTGTAAACGGGAAAATTTTTGTGAATTAATTAAATTAATTGAACCTTGTCCAGAAGATATTATTATCGTAGCGACAGGGCGTTTAACAACATTGGCAACGTTATTTTTATTATATCCAAATGTAATGGATAAGGTATGTTCATATTATATTATGGGCGGTGCGTTTTTATTTCCTGGTAACGTTACTCCTGTATCAGAAGCTAATTTTTATGGGGATCCAATCGCCGCAAATATTGTGATGAAGTACGCAAAAAATGCGACTATTTATCCGTTAAATGTAACGCAAGCAGCCCTCATTACTCCTGAAATGGTGGATATTATTAATAAAGAAGGAACAGGACAGGCGAAACTTATTAAACCGATGATCGATTTTTATTATGAGAACTTTTATAAAAAAGAATACCCGGGTATTGCTGGAAGTCCGATTCACGATTTACTTCCGTTCATTTCCTTTATTAATGATGATATTTTTGAATATAAAAAGTCAGCAGTTTGGATCAGTACGACAAATGACGTAACAAGAGGACAAAGTGTGGCAGACTTTAGAAAAATAGCCGAGCCAACAACATTTGATAATAGACCAATTCAAAAAATTGCAGTTGGTTTTGACTATCCTGCATTTAAAGAAGAGTTTATGCGGACAATATTAAAGCCTGACTGTCCTTAATATGTGTATTACGAATAACATCAACCTCGAGTCGAAAAACTGGCCGTTCATTATTTTGAAATAATCTAATAGTTGATCTGTATGAATAACTATTGAAAAATGTAACATAACTAATGGTAAGCAATTGTTTCTAATTATATTTTGATTGGTAAAATATAAAGGAGGTTATCATATGATTTGGTCTTTAATCGTCGGTGGTATATTAGGATGGCTTGCGAGCTTAATTACTGGAAAGGACGTACCTGGTGGTGTAATTGGTAATATTATTGCTGGTATTATCGGTTCATGGATTGGTTCGAAATTACTTGGTAGTTTTGGTCCAGTCATTGGTGGATATGCAATTATTCCAGCTTTAATCGGTGCGATCGTTTTAATTTTCATCGTAAGCTTCTTATTACGAGCAATGCGAAAATGAATGTAAGGACTGTTTACATTTGTAAGCAGTCCTTTTTATATGTTATGCTAGTATTATACAATCAGGAGGTGTCAGCATTGAAAACATTTACAGTAAATTTCCATCAAGAAGATAATGCTAAAGCGACAACAGTACATAAATTAAGTGAAGAGGACTTCAACAAAGCAACAGAAAAAGGCACTCGTCATCTATTTGATTTAGATACAAACGTTGGATTCTTCGTATTCTTTGACGCAGAAGATTCAGAAGGAAACGATCAATACTTAATGTTACAATACGAAGGTGATCATGAAGAGCCAACTGCGTGCTACGGATTTGATTTAAAACTATACTATCAATTTTTAGCACTGTACTTAAATGATCTTGAGTTCCAAGGTGAAACAGATGAAGAAGAGGAAGAGTATGGCCCAATTCATCATTTAGCTCACTTGCTTTATCATATTGTTGAAGATGGTAAGTCAATCGAAGTGTAAAAATACATATGTAAAGCTGTCCTTTTTGGGCAGCTTTTTTCATTTTCTTAAGCAAAATATACAAAATGTTTGCTATAATTTTATATATCTTGATAATTATATGAAATGAATAGGAAGTGAAGTCTTTGTTTACGATTGAGAACTATAAAAATTCTTTAGTAAATGGGCTCGAAGCAAAATCCTCGGATTTGATTGAAAGTTTAAAAGCGACAACACAGCTTAATTATTATAAAGAAATAGATTTATTAGATTTTACAGTTTTTGTTCAGTCATTTGAATTGTCTATCGTTATGTTTTCAATGGATGGAGAAGCGAATGAAGTTTTTTATGAAGGGACTGATAAAAGAATTTTTTCTGGTAGTTATAATGTAATGGATGACATTACATATTATACGTTTAGTGATGAAGAATCTGATGAGTTCTGGGGTTTTTATGAAAAAAATGATGCGAAGTTATCTGAAATTGGAACGAAAGCTATAGTAGAATGGTTTGCGGAATGCTGGAATAAAGCTGGTAGTATGAATGTAAAATTACCATCTTACGTTAGTTTTCATGACGATGATGAATGTTATGATTTGCATAATGGTAAATGGATTTCTGATGGTGATAAATGGTTTGATTAAACAGAAAAAGCAACAAGGAAGGCTCATCCCTCTTTGTTGCTTTTTCTACGTTTAAGGAAGGATTGCGGTGTATATGACGAGAAGGGATATATAAGGAGATGGGAAAAATGATAAATAATACAATTCCAAGTTTTTTGAAAGTATGGGAAAGTGATAATGTAGAATTAGAAGTTCTTAACCAATATTTCATTTCGCATCCAGAGATATTTGAAGAATACTTTAAGTATCATTGTCCACATACGAGAGAACGTCTTTCTACTGCCATTAAACAATATCCCGCAAAAATAGAAGGTATTCATATCATTGCAGAAACATTACCGATTATTATTCAAGAGATAACGAATGAATATCATAATAATTATAACTTTGATGTAAATATGAAGTTTCATTTATTTGTTGGAGCTTTTGGCTCTAATGCATTTGTAGAAAGGGAAATTATTGGAGACATCTTTTTTGCGGCAGAAAAATTATCTCCAGATGTAAATCACCTTCGTGTTATTGTCGCTCACGAAATAGGACATATATATCATAATGTTATGTTACAAAATGATGAAATGGATTGGACAAAAGCTGAGTGGACTGACGCGGCAGTTACTTTGTATCGTGAAGGTGTTGCAACATATTTATCAAAGCAAATTATAAAAGGCGTAAATGAATCAGTGTACTACTCATATAACAATGACGGTGAACGTTGGTTACAATGCTATATAGAAAATGAAAAACAAATAAAGAATCGTTTTTTGGAAGATTATATAGAAGGATGGACGTTCGAAAAAGAGAAAGAGTGGTTCCGGTTATCTGGCGGACAATACTTTGGATACAACCGAATTGGTTATTTTTTAGGAACAGCTTTTGTAGAGGATGTTGTACAAGCACTAGGAGAAAGTGAAGCATTTATTTTTTGAAACAAATATAATTTGAAAAGTAGCGTAATGGATTGGTTATCGAAAGGAATAAGATTATAATAGGGGGCTGAAATGTATGAAAGTGTATGTAAAGATAGCTATGTTATTTCTCGCTTTTACATGCCTATTGGCATTAGTAGCATGTAAAGGGACAGACGAAAAAAAGGAAACAAACCCAACCTCTGAAAATAGTAAAAACGAACAAAATAATTCTTCTGAAGAAAAGAAAGAGCCTGAAGCAAAATCAAATAATGAAGGATCAGCAAAACCAAAGACAGATTCAAGCACGAAAGATACAGTAATTAATCAAAAATCAATTAACCACATTAAAGATTTGTTTGAACTAGCGAAAGAAGGAAAAGTACCTAATGTTCCGTTCGCAGCTCATACAGGAGATATTGAAGAAATAGAAAAAGCGTGGGGGAAAGCAGATAAAACAGAACAAGCAGGTAACGGAATGTACGCTACCTTTACAAATAAAAATGTTAGCTTCGGTTTTAATAAAGGATCACAAGTTTTTGATGTACGCTCCTATCATGCTGAGCTAAAATCAATTACATTACAAGAAATAGAGAAAGCATTAGGAAAACCAGCTTCAGTTAAAGTAAATGGGGAAGATCAAATATATGTATATAAAGTAAACAATCAGTTTGAGTTAAAATTCATTATTCCAAAATCGACTGGTAAGGTAAATCATATTTCGGTATTTTCGCCAGAGGATAGTATTAATAAAATGGCAGGGTAATAAAAAAGGATGTCACAATAGTCTCAAGACTTTTGTGACATCCTTCTTTTTATAAAGAAAGCATCCTATAAAATATGAGTAGTATGCTCCGAAAGGTCTTTTTTCATTTTATTACGTTCTATATTTTGAATAAACATTGCTTGAATAATGCCTCCGACTACTAAGAAATAAGCACAAATATAAAATAGCATGCTACCGTTTAGTTGACTTAATAAAACCGCACCAATAACAGGACCGCACGTACGAGATATATCCCAATGTAACCCGTAAATTGAAAAATACAATCCACGCTTATCTGTAGGAGCGATTTCTGAAACGAATCGAAGTAAATGGTTTAAGGCGATACTTTCCCCAATGACTAAAAAGAGTAATGTGAAGAATAGTGACGTGATTGTTGTTGAAATCCCGTAGCCAATTGCAGCTATCGTAAAGCAGGTGTAAGAAATAAGAATAATTTTCGCCATAGAAAATCGTTCAGACCATTTCACAAGGAAAACTTGCAGGAAGATTTCCATTGTAGCCTTGCATGTTGAAATAAAAGCGAGCATGAATACGAAATCTGGAAATATATCTTTAGCGAAAATGCGATAATTTGTCTCAGTTTGAGCATAAAAAAAGCTAATAGGGAGTGTAGTAATCATAAGTCCTAAAACGGCGTAATGCTTGCTTACAAATTGTTTTGAAGATGATACTTCAACTTTTTGCTTTGGCTTTGTAAATACTGGAGCGGTTTCTGGAAGCTGCGTCCATACAACTACTGCATATACCATAAGTGTAATGCTTTGCATTATAAATAAATATTCAGGGTGAGTATGATAAAATATAGCACCAATTATTGGACCGATTACGGAACCAATTGCAGCAATCGTATGCAAAAGAGCAAAAATTTCTGCTTGTTGTTTTTGTTTTGTTAAATCAGCAATTTGTGCACGTTGAGCGGGAATATATAAGGAACGGCCAACCCCATTTATGACGTAAAGCAAAGCAAATATAAAAACAGACTGAGCAAAGATGAAGCTACCGATTGCAACGCCTTGTAGCAATAAGCCGATTAACATAATTTTCTTTCGCCCATATTTATCAGTCACCCCTCCAGCAATAAGTGTAAATACAATGTCTGAGAGAGGTTGTAGTCCGAAAATGAGCATAGTTATTATTATATTACCGTTTAACATTTTATTAACGTAAATAATCATAATGAGAGCTAACATAGATTCAGTCGTTCGGGTTAATAATTCGCCGCACAGTCTAATAATAATGGGTTTATTATAACGTAGTATGAGATTGTTCAATATTAATTCCTCCTTTCTATATTGAAATGATAAGATGAAAGGAGGAGTGGAAAAAGGGTAGAAACAAAAGGGGTTATTTTTCACCTTTTAGGGGGATTATGATGTTTATTTTAAATCAATATATTGAACTATGGTGTGCCTATGGTAAAGGTAGACAAGAAGGAGAACAATTAGAAGTTACCGTACAAATGATAGCAGAAACTTTATTTTGTACGGAGCGTAATAGTAAATTAATAATAAAAAAATTAGAAGAGTTAAATTGGATCGCTTGGTTTCCAGGGCGGGGGAGAGGGAATCGCTCTAAATTAATATTTCAAAAGCAACCGATGATATTAATTTTAGACAGAGGAAAAGAACTAACGAAAAAAGGGGATGTGAAAAGTGGAATCTCATTTGTGGAACGCTACAGCTCACAATTTCCATTAGTAAAGAAAGAGTATGAAGCTTGGATAGATTCCATATTTGGTCATAAAATAGAAAGGACACCAGAAGGAAGAAAAGATGTACTTCGGTTGCAAGTACAAATGAATCTAGACATCGCTTTGGATCCGGTTTACGCTACGATGCGCTCAGAATGTCATATGGTTAAACATATTTTTGATACACTCGTATATGTGAATGAGGAAACAAATTGTATAGAGCCAAGACTTGCTTTTCACTGGCAATATAATGACGCTGAAAAGGTTTGGACATTTTATTTAAGAAAAGGTATTCATCTTCATAATAGAAAACGACTTACCGCACATGATGTTATACATTCATTGAATCGATTTATGAAAGCGGAAAACAACCCACACGCATGGATGTTGCAACATGTTGAAAATGTCCGTGCAGTGGATGAATTTGTTGTTGAAATTCAATTACATACGGAAAATAGGATGTTTTTACATATGCTAAGTGCAGAACAGTGTTCTATCGTAAATGAAGATGAAGCAGGAAACTTTATTGGTACAGGACCTTTTATATTACGCGAGAAAGATGCACAATTATTTGTTTTAGAAGTGCATGATTTATATTATCGTGAAAGACCTTTTCTTGACCGAATTGAACTAATGAATGTAGAGCAAAATGTAAATACGTATGACGTGTTAGTAAAGGCGCAATATAAAGATAAAGAAAAGCCTAATAAAGAGTTGTCTCGGCTTGAATCGAACGTGACATATGTAACGTGCAATCTTGTAAAAGAAGGACCAATGCAAGATGAGCTGTTTCGAAAGGCACTACATAAAATCATTCATGGCGATAGGATTGTTCAAGAACTCGGCGGAGAACGTGGAGAAGTGGCTAAGAAACTAATATTAGCAAATGAAAGAAAAGTAGAGATTAAGGAAGAGATAGAATGTTTAGTGAAAAAGAGTATGTATCATCATGAAGTGCTACAACTCTACACATTTACAGGACAAGATCATGTAGAAGATGCACAATGGATTCAGAAAGAGTGTGCGAAGTATGGGATTCGTGTAGAAAATAATTTTCTTGAAGTTGAAGAGTTATTGGAAATCAGTACGATACAAAAGGCTGATATGATGCATGATAGTGCAACGATTAGCGAACGAATAGAAGATAGTCTGCTATATATGTTTCTTACAAAAAATAGTTTTATTCATGGGCAAAGCAGCATGGACTTTCATAAAAAACTCTTCCCTTATTTTAAAGAAGAAGATTTAGAGAATAGAGTTACATTGTTACGCGATATTGAGGACACTTTGTTACGTCACATTCATATTATTCCTTTATATCGTAACAAACAACAAGTAACTTCTCACGAAAAAGTACAAAATATAATGATTAATTCACAAGGGTGGATTGATTTTTATGAAATATGGTTTACATGTTGATAAATAAGGGCTTTTACGCATTTTACATGATGTGTAAGAGCCTTTTTTTCGTGTGTGAAACAGGTTTGTTTTACACATTGTTACGCTACTTACGATAAAAGTCTATTTACAGCGTAACAGTGTTATGTTACATTGTTATCGGGAAGGAGTGTTATACAGTTGAGTACAGATTTAATTTCAAAAAAAGATTTATTAGAACTAACTGGTATTTCATACGGACAGTTATATAGGTGGAAAAGAAAAAATTTAATACCGGAAGATTGGTTTGTACGAAAGTCAACATTCACGGGTCAAGAGACATTTTTTCCGAAAGAAAAGATATTAGAGCGTATTGATAAAATCCAAACGATGAAAGAAGATTTATCACTTGATGAACTAGCAAATATGTTTTCACCGAGTGTTAGAGAAATTCTTTTAACAAAAGAAGACGTCATACGTAAAGGAATTGCATCAGAGCCAGTTTTACAATTCTTCATAGAACAAACGAATAAAACAACAGAGTTTCAATTTGTAGATATTCTTTATGTGTATATGTTAGAAGAGTTACTACAATCGGGAGAGATTAGTTTAGAAGAAGGAAAAATGGTCTTGCAAGTTTTACGTGAAAATTATGAAGCGATTAAGCATAAAACTTGTGACTTAATCATCGTCCGAAAGTTAGGGATTTCTACATGTTTCTTAGTTTCAAATGTGGACGATTTAATTTTTGAAAAAGGTACCAAAATTGTTTTACGCGAAGCGATTATGAAATATACCGAAGCATTAAAAACGAAACTGTTGTAGTGGAGGAGAAAGTATGCGTACAGATAATTTGATTATAAATGGTTACGGTTCATCGAATGGCGGCGAGTTTCATAAAGTGCAATTAAATGGAAAAGGTACTGTTAATGGAAATATTGAATGTGACCAATTTGAATGTAACGGATATGGTGCTGTTACTGGAAATTTGAAAAGTAGCAATGCAAGAATTAGTGGATCAGGTAAAGTTGATGGTACAGTTATTGCGGAAACGATGCGAATTGATGGGAAAGCAACAATTACGCAAGATGTGAAGGCGAACAGTTTGAAAATTGCAGGAAAAGGTACGATAGGTGGAAATGTAACTGGTGAAGAGTTTAAAGTCAATGGTCAAGCGACGATTGATGGTAATTGTGAAGTGGATACTTTTTCTTCAGAAGGCCAATTTACAATTGGTGGATTATTAAGTGCCGATGAAATAAATATTAATATTCACGGTACATGTCGAGCGAAAGAAATTGGTGGTCAAACGATTAAAGTAAAACATAGACTAAGTACTTTTAGTAGACTGTTTAAATCAGTATTTGGTATGCAGTTAGAGGCTGAACTATTAGAAGGTGACAATATTGATATTGATTATGCTCACATAAAAACGGTAAGAGGAAACAATGTGACAGTAGGAGCGAACTGTGAGATTGAACTCATTGAATATACGGGTGTTCTTACTGTCGATAAAAGCGCAAATGTAAAAGAAATGAAGCAGGTTTAATGGGAGGGAGAAAGTAATATGGAACATCAACATAGTCTTACTGTCAATGGCTCTGGTAGTTCAGCAGGTGGGGATTATAACAAAGTGAATATTCGCGGTGAAGGAACGATTTCTAATGATATGAGCTGTAATGAATTTAAAACGTACGGCACGAGTGAAGTGCGCGGTAATATGAAAGTGAAAAATTATGTCGTGTATGGAGATAGTGAAGTACAAGGAAATGTAGATGCGGAATATGTAAAAGTATACGGAAATACACAAATGAATAGTGATGCCCATATTGAAAAAACGAAAGTAAGAGGTATGATAGAAGTTAAAGGGAAGTTTACTGGTGATTTCGTAGATGTGAAAGGCGCTTTAAATGTGAAAGGAGATATTGAAGTTGAAGAACTATCACTAACTGGTGGCCTTGAAAGTGATGGATTACTTAATGCTGAAAATATTGAAATTTCACTTCGTTATGAAGGCAGCAAAGTGAGAGAAATCGGCGGTAAAAAGATTACCGTTCGTAAAAAAGCGAGATTTATTCCATTTACAAGTCATGCTGGAAGCCTCCAAACGTCTATCATTGAAGGAGATGAAATTTATTTAGAGCATACGATTGCTGAAGTAGTACGAGGAAATAACGTTACCATTGGTCCAGGATGTGAAATTAGTGTTGTAGAATATCATACTAGTTTTAATCAAAAAGGTAATGCAGTTGTAAAAGAACATAAACAAATATAAGTAGTACGAGGGAGAGCAAGGTTATGGTTGAGAAGAATAATAAGCTCGGCTTTGTTGTGGCGGGCTTATTGCTAGGTATTTTAATGGCATCAATGGACAATACCATTGTCGTAACAGCGATGGGAACGATTGTTGGTGACTTAGGAGGCCTTGAAAACTTTGTATGGGTCGTTTCTGCCTATATGGTCGCAGAAATGGCAGGTATGCCGATATTCGGAAAACTATCAGATATGTATGGTAGAAAGAGATTCTTTATTTTCGGTTTAATCGTCTTTATGATTGGTTCGGCACTTTGTGGTACTGCTGAAAATATTACACAGTTAGGTATTTATCGTGCCATTCAAGGTATTGGTGGCGGGGCATTAGTGCCGATCGCGTTTACTATCGTTTTTGATATTTTCCCTCCTGAAAAGCGCGGGAAAATGGGTGGATTATTCGGAGCAGTATTTGGTTTATCAAGTATTTTTGGCCCGCTGCTTGGTGCGTATATTACAGATTACATAAGCTGGCACTGGGTATTTTACATTAACTTACCGCTTGGCGTTTTAGCACTTATTTTTATTACATTCTTTTATAAAGAATCACGAGTTCATAGAAAGCAAAAAATTGATTGGTTTGGCGCAATTACTTTAGTTGGTGCAGTAGTTTCGCTAATGTTTGCTTTAGAACTAGGTGGACAAAAGTATGATTGGGATTCTAACTTTATTTTAAGTTTATTTGGCGGATTCGCTATTTTAATTATTGCATTTATTTTTATTGAACGTAAAGTAGAAGAACCGATCATTTCATTTGAAATGTTTAAACAACGTTTATTCGGAATGAGTACCATTATTGCATTATGTTACGGTGCTGCGTTCATGTCAGCAACTGTATACATACCGTTATTCATTCAAGGTGTATACGGTGGTAGCGCAACAAACTCAGGATTATTACTTTTACCGATGATGTTAGGATCAGTCGTAACAGCGCAGTTAGGTGGATTTTTAACGACGAAGCTTAGCTACCGAAACATTATGATTATTTCTGCTGTTATTATGCTAATTGGACTATTCTTATTAAGCACATTAACGCCAGAAACAAGTCGTATATTATTAACGGTTTATATGATTATTATTGGATTTGGAGTAGGTTTCTCATTCTCTGTACTAAGTATGGCAGCTATTCACAACTTCGGTATGGAACAGCGCGGATCTGCAACTTCAACGAGTAATTTCATTCGTTCATTAGGAATGACACTTGGTATTACAATCTTCGGAATGATTCAAAGAACAGGTTTCCAAGATCAATTAGAAGAAGCTTTTAAAGGTATGAGCGGAGGAATGAATACAAACGCTTTAGGAGATTCAAGAGCTATTCTATCAGAATCGGCAAGATCTCAAATCCCGCCGCACATATTAGATAAAATTATTGACGCTCTTTCTAGCTCCATTGTTCAAACATTTATGTGGGCATTAGTACCAGCAGGTCTAGCATTCATATTTATTTTCTTTATGGGAAATGAGCGTATGGTAATTAAGAAACAGCAAACGAATAAAAAGAGTGAAACATCAAAAGCGTAATGAAAAAGCTCCTTTCCAATTGGAAAGGAGCTTTTTCGTATGTACGGATTTAGATTAGCCTTCGATAATTTCGTATTCTTCGTCTGCTAATAATAAAATTTGTGTTTTCTTACCTTTGTTTTGAACTTCGATTACATCGTATGCACCTAAGTCTCTTAGTTTGTTTTGAGAAGCGTTAACCATAACTTCCATAGAATCAATTAAGATATCTTCTTCAATGTATGATTCAGGCAATGCCATATCTTCTGTTTCTAATACACATGCATATAGATTTTGTAAGTTTTCAGTAGTTGGGTTTTGTTCCTCAACATCAATGATGTTCTTTACTGCATCCATATTTTCTTCTTTTGCTTGGTATACTTTAATTTTAGCCATTGTTTTATTCTCCTTTATAACGTAATCGTAGAGGCTACACCTTATTATAACGTTTTTTTCATGAAAGATGAAATTGTTATATGTATTTATAGGGAAATTTATGTGCTATTACTCATTATTGGCGTAATTTCATTATTAATGTGATAAGTAAGTACCTATATTCCTGAGTTAAAGTTATATTGTCCAAGCTTTTTTATACTCCGTTCATAGTATATGTATTAGATAAAACATATAGGGAAGGGATGGAGTGTAAGTGGATTGTGAGCCGAAACGAAATTATCAATGCTGCCAAAATAGTATTTGTGAATTTTTGCGAAGTCTAGAGCCTTTTACAAAAGTTGAGAGTATTGTAATCGCCGGAAACGAAATTGTAGTATCTTATTTTCTTTCATTTAATAAGAGGAATGGTATCGTATCCTTCGTACAAGAGGACAATGAGGTTATCTTTGTAGATTGCTCTAGGATTGATGCAATTCGAATAGGAAAAGTTTGTAGTTGTAAAACGAAAGTTAAATTTATTGAAGAGGATTTTAGTTTACTTGGAAATGTTTGTCCACAATGTTTAACAGAGGGTAGTACACTCTTTTTTGACTTTTACAATCCAGAATTGAATTTATCACTACAAGCAAAAACAATTGATGCACCTAGTTGTACTGAATTTATAGATGAGATGGGGAATGTCGTAAAGCAAATTACTATAATAGGTGAAGCGATTGTTTCTAAAGATTTTGTTCAAGTGCCGGAACTATTAAACTTTCTATTAGTTTTATCTGATACGACTACGAATCCTTTAAAGTTTGGAATACTGTTCATTAATTTCCCTGATCTTACGTTTATTATTCTTTTCGCATCGAGTGGATACCTCAACATTTCGAACTGTTTGAAAATCGAGAGTGGAACTGGTAATGCTGAAATAGAAGATATGAAAAAGATGGTGACGAATGACAATAATACGTACAAGTCAGTTGTTAAATTGACTAAAGTATATAAAAATGGAGGAACAGAATCATATATTTATAAGAATGAGTTATAACATACGTATTTAAATGAACCCTCAAACGAGTATTGAGGGCTATTACATAATAAAAGATGATAATCGGTTACATGTAGATTGTAAATTACTATTAAGTATATTTACTGTTAACCTTTATACTGGGCAGTCATTTACTATTCATTAGATGTTATAATAATTTTATATTTATGAATAATTTATAATTATATGGGGTTTAGTAGCCGTTTGCTTATATGTAGAATAAAAGGACTTATGAAAGAAGTAGAAGTACATTGATTCTAACGAAAGAAGGAATTTGAATGATATATGAAGCGAATATACATACGAGAGAAAAATTAGTTACTATGTTCGAAGATTTCAATAACGTTGTTTTACTTTCTTATTTACAAGGACATATGGGTACTGCTTGGGTAAATGATCTTGAAAATCCAACAGTAGCGCAAGTTAAGGTAGGGATTTTCACATTTTACGCTGGGGATCCAAATAGGAAAGAAACAGAAGAATTACTACGTAATATTCCTGATAGAATGTTAGTAATCGTAAATAGTGAAGAGTGGAAAAAGCGTTTAGAAACATTTTACGAAAGAAAAATAGATAAGTTTTTACGCTATAAATTCAAACGTAATGCGGAAGTTTTTAATCGTTCAAAATTACAATCTTTTATATCAGCGCTTCCAAAAGGATACGAGTTACGAAGAATAGATGAACATATCGTAAATATCCCTACACTACATAAGGTCTCTGAAGATTTTACAAGTCAATTTCAATCAGTAGAAGATTATTTAAAACGAGGTATAGGGTATAGTATTTTGTACCAAGGTGAAGTTGTATGCGGTGCATCATCGTATAGCATTTATGATAATGGGATTGAAATTGAAGTGGCGACTGATCACAATCATAGAAGAAAAGGGTTGGCGACTATAGTTAGTGCAGCGCTAATCTTGGCCTGCTTAGAAAAAGAGATATATCCAAACTGGGATGCTGCGAATACTACGTCTGCTAAACTGGCAGAAAAACTAGGATATGTTTTTGATAAGGCATATGATACGTATTTTGTGGATAATAGATGAAATCATTTTTAAATAAAAGAGCAGCTAGCAGAAGCTAACTGCTCCTCTCCAAAGCAGAATGGAGAAATACAATCATGTTACTTACATTATTGACAGAACAGTAATTTTTAATCAAATAACTATAAAAGTTTAGATAAAATATCTTTGATTAAACCTGAGGCACCGATAAAGAGTACTGATAAAAAAACGATTGAGAATATACTTTTTTTAGGTTTTTTAAATTCTAGGTAAATGTTAAAAATAGCACCAATTGCAACTACAATAAAGATAACGAGTCTTATTACATCTATCATGAATAACGCTCCTTTTAATTACTTAATTGTATTATATAGGAATTCACCTTCAGATTAGTTTATTGGAATACGAATTAAGGTAATTTTAAACAAAATAATCTTTTATACAAAAGTAAGGTTAGTGGAAAAAGGAAACGTATGTAGTAATTGTATAACTTGTAGAAGCTGATGGTGACCAAATAAAGTACGGTTATTATTTGAGTGGTCTAGTAATTTATATTTTTGTATACGCTCTCTTTAGGCATACTTACAACTTAAATAATAAAACATGCTTATCATAATGATCTAAACACCAATTATATTTTTTTAGAATAATTGGATGAACTACTTCTTTCGTAGTATCAACCTCAGTATAGCCATATTTCTTATAAAAGTTTTGTAATTCCTCAAAAGGAAGACAGTATACATGTTGTACTTGTAATTTCTTCGCAGTTTCTACTAAAAATGAAACAAGTTCCCCAGCTAATTGTAGGCCTCTAAATTTAGTGAGAATAAAAATCCCGCCCATTTCTATCGTATCTTCATCTATTTGGACTAATCGGCCAACACCTGCATACTCGTTGTTGTAAGTAATAATTGCAACTTTATCCCTTTTTAAATCACTTCTTACAAAACCTATTGAGTCATATTGATTATTAATCCATTCTAAATCATTAGATGTGGCTAGTTGAATACTCATATACACCCTCCTTCAGAATACTAGCTCTATCTTCAGTATATAGAACGTAAGATGCTATATCAAAAAAAACTAGCTATAGCACATTTGTTTAAGTTATTAGTTGAAGGTGTGGGTTTGTTGGTATTGAAATGATAGCTTCACCAAACAGAGGATAATAACCTTGTGAATTTAGTGTTACATAGTCAAAATGAAAATTAGTTCATGCGTTCGGTAACGCATTATTGTTTAAGCGTATAGAGTTTATAGGGTTAGTAGCTACTGTATTAATTGAAACTATTAAGGGAAAGTGGTAATCATCAGTCTGAGTGATAAAAATCCTCCAGAAAAAGAAAAGGGATATAAATATAAGAGCACTTCGAAAAGTGCCCTTCAGTAACGACTACTCATTCTAAAAAGAAAGGATGCAATATATCATATGAAGTTAAGTGTATTTAATTATGGGCCTTTATATAAAAGTTTTATTTTGTTTTAAATAAATAGGCGGTTGTTTCCTCAACTACCTTTCAGTAAAACAAAGCACTTTTTCTGAAATAAATTATGGATGTTTCCTCAAAAAGGCTATAGGATATACTCATATTTTTATAACTAAAGTGACGAGCTTAGGTTATAAGAAAGGAAAAATTATATTGTATGAAATCTATTCTAGAATAGTCACAAACAAAGCTGTCTTCCTATTAGAAGGCAGCTTTTTGTTATTAGAAAAAAGAATTAGAAATAAAATAAAAATTCAAGTTACTTGTCCAAACAATATTTTTTAAAATACATAAAATGCTAGTAGTTAGCCAATATTGTCATATTGCTAATTTTTTAGACTACAAGGGGTGATTTTATGTGTGATTGTGAAGTTTGTAGAAGAAAGAAAAACCGAGATCCATTAAATCGGGAGTTTGAGCCGAAAAAACGAGTTTCTGAGCCAATAAAACAGGATTGCGAACCAAAAAAAGGGGATTTTGCACCAATAAAACAGGATTGTGAACCAAAAAAAGGGGATTTTGCACTAATAAAACAGGATTGCGAACCAAAAAAAGGGGACTCTGAATCAATAAAACAGGATTCCGAAATATTATATTCTTATTCATTTAGTAAAAATTCAAATTTTTTAGAAGAAGCTATACAAGCAGATGAAATCGAACAAGTTTCTGAGGAATATATTGAAATAGTTGATTCAGCAGATGTACAAGTTACTACTACAGATACAAAAGCTGCGCTATCTATTCAAGCGGCATTACAAGCAGCTATTGTGGTTGTAGTAAGTATTTCTATAGCAGATAGTGAAAAGGCAGATAAAATAACACAAGAATTATTTCAAAAATCATCTATTAAACAAATTAATAGACAAAAAACATTTATTAAAAATTCCAGAAACGTAACCGTAACAACTACTGATACAGATATTGCAGTGAATGTTCAAATTCTCCTTCAAATTTTATTAGCTTTATTAGTTAAACTAAACATTTTATAATGTTTCTAATCTGTTTATATTTAGCTATAAGGGTTCACTCTAAGTAAATATTTTTTGTTGTAATATGTGGTACAAGCTTGGAATTCTTATTATGACTGAATTAATATTCAATATTAATGGGAAAGTAAGTGTGGAAAACTGCAAAATAGTAAAATTTAAATACATTATTTAACAGTAAATGAAACTTATGTTTATGTGAAGGAAAGCTGTCTTCTTATTAGAAGCCAGCTTTTTGATTTTATTAGTAAAAATAAGTGGAAATAGAAGATTGAGTTACTTGTCCAAGCAATTTTTATTAAATTACATATAATGCTGGTAGTTATTTAAAAATTTTATAGAAAATTGATTGGAGTGAATATTGTAAATGGATGATTTAAACAAATTTTCTTCCTTTAAGTTTGATAAGGATCAAAAGAATATAATCATAGACCTTTTACTCTCAGATATTTTTAATAGGCATGGGATAAATGAAGAAAGGTTAAAAAATTTATCGCCAGAAAAAAAACAGCAAATTAAAAGTATTGTTTCTGAAATACAATCACAGGTTAATAATTATTTAGATTGAAAGGGGGTGAACTTATGGACAAAGCATGCCATACAGATGAAAATAAAAAGTGGAGTGCATTAGATTCTTCAAATCCTCATCCATCTTTTAAAAATGCCAATGTTTCAGAAGCAGCTGCACAAGAAAGCAAAACTTATCAAATTTCTGAAGAGTCTATTACAATTGTTGATTCAGCAGATGTAGAAGTTACTACTACAGATACAAAAGCTGCGTTATCTATTCAAGCAGCATTACAAGCAGCTATCGTGGTTATAATAAGTATTTCTATAGCAGATAGTGAAAAAGCTGACCGTGTAGCACAAGAATTGTTTCAAAAATCATCTGTTAAACAAGTTAATAAACAAGAAACTGTCATTAGAAATTCTAGAAATGTTACAGTTACGACTACGGATACAGACATAGCAGTAAATGTTCAAATTCTTCTCCAAATTTTATTAGCTTTACTAGTAAAATTAAATATTCTATAAAATATTTGACCTGTTTTTTAAATATGGTGCTTCTTAGGGATAAGTATTCACTTTTTTAATTATAGTACAGGCTAAAATATTAATCATAATTGGACTAATATTTAACATTGCATGAATAATAAGGTTAACAAACAATGTGATGGAAAATAAAGTTTGGTTATTTTTTTAAAAATTAAAAAGCCGTTTCCTTTATTGGATTTGGCTTTTTAATTTTAAACAGTATAAATTTGAAAAGACCACATTAAATTAAGTAATTTAAATATAATAATGAAAAATCCCTAAAATTATTCGTGGTATAGAAAAAATAACAATAAACAATTGGTTAAATTGGAATGATTTTTATTAACAGTTCAACATTTGAAGAATAGTGCATACAATATAAAGTCTTTTCCTTTCTTCATTTAAGTTTTACGTATATAATTTAAAAGTACTATTTTTATTTTATATTTTTTATATTTATAACAGAATAGAGGTTTAAAAATGGGTGTTAAAATCATTACGGATAGTGCGGCGGATTTACCGGTAGAATTGCTGCAAGCATATGATATTGATTTAATTCCACTCCGTGTTTATGATGAAGCAGAAACAGAGTATTTAGATGGAGTTACATTAGAGTCAGTTACATTATTGCAAAACATGAGAGAAGGCGCTGTTTATAGAACGTCATTGCCTTCACTTGAAACTTTCCAAGAAAAATTTGTTTCTTATGCAAAAGAAGGTAATCCTTGTATATATTTAGCTTTTTCATCTGAACTGTCTGGTACATATCAATCGTCAGTTGTTATTAAAGAAGAAGTGAAAGAAACATATGCTGATTTAGATTTAGAAATTATTGATACGAAATGTGCTTCGCTTGGTCAAGGGCTTGTCGTATTAGAAGCTGCTAAAATGGCGAAAGACGGCGCATCAAAAGAAGATATTTTAAAACGTGTTGATTTTCTAATGAACCATATAGAACATATCTTCACAGTAGCTGACTTGCAGTACTTAGTGAGAGGTGGGCGTTTAAGTAAAGTAGCTGGTTTTATCGGTGGTTTACTAAACATTAAACCGATCTTAAACGTGCAAGAAGGAAAACTTGTACCACTTGAAAAGGTAAGAGGGAAAAAGAAAGTACTAAGCCGAATTGTAGATATTATGGAAGAGCGTGGAAAAGACCTTAAAGGTCAAACAATCGCTATGACTCATGGTGATGACATAGAAACAGCTGAAGCTTTAAAAGCATTAATTACAGAGAGATTTGGCTGTGAAGTATTTATCGTAAATACAATTGGAGCTGCAATCGGAGCGCATACAGGACCTGGTGCGTTAACATTGTTCTTCTTAAATGAAGTAGAGTAAAGGATTGATCTTTTGATCAATCCTTTTTTTCTTATTAATCAGTAATAATCGGTCGATATGGTATCGGTGAAGATAAAATCATCGAAGTTTTTACTGTACCAAATGGTATAACGATATCAATTAATTCCTCTAATTCCTTCATAGAGTGAACCGCTACTTTTAAGTAATAGCTACTTTCACCTGTTACTCGATGACATTCGAGTATTCTATATTCTTCGTAGATTTTCTCCTCAAATTTTTTACAAGGAATCTTTAGACTTTCAATTCTTAAAAATGCTTGAATTGATTTTCCAACTGCATCTAATGATATCCGTGCGGTATATTTTTCAATTATTCCAATATCTTGTAATCTCTTTAGTCTCTCGGTAACACTAGGGCGGCTGAGGTGTAAGTGTTCGGTCATTTCTGTAATTGTCATTCTGGCATCTTCTTGTAGTAATAACGTAATTTTCTTGTCAATTTCATCCATGAATTATGCTCCTTTACAAAATTGAAAGTAAATTTCTGAAATAAATACATAATATAAAATCTCATGTTAAATTACATGCACTTTTGTATATTGAATAGATTGATAACTTTCTATAATTAAAATATAAATGGAGGTGCATGTAATGTCTAATCATTTTGATGAAACAATTTCTATTAAAAAGGGAACAGCCTTATATGTCGGAGCGGTTTTAGGATCAGGAATTCTTATATTACCTGGTATGACAGCGAGTGTTGCAGAAGGGAATGCGATTGTTTCTTGGCTTATTATGATATTACTTAGTATTCCACTTGCATTCACATTCGCTTTTTTATCGATTGAGTACCCAAGTGCAGGTGGAATTGCCACGTTTGCAGAAAAAGCTTTCGGTAAAAATATAGGTGCTATTATAGGATGGTGTTTTTTTATTGCAGGTAGCGTTGGGCAAATTGTTGTCTCAATGACTGGTGGAATGTATATCGTGAAAGTGTTTGCTTTATCACCGTATTTCTCTTACGTAATAGCGTTTATTATTTTAAGTATTTCAATAGTTTTCAATTTATATGGATTAAAAATGAGTGGATTGTTTCAAGTATGTATTGGTTTATTAACTTTCTTTATTTTGCTAATAACAATTATTAGTTCACTACCTTATATTGAAATAAAAAATATAAATGTACATATTTCTATGCAAGAAATAAATCCGATTTTAGAGGCATCATTATTAATTTTTTGGTCGTTTTTTGGGTGGGAAGCTATTGCAAGTTTAGCTCCTGAATTTAAATCACCTAGAAAAAGAAATATTATTTTATCTACGGGATTTGCAATTGTTATTATTGGAGTTTTATATATAGGTATTGCATTATCAGTAATTGGAACGAAATCCTATCATATAAATGCTGATAATACTACAGCTCTTGTGCTTGTAATGAAGCAAGCATTAGGCGACCAATTTGCATGGATAATTGGATTTGTAGCTTTTATCATTTGTTTAGGGACGACAAATGCATTTATCGCAAGTATCGGGCGCTTAGGTTATTCACTAGGAAAAGAAGAAGTTGCACCGTGTTATTTAGCGCAGATTAATAAAAAAAGAGAAACACCAACAAATGCAGTAAAAGTTGTAAGTTTTATTGCAATAATAGGTTTGTTAATAAGTTTCGTTTTCCATATTAGCATAGATAAAATTGTTTTAATACCGAATTCGTTGGGGATTGTTACATACATAGTCGGTACTGCAGCTGGAATGAAATTAATAAAGAATAGGTTAGGTAAAATTTTTTCTATAGTAGCTTTTACATGTTGTGTGGTTGTTTATCCTTTTATTGGAGGAGTAATACTGATTCCAGTAGCTGTATCGTTTATCTGTTTATGCTATGTACGTTGCAGTAGCAGAAGAAAAGAATATAAATAAGAATGCGTTTGTAGAAATCTAAATATTTAAAGATATTAAATTTTTTACATTTCGTTTATAATTGTGAGGGTAAATATCTGTAACTATTTGTAAAAATAGGAGGCGGCTATAAAAATGCATGAAATTACTAGGTGGGATTTAGATCGATTGTATCCAATTGAGGATATTGTAACTCCAATATTGAGGTTGAAAGAACAATATTATGCGACAAAAGATGTAGAGATTCTTTCAAAACTTATACAATCTATTGAAAAAGCAGAATACTATTTGTATTGCCGATCTGCTGAAGAAAGTATTTCATCTGACCTTACTATATCGACTATGACAGTAAAAGATTTGAAAAAAGAAGTACAGCAAGTAATACAGAAAAGTGAAATGGAAACTTCCAATAATATTAATACTAATTTAATAAAAGATGAACTTGGTGCATGGGAAAATATGTACATACAATTAAGAAATAAGATAGAAATAGAGCACAATAATAAGCAAATATCATTTGGACAAGCAAATAATATTGCAATGAATAGTGATAATGAAAAGGAAAGAGTAGAAGTATTCGAGTTATTAACAAATGCCTTACATAAGGAAAAAGAAATTTTTGCTACTGTATTAAATCAAATAGGGAGATTACGTAATACAAAGAGTAATGAATTAGAAGATAGAGAGATTTTAACGCAATCTCTACATGCTAATGGTATTACTGAAACTGTATTATTACAAATGTGGAATGCGACAGAAGAAAATCTTGATACATTAGTAAGTGTTTTAAACGTGTATAAGAAGGGGGAAGCTTCGATTACATGGCATGAACTTATGACCGTAAAGGAAAATAATGAGATTCATATCCCTTTTTCAGTAGCAGTTCAAAACATATACGATGCGTTTGAAAATATAGATAAAGAATTAGCAGAATTTGCACGGAATGCAATAGAGAGTGGATGGGTGGATGCGGAACCGAGAGATAATAAACCACTTGGTGGATTTTGTGCTCCTTTTTTCAGTGAAAAAGAATCACGAATCTCTATGCGTTATGACGGAAGTATCGATAGTGTAAGAGTACTTGCGCACGAACTAGGACATGCTTGGCATTTTTATAATATGAGTTTTGAGCAATCTACTTCTTTTTTAGATGATTATTTGCCAATGAGTGCGGCTGAATCGGCGTCTATTTGCTTTGAAACGGTACTCTTAAACTATCTAATTCAAACAACAGATAGTATAGATATGAAAAAGTCATTGCTTAGTTGGAAAATAAGAAACTGTTTTAATTATGTAATGGCAATTCGAGCATCATTTGAATTTGAGAAGAATTTTTATGAAAAGTGTAAAGAAGGTCCATTAAGTGCTGATGAAATCGAGAAATTATCTATTATATCGCAAGAAAAAGCATATGGGCATGCGTTATCAGAATATCAGCCGTTTGTTTGGATGAAATACATTCAATTTTATATTGCAGATGTTCCTTTTTATAATTATCCATACACATTTGGGTATTTAGCTAGTTTTAGTTTATTAGAGATGGCTCAAGAAAGTAAAAGTACTTTTCATCCGAAATATAAGGAGTTTTTACGAGAAACAGGAAAAGCTCCAGTGGAAGAACTTATGAAAAAACATTTTGAAATCGATATAACAAGCTATGTATTCTGGTATAAAGCTTTTAGACAAATTTCGAAAGATGTTGATGAATATTTGAGGCTTATGTAAGGAGAGAGTATAGTGGATCACCAACTTATAAAGGGAATACCTTTTTCAACTTTAGAATATGAAAAAGCTATAAGTTTATTAAAAGGTTGGCTACATGAACAACAAGAGAAACCAAGGTTTGTAGTAACTGCAAATCCTGAAATTGTTATGTCTGCAGATTTAATAACAGCGGATGGGATTGGCGTCATAATAGGCTCGAAAATATTAAAAGGAACTTTGAAAGAACGTGTTACTGGGGCAGATATCACTCACGATTTAATAAAATATTGTAATGACAATGAATATCGTGTCTTTCTTTTTGGAGCTGCGCCAGAAAGTAATAAAAAGGCACTAAAAAAATTAAATGAGCAGTTCCCAGGAGCACAGTTTAAAGGACAGCATGGATTTGTAAATGGCGAAGAAATAGAAGAAGTAAAAATGAAAATTAAGCAATTCAAGCCGCACTTACTACTAGTAGGACTAGGTTCACCAAAACAAGAAGAATTCATCTATGAAAACATACAAACATTAAACGTGCCGCTATCTATTGGTATAGGAGGCATGATTGATATAATATCTGGTACTGTAAAAAGAGCACCAAAAATTATGAGGGATACAGGAACTGAATAGCTGTATAGGTTACTTTCGCAGCCGAAACGGTTAAAGAGACAACTCGTACTTCCGAAATTTTTAATTTCAGTTATGGTAGAGAGGATGAAAGGAACACCAAGTTAAGAAAGGATAAACAAGATGATAGAGCCGTTATCTAATGAAAAAGCTAAAGAAATTTTTCGAGAGCTGAAAGTAGAATGTGAATATTTATTTGAATTTAAAATTCAAAAAGCAATACCTATTCATCGTGGTTGGCTAAATTTGAAGTGGAAACTCGAAACGGATGCAGGATCTTTTGTATTAAAGCAATATAATAAAGAACGGTACAAAATGTATAACCCAGAACTTTTAATACAAGCATTACATCACCAGCAAAGACTACATAATAATGGTGTATGTTGCCCGAAGCTTCTAACTTATAAAAATAATGTAATGCATACATCAAAAAATAATGAAAGATTTATAGTTTTAGAACATAAAGAAGGTAATCTAATTTCACCAGGAAAAGTGAATGAAAAGGAAATCTACTCTCTTGGTAAGACAATAGGTCAAATGCATAATTTGTTAAATGATGGCTCTTTAATAGAAGGAGAAAACCCTAAATTTGTTCCGCCTACTAAAGAGGAAAGGTTGAAACATTGGGAAGATAAAAGGAAAGAAGCAGAACAGTTAGGAAAAGAACATATTCTCTCCCATATAAAATTGCAGCAAGAAGCAACACAATTAGTAAATATAGATCAATTTTATAGTAGTAAAAAAGGATGGGTGCACCGTGATCTATGGGTAGATAATTTCTTATTCCATAATGATGAAGTCTCAGCAATTCTAGATTTTGATCGTATGGATTATGATTATGTAGAGTTGGATATTGGGCGTGCGGTTATATCTTGTGCCTTACATGATGGAGTATTAAATAAGAGTCTTGTTGCATCATTTTTAGCCGGATACCGTAATAAATTAGACTTTCCAATAGGGAGTATTGTTCGGGCAATTCAAATGCTTTGGTATATGGAGAGTACATGGTGGATTCATACTAATATGGATCAGAATAGTGTACCACCTTCACGTTTTGCAGATGAAATGAATTGGATAGCTGAAAATTATAGTGCATTACATAATATATTGGCAGACTTATAAGAAAAAAGGAGATAACATTCATGAACAGAATCGGCATTATCGGAGCAATGCAAATCGAAATAGACTTACTTTTAGAAAAACTAGCTATACAAGAAGAACAGACGATTGCGGGAATGCCTTTTTACATTGGCGAATTCATGGGAACAAAAGTAATTATTACACGTTCTGGTGTAGGGAAAGTAAATGCAGCCGCATGTACGCAAACATTAATTCATAAATTTCATGTAGATGCTATCATCAATACAGGTGTTGCTGGAGGGTTACACCGAGATGTAAAAGTTGGTGATATCGTTATTTCAACGAATGTTACCCACCATGATGTAAGTAAAACTCAAATGAAAAACTTATTCCCGTTCCAAGAAGAATTTGTCGCAAGTATGGAATTAGTTGAGTTAGCACGTACAGCATGCAATAGTAGTAGTTTACATATGGAGGTTCATGAAGGAAGAATCGTCAGTGGTGAATGTTTTGTTGAAGATTCAAAACTAAAAGCGAGATTAATAGACGAATATGCGCCGCATTGTACTGAAATGGAAGGTGCAGCAATTGGCCATGTTGCTTACATAAATGAAGTACCATTTCTCGTTATAAGATGTATTTCTGACAGTGCAGATGATGAAGCGCAAATTTCTTATGACGACTTCGCGAAAACTGCCGCAAATTATTGTTCAGAAATTATCGTTGAGATGCTGAAAAATATATCGAGTAAAACTTATAGTTCAAAAGGGGAGAATGACATGTTACAAGCATTAATTTTTGATATGGACGGAACGTTATTTCAAACTGATAAAATTTTAGAATTATCGTTAGATGATACTTTTGATTACTTAAGATCACTACAATTATGGGATACGGTAACACCTATTGAAAAATACCGTGAAATTATGGGTGTGCCTTTGCCGAAAGTCTGGGAAGCTTTATTACCGAATCATTCTATTGAAGTAAGAGAACAAACAGATGCATATTTTTTAGAAAGATTAATTGAAAACATTAAGAGCGGAAAAGGTGCTTTATACCCGAACGTAAAAGAAGTTTTTACATACATAAAAGAAAATAATTGTTCAATATATATTGCTAGTAATGGTTTAACTAAATATTTACGAGCAATCGTATCTTATTATGATTTAGACCAATGGGTTACTGAAACATTTAGTATTGAGCAAATAAACTCACTTAATAAAAGCGACTTAGTAAAAAGTATTTTAAACAAATATGATATAAAAGAAGCAGCTGTAGTTGGGGACCGGTTATCTGATATACGTGCAGCGAAAGATAATGGCTTGATTGCGATTGGATGCAACTTTGATTTTGCACAAGAAGATGAACTTGCGCAGGCGGATTTAGTAATAGATGATTTACTTGAGTTGAAGGGAATATTGCCTACTGTGCAGAGATTATAAATTCATTTAAAAAATCATATAATATTTTAAAAATCCTTCTTCCACGAATGGAGTAGAATTCATTTGTGATAAATTAGTAATAGTTTGATTTTTAAAAAAACTGAGTAGAGGATTATAAAGTGTGTGCAGTTTTTTGCCAATTCCTATATATCTTATTCCACGGAGGAAATATGCTTAAAGATAATTTTAACATTAGTAATATTCCCGCGGTTTTGTGGGGAGATAAAAGTGAAAAAGTTTTTATTGCAGTACATGGAAATAGGTCAAATAAGGAAGATACAGTTATTCAAATATTAGCTGAAGAAGCTAATCAAAAAGGTTATCAAGTATTAAGCTTTGATTTACCTGAGCATGGAGACAGAAAAAATGATAATACTCCTTGCAAAGTACAGTTTTGTGTTAGTGAATTATCGATAATTATGAATTACGCAAAAGAACATTGGAAAAAAGTAAGCGTGTTTGCATGTAGTATAGGAGCTTATTTTAGCCTTTTAGCTTATCAAAATGATGTGATAGAAAAGGCATTATTTTTATCACCAGTAGTTAATATGGAACGAATTATCGAAAATATGATGAAATGGTTTAATGTAACACCAGAGCTTTTGCAAAAAGAAATGACTATAGAGACACCGATTGGTCAAAAGTTATATTGGGATTATTTATGTTATGTAAAAGAACATCCTATTAATACATGGAATACAGATACATATATTATGTACGGATCCAAGGATGAACTGTGCGAATTTGAAACTATTAACTATTTTACAAAAAAACATCGTTGTAAATTAGAAGTCATGGAGACAGGTGAACATTATTTTCATACTGAAGAACAGTTCAAGATATTTGAACAGTGGTTACACAAACGTATCGATTAACAAATTATAATTTATCTTGAACCTGTTAGAGAAGAATAGTGAATATATAAACTAATATTATATTTGAAAGATATTATAAATGTAAAAGTATTCACTTAAACAAACAATTGCCTTAGCTCAATAAGAATTAAACAACTTTATTAATGATTTTTGAGTACAAATATCTTTATATGTATAGAAATTAAACAACTTTAAAGAGCTTTACCACACACTAGAGTGTAGCAAGGCTCTTATATTTTCATAATAAAATAAAACAACTATATTATCGATTTACATCTGAAGTGAAGAATACGCACACTACGAATTAAATAAAAGAACAACCATAAAAATGCTCAGAATAAATAATTCTTGAGCATTTTTACGTATTTTTATATTAAGGGGGAATTTACTTGAAAGATATACATATTCAACAAATTGAAGATTTAATGAAATACGAGCACGATTATCTTGTTCAAGAAAGCAAAGAAGAAGGATTTAATTTCTTAATAAAACTAATAAGTGAATATGAAAATAAAATAAACATATTTAATAAAACTGGAGAATGTTTATATGGTATTTTTCAAGGGGAAAAGTTAATTGGAATAGGAGGGTTAAATGAGGACCCATATACAGAAAACAATAGGATTGGTAGGATAAGGAGATTTTATATTGCAAAAGAATACCGAAGGAAAGGATTAGGGAGGTTACTGTTAGTGCGAATTTTAGGCGAAGCGAAAAAATATTTTAATATTGTTGTCTTACATACAGATACAGAACAGGGTGACAAATTTTATACTTCGAGTGGATTTTTGAAAGGGATAAAATTTGTGGGAGCAAGCCATTATTTGAACTTACATAAAAGGATGTAGTGAATTAATATTTATCTCTCTAATAGAACTTTTGTTCGTTTTTGTATAGATTGATGGTATAATTTATTAGAATCTATTATTAGAATGGGGAATTAGATAATGGGAGAGAATAAAATTATTAATGATTTTAATGAATATTCAATTTGGTTAAATACATTGAAAGGTATGAAAGAGGAATTGTGGGTGGCTCCAATATCAGAGGGGAAATGGACTATTAGCGAGATCATATCACATATTATGAACTGGGATGACTATCTTTTATGTGAGACATTATTATCAGTGAGAAATGGACAGGGAATGGAGTTCCCTGATTTTGATACATATAATAAACTAGCATCTAATTATGCTAAATCAGGTATATCTAAGGTGAAACTTCTTGAAGAAGCAAAAGCTAAAAGAGAATTACTCGTAAAAGAACTTAGATTACTGCCTGATGAAAATCTAAAGACACCTTTAACAGCCAATGGGGTATCACATTGTCCTCATACTGGAACGCCGTATTCTCTTATATATATTATTAAAGAATTTATAGATCATGATAATCATCATAAAAGACAGGTTATTCATTTTTTAAATGAAAATGTAGTTGCTAACTGATAAATAAAAGATCCCGCAAATGATATTTGTGGGATCTTTCTTACATTATAATTTAACATTCATTTGTTTCAATAATCCCTTCGGATCACCTTTCACATAATAAAAATGCGGATTGTTTTCATCATCGTAAAGCATAATATAAGGTTTTTGATTAAGCGGGAGGAGAATAAGTACTTCATCAATTGTTGTATGTAACCATTGATTTGTAATAGAAATTGGTTTAGATAATGGGATTTTTATCATGTGACCATCTTTTGGAACGACGTTTAAGTTTTTGAACGGGCCAGTAATGGATTTAGCGTATTGAACAGCTTCTTTTTGAATAGCTGGATCTAAAGATTGTTTTTGAACGACCATTTCTTTTTGACAATCAAACACTTCAATTTGTTGATTTGTATTTGCGAACACATTTGTTGATAATAAGAAACAAAGAAGAGTAATAACCCCGATTTTTTTAATCATAATACAACACCTCGTTTTTACTATACCCTTAAAACGTTCAAATATTTTTCTGTCACATTGATGTAACAAAGAAGTTGTATAATACAATTGGTTTTTGTTTAATAGCAATGGAGGATAATGTATGAGAGTATTAATAGCAGATGATGAACAAGATATGTTAAGGATTTTAAAGGCTTATTTCGAGAAAGAAGGCTTCGAAGTTTTATTAGCAAAAGATGGAGAAGAAGCACTTCAAATATTTTATGATGAAAAAGTTGATTTAGCTGTTTTAGATTGGATGATGCCGAAACATAGTGGTATTACTGTCTGTCAGGAAATAAAAAAGAATTCAAGCGTAAAAGTGTTAATGCTTACAGCGAAAAGTGAAAGTGAAGATGAATTAGCAGCACTTCAAAGTGGTGCAGATGAATATGTAAAAAAACCATTTCATCCAGGCGTATTAATAACTAGAGCGAAAAAACTTATACAGCATGATGATGTCATTCAAGTTCAAGATTTGAAAATAGATTTCACTAAAAATAAAGTTTATAAAAATGACAAAGAGTTAGATATTACAAAAACAGAGTTAGAATTGATAAAGTGTTTTTTAAATCATAAAGGCATGATTTTAACTCGAAAAAAATTGTTAGATATCGTATGGGGATTTGACTATTTCGGAGAAGAGCGAACTGTTGATACACATGTAAGAAGATTACGTAAAAAAGTAGGAGAAAATATTATAAAGACGCATCGTGGTTTAGGATATAGTTTGGAGGAGCAGAGTGAATAAACTTGGAAAAAAGCTATTTCTCAGCATTTCTATAACTGTTATTCTTATTTTTACAATCTCTTTATTATTAATTAACTATCTTTTACCGAAATATAATATTTACAAAACGCGAGAAAGTTTAGAAGGTATTACAGCACAAATACAGTCCATACCGAGCAAACAACTGGATGAAGCAATTACTAGCATTGAAAATAAAGGAAATGTTACGATTGCGTATACATCAATTAACAATTCGGAAGATCGAATTAATGATGAGTTACGTATGCAACTTACAAGGAAAAGGGTTGCCCTTAATAAACTTTGGATTACAAAAGAAGAAGTAATGAAAGTAAAGAACTTCGGGCAAGCGAATAAAATATATGATCAAGAAAAGATTAAATCTAGTTTTTTTGTGAAATACATTGCGAAAGACGATATGTTAATTTTAGTAGGAGTTTCGATCGCACATTCTAATGAAATAATAAAAGTGTTAAATTCATTTTATTTTTACATTTTTGGCATTACGATTTTTCTCATTATCGTACTTGTATGGATACTTTCAACGACAATCACCAGACCATTGAAAGAATTAAGTAATGTTGCAGAAGATATTTCAAATTTGAAATTTGAACGAGCGAAAGTGAAAACAAATGATGAAATAGGGGACTTAGCTAATAGTATTAATATCATGAGTGAAAAACTAAATGAAGCGCATGAAGATTTAACAGATCGAAATGAACATTTAAAACGATTTATGGGTGATGTGACGCATGAATTAAAGACTCCAATCGCATTAGTGAAAGCATATTCTATGGGAATAAAAGATGGTTTAGATGATGGTACATACATAGATACAATCATTAAACAAACTGATCACATTTCAAACCTAATTGAAGAGTTATTACGATTTTCTAAACTAGAAAGAGATGTTTTAGAAAAAGAAGAATTCGATATTAAATCACTAGTCCAAAGTATATTAGATAAGCATAAGATTGAACTGGAATCGAAAGAAATCAATTTGCAAGTGAACTATAATGTTAGCGATGCAGTTGTTAATGCTGATGTAAATAAAATGAAAATGGTCTTTCAAAATTTAATATCTAATGCGATAAAATATACAGCAAATCAAAATATAAAAATTACTTTAGAAGATAGAAATGAAAATATATATTTTCAAATTCAAAATGGTATGAATGCTGAACAAATGAAAGATATCGATAAAATTTGGGAACCTTTTTACGTCTTAGAATCTTCTCGTAGTAAAGACCATTCTGGTACAGGACTAGGTTTAGCGATAGTGCAAAGTATTTTAGAAAGACATGGTTTTGATTATGGAGTCTCTACAATAGAGCGAGATATAAGATTTTATATTAATATGAAGAATGACTAATTCGAAACTATAAAAAGCATCGTCTATTATTAGGCGATGTTTTTTTTGATTATATGAGAGTAGTAAATCAGAATGTATAACCTCGAAAGCTCGTTTGAAGAGTGTTCTACAAATTTTTCAAGTTGTTGCATGAAATATAAACTGAATTTTCTGTTATTTTGTTGTATAGTAAAAGTAGACATATATGGGGAGGAAAAAGTATGGGGAAAAAGAAAATAGCAATTACATTATCAACAATCTTATCTTTATCAGTCACATCAGGAGTTTCTAGTATGACTGCTTATGCAGACAATAAAGAAACAAACTACATAAATGAGAATGACGTGAAGTTAAATGTGAAAGTTTCAGAAGGAGTACAATCAAATACGAAGATCGAATTAGAAAATGGGATGACAAAACCGATTTACTCGCTTGATGAAGCAATTATCGAAAATCTATTTGTAGAGACGGAAGTTGATAGTGATCGAGATGGAAAAAAGGATCGTGTATCAGTAAAAGTTATGCGTCCAAAAACTAATTCAAATGTGAAAGTTCCCGTTATTTATGAAATGAGTCCATATCGATCTGGCTTAAAAGATGTTCCTGTATATAATGTAGATGAAGAATTGTATGCGTATGAAGGGAAACCGTATGGAGCTGTTAATCTTGGTTCATATGGAAATTATTATGTGCCAAGAGGCTATGCAGTCATTTTAGGTGAAAGTATAGGAACTGGAAAATCAGACGGATGTCCAACTACTGGGGATGAGCAAGAAATATTAGGGACGAAATCTGTCATTGATTGGGTAAATGGGCGTGCGAAAGCATATACAGAAAATGGTGAGGAAGTTAAGGCTGATTGGTCAACAGGAAATGTAGGTATGACAGGCGTTTCTTATAATGGTACGTTACCAAATGCAGTTGCGACGACTGGCGTGGAAGGGTTAAAAACAATTATTCCAATCGCAGCGATTAGTAGTTGGTATGATTATTATCGTGCAAACGGTGCAGTCATTGCGCCTGGTGGATACCAAGGAGAAGATACAGATAACATGGCAGAAGCAGTTCTAACAAGAGAAAATCCTGAAGTTTGCGGACAAGTAATAAAAGAGCTAACAGCTGGACAGGACCGGAAAACTGGTAATTATAATGATTTTTGGGATAAACGTAATTATGTAAAAGATGCTAAAAATGTAAAAGCAAGTGTATTTGTTGTTCATGGTTTAAATGATTGGAATGTAAAGACGAAGCAGTTTGCGCAGTGGTGGGAAGCACTTGGAGAAAATGATGTCCCTCGTAAAATGTGGTTACATCAAGGTGGACACGGTGGAACATCAACAAATGATTGGCAAAGAACACAAAATAAATGGTTCGATTACTGGTTGTATGGAATTGAAAATGGGATTATGAATGAACCGATGGTGGATGTACAACGTGAAAATAAAACTTGGGATAAAATAAAAAATTGGCCGGATCCAGCAGCCGTACCGTCAAAAGTTCGTATGTATTTAAGTAACAAAGCAGTTAATTTGCCATTAAGTATGGGCTCTACAAATAAAGTTTTCTCATTCGTGGATGATGCAAAAATGAAATCAAATCAATTAATAGAAAACCCAGAATTAGAAGTAGCCAATCGATTAGTGTATACAATGCCTGTACTTCAAAAAGATACGCGTATAAGCGGTACACCAAAGATTTCAATTACAGGAAATATTGATCGATCTGTATCAAATTTAACTGCTTTACTTGTTGATTATGGTGGAGCAAAGCCGGAAATTGTAACGAGAGGCTGGATGGATCCACAAAACTTAAAGAGTATAGAAAATTCAACAGCGATTCAACCGGGCAAAGATTATACATTCACATGGGATATGCAGCCTGATGATTATGTATTTAAAGCGGGGCATCAAATAGGGGTCATTTTAATCGCTAGTGACTATGATTATACGATTAGACCGAAAGCGGGCACGAAGCTTACAGTAAAATTAAGTGAAGTAACATTGCCGATTGTGAAATAAATAGTTATGAATAAAGAGCTTACTGCATAGTAAGCTCTTTAAACTTTGAAATGGGGAGTTTAAAATGAGTGTATTAAAAGTGATAAGAAGAAAAATAAATCCAATTAATGAATTCATCATATCCTCCTTTCAATATAATTCTGAATTTTCATATGTTTATTTTGAATGGAATATTATACAATATAATTATATTGTATGGAAAGCGAGTGATATATTATGACAGTCAGCTCTTTCGAATTTTTATTAAAAATAAAGGTACAGGAAGATTAATTGAATGAAAATCTTCCGTACGTATAAAACGGAGGAGAAAATAAATGTTTAGTTTTTATAGTACACTTTGCACGGAACTTTATGATTTCACTAAGCCTGTCGGTTATTCTTTAAATGGTGATATTGAGTATTACGAAGAACGTTTAAAAAATTGTAGGGGAAGAATTCTCGAAGTAGCGGTAGGATCAGGGCGTGTCATTATCCCGCTTCTTGAAGCTGGTTTTACAGTAGATGGGATAGATTATTCACCTGAAATGCTAGAATCGTGCCGCGTGCGATGTAAAGAGAGAAACTTACATCCTAATTTATATGAAGGAAGCTTACAACAATTTTCACTGCCACATAAATACGAGGCAATTATCATTCCAACTGGATCTTTTTGTTTAATTGAAAATCGTACAGATTCTATAAACGCATTGAAATGTTTTTATGAACATCTTAATCCAGGCGGGCGATTAATCGTAGATATTATGCTTCCGCATGACTGGAAAACAGGAGAGATTCATACATCGACTTTTTCTTTGCCGAGTGGAGACGGAATTACATTAGAAAATAAATCAATTGAAATAGATTGGCTGAACCAAGTTACTCTATCATATTTAAAATATGAAAAATGGAGTAAAGGGCAGTTAGTACAAACAGAACTACAACGCTTTGCGATACGCTGGTATGGAATAGAAGAGTTTAAACTTCTGCTAGAAAGTATAGGTTTCTCTAACATTACTTACTCCGCTGACTATGTTTATGAAAAAGAACCGTCAAATGCAAGTCAAATGTTTACTTTTGAAGCTGTGCGAAACGAAAAATAAAGAACTATGTATGAAAATAAGGCAATCGATATAATATCGGCTGCCTTATTTCAATTGTATATTACTTACATGGTATTACGTTCCGGTTGTCCAAGCATTCTTCTACTAACTACATATACTACTTATATTAAAGGCAGTTACTATTTCAAATAGAAATGTTATTTTTCTATAAATGATATTTTAGAGAAGTAGGGGATAAATTTGGAAAACGTAGAACAAGACAGAATTGAAAATCAAGTGTATTCCAATCGTGTAGTAAGATCAGAATTTGATGCGAATTGGGAAACATGTATATCAAAAAGTGGCTATGTAATTTATGTAGCAACAAGTAATAGTACTTCTTGCAGATGGTTCAAGTAAACTATTAATTTTTGAAAAAGGCGGTAAAGTAGTAGTAGGCGGTGGTGGTACAAGTCATTACAGTAAGCCGCATATTGCAAGAAATATTTAAGGTAGTACATGTATTTGAGAAGAAGCTGGAAAACGGTTATTCATTCATGTTTAGAGTATGATAGACTAACCGTTTTTATTTGTTTATATTATTTTAGAAGAACTCGATTGATTACAAATACATCGGTATGACCAGCAAAAATTAGGAGGAAATTGTACGGATAAGAATTCGAAATATAATGTAAGTTTGGAAGAAACATATAAGCAATTTTAAAAAGTATTTCCTATTTCGGGAAATGCTTTTTCTATGTTATAGTATAATAGTGTTTCGAAACGATGTTATTTTAATATACTTCAAATCTTGTTGTGTATTATTTTTATATTAAATTAGTTGTGCAAGTATTTTTTTATATAAGGAGTAACAATTAGAGAAATGAAAAATATAGACTTTATACTAGAAAGTGATGAGGCATTAAAACCGTCGGAACGATTAGTACTATTATTATTAGAGAAGCATAGAATGTTATATACGAACGATTTATTAGCGTTATCTAATTTATCATATAAAACATTAACAGATTCATTAACAGCGCTTGTTTTAAAATCATATGTGTTAAAGGAAACAGGTAAGGGAAGAAGACAGAATTGTTATAGATTAGTATGATAAGACTGCTTATTTTAGAGAATTTATATTGATATTTTTCGAATGTAAGGAGAAATAGAATTTTAATTTTCAAATAAAAAACGAACCGCAATACGTACTTGAATATTTGAATTTCATTTTTGTTAATGATAATTTTATAATTATCGAAAATAGAAAAATAAAATAAACTGCATAAAAAAGAAATAAAAAACAATCCGTTTTTAAAATGGATTGTTTTTTATTGGAATAATATTATTTGATGAATGGAAAACAGGAATGATTATTCTACTTCACTTGTGTACTTTTCAGGTAATAATTCTATTACGTTACATTTTACAAGTTCACCATTATAAGAAAGTATAACGTTCGTATTTTTTCCGTAATCACTTATTAATTCTCGACACATACCACATGGAGCAACAACCCAACATTTTTCTATATCTTCATGAGGGTGTGGGTGAGCAACTGCGACAATGGTATCAAATTCATGATCACCTTCTGAAATAGATTTTCCGATCGCCATAGCTTCACCGCATACTGTTATTCTTCCAACATTCGCTTCAACATGCACTGCTGCATAAATATTACCTGCTTTAGTTCTTACAGCTGAACCGATATGATGACGACCGTATTTATAGTTTTTTTCGATTACTTTTTCAGCAGCTTTAATTAAATCATAGTCTTCACTATTTAAAGGCATTACTTGTAACATAATCTCTCCTCCATATTAAACATGATTAGTGTTATTTTAACGAAAAAATTTAATATTTAAAATAACAGATAATTATTGGAGAGATAATATTATTATGTAAACTGTAGTTTTAACAGGAAAATATCATAATCAATAGAACATATAGAAGAAGGGGAAACTTAAATATTTTGAAAGATGGGGGAACAGCATATTATATTGCATTAGAAAAAGAACATGATCACCTTTTACATCATTTAAAACAGGAAGTGAACGTATGATAAATAAATGGAGTGTGGGCATATTTTTATTTAACGAGGTAGAAGTGTTAGACTTTGCTGGGCCATTTGAAGTTTTTTCTGTAACCGAAGCGGATGAAGAAAAACCATTTACTGTGTATACAGTTAGCCAAAATGGAGAAATGATTACAGCAAGAAACGGATTAAAGGTAAAACCGGATTATAGTATTGAAGATTTC
Organism: Bacillus sp. AR2-1; assembly: GCF_008368755.1. Lineage (NCBI taxonomy): Bacteria > Bacillati > Bacillota > Bacilli > Caryophanales > Bacillaceae > Bacillus > Bacillus sp. AR2-1. The sequence continues at coordinate 298,275 of NZ_QORY01000006.1, forward strand.
CCACCAGTTGATATTTTAATCATTTCTGGTGGTAAAGGCGTTCGGGAAAATGAAGTGAAAAATGATATTATAATAAATTGGGTTTGTCAGCAAATGAAAGAAGTAAAGCTAATGACATCAGTTTGTACGGGAGCGCTATTACTTGCGAAAGCCGGTTTACTAGAAGGCTTAAAAGCAACAACGCATTGGGCTAGTATTCAAACTTTCAAAAAAGATTATCCGAATGTAGAAGTAATGGAGAATGTGAAATTTGTAGATGAAGGACACATTATTACATCTGCAGGTATTTCAGCTGGTATTAACATGTCATTTCATATTGTAAAAAATTTGTTAGGTGTGGAGATTGCTGAGGAAACAGCTAAAAGTATGGAATATGATATTGATTTACAAAATTAAAAAGCCCAGGCCGGGCTTTTTTATATTGATTGAATATAGCTAATCTCCTCATCACTCAAAATAGGGCGAACAGACGCATTTGCATTTTCTTGTGCTTGTTTTTCTGTTTTTGCACCTGGGATTACAACACTCACTGCTGGATGAGTGAGTATATAGCGAAGTGCAAGTTGCCCTAAGGTCTGATTTTTATTTGAGAGCAACCGAAGTTTCTCTACCTTTTGTAAGTCTTCTTGAAACCAATTTTCATTTGGCCAATCTTTGCGTAAATCTCCATTTGGAAAAGTTGTTTTATTTGTGAATTTTCCAGTTAAAATACCCATTTTTAACGGCCCACGAATAACAGCTCCTAGATTTTTTTCTTGTAAGAATGGCAAAATATCATTTTCTGGTTTTCGATTCAATATATTGTAATCAAGTTGTACGATGTCAATTTCATTGTTTTTATTGAAATGACGAATGTATTGTAAATCATGTGTCGAAACACCGACTGCTCTTACTTTTCCATCACGTTTTAATACTTCAAATGCACGTAAAAATGCTTCTGTTTCTCTACGGTTATGCCACCAAATATGACAAAAATAAAGATCAATGTAATCTGTTTGAAGACGTTGTAAACTTGTTTCAAATACGGCGATGATTTTTTCGGGAGTATCATATACAGGTTCTCCATTCGGATCGTAGTGATGTCCGATTAAACCGCCTTTCGTTGATAGGATAATATCATTACGATATCCTTTAATTGCGGTAGACACTAACTTTTCACTATGTCCTAAACCATACACATCTGCAGTATCAATAAAATTCACACCACACTCAATTGCTTTTTTTATAGCGGTTATAGATTGTTTATCGTTAACAGGTCCCCATTCATCACCACCGATTGCCCATGCCCCAAAACCTATTTCAGAGACAGTTATTCCAGTTTTACCTAATGTACGGTAATGCATATTTTTCCTCCTTGTAAGCATGTTATAACATCGATATGTAGGGAAGGTATTTTGTGTGTAAAAAAACTCTTCTACAATAATAGAAAAAGAATAACAGAAACTACTATTTTATGGCAGCATACATAAAAAAATTCAAAGTAAATATGGAAATGTCGTCGAATGCTATCTTTAATTGGTTGATTTGTAAGATATTTTTGTGAAGGAGCTTATTTTATAAGAATAGAATTATAGTTAGTAAGGGATTATGCCGAGGGTAGTGAAAATATATGTGTTAGGGGGATTTCATAATGAGGAAACTCAAGCGAATAAATGTTCCTAATATAGAAGAGCAACTATCACAGCCTAATGAGAAGCGAGCAATTAATAAGAAAAAACTAAGACGATTTATATTCATGTTTATATTTATTGCGGCGGCTACTTTGTACCTTCAATTTATTTTAACGAAACAACAAGAAATAATAGTAGAAAAAAAAGATACAATAACGAATCAAAAAAAACAATTGGTCTCTTTAAAGAAAGACCAGGATTCTTTAAAGACTAACATAGAAAATTTAACAGACGATGAGGAAGAAATTTTGAAGTTTGCGAGAAAAGAATATCAATTTTCAAAGTCAAATGAAACTATATTTGTGTTGCCGAAGAAGTAGTGTAATAGAACAGTTAGCGATTGCTAGCTGTTTTTTTATGTATGAATGGCATGGTACAAGTAACAATCACATATTGTAAAAATGAAGAGTTTGAGCTGTTTTTATACTTATGGAATATACACTGAAATAAATGTTGTTAAAATTCTGTCAATTGTATTATAATACAAGGTAAGCGGATACATTTCTTAATCAACGTTGAGTTTATCACTCATACGACTATTAAGAAAACCGTTATCCCGTATTAGAAAGGAAGATAGCTGTGTACGCTTCAAATACAATTTATATCGTAGGGGATGCGAAAGCACCTCAAAATAATCCTATTACCGAAAAGTTCAAAAGTTATTTTGTAGCGTTTGTACTTGTTAAGGAGACAGGGGAAATTGTAGATGCAGATTGCTCAGCGACAATTGCATTAACATCTCAATTCGTTAAATATTTGTTTCTACATAAAAATATTAATGATCCACTATTGGTAACAGAAATAAAAAATAGATACTTTGGTTCGTCTCAAAAAGCACTACTTGTAGCATTAAAAGATGCGCAGAAAAAATATAATCAAATTGCTGCTTTGTCTACCCATTCCTAGACAAAATCCAGCCATAAGAATCTTCTTATGGCTGGATTTTTTTTATTTCACATTAACCTCCTATATGAAAAGTAAGCGAAAGAGGAGATTAATTGTCCGTAAAAAACTAATTTATTTTGTGGATTAAGGTTCCACTTTGTCAGACAACGAAAGGATGAACAATATGAAAATTACGGATGTAAAAGTAAAGCGTAGACGTGTAAATCTTCATACACCGTTTAAAACGGCGCTTCGTACCGTAACTGAAATAGAAAGTATAGATGTATATATTCATACAGACGAAGGAGTTATTGGCAAGGGGGCTGCAGCCGCAACACCAGTTATTACGGGTGATTTCGCTAACGGGATTGAAGAAGCAATTTTAGGACCGATGCGTTCCTGTTTAATTGGTCAAGATATCATTCAATTTCAGCAGTTACTGCAGCACATTCAAATGAGTTGTATTGGAAACCCAAGTGCGAAAGCCGCGGTAGATATTGCTTTATATGATGTGTATTGTCAACACCAAAACGTTCCACTTTACGCATTATTAGGCGGGAAGAAAGAAATTCATACAGATATTACGGTGAGTGTAGATGAGCCTTTTATTATGGCGAAAGAGGCAAAGCAACATGTAGAAAAAGGATTTCAAACTTTAAAAATTAAAGTGGGAAAATCTGCTCATTTAGATTTAGAACGTATTGAAGCAATTCGAAATAGTGTACCAAAAATTACGACGTTACGATTAGATGCAAATCAAGGGTGGAATCCAAAAGAAGCGGTTACGATCATTAAAGAGATGGAAAATCGCAATTTAAACATCGAATTTATTGAACAACCTGTTCATGCGAAAGATTGGGATGGGTTAAAGTATGTCAAAGATCATGTACAAACGCCCATTATGGCAGATGAAAGCATATTTTCAGCGAGTGATGCATTGAAAATTGTTCAAGGAGGATATGCAGACTTAATTAATATTAAATTAATGAAATGTGGCGGCATACGTGAAGCGTGGCGTATTGCCGATATTGCCGAAACAGCTGGTGTAAAATGTATGGTCGGAAGTATGATGGAATCTTCACTTTCTGTTAGCGCTGTAGCCCATTTAGCTGCTGCACATCCTAATATTCATTACTTCGATCTGGATGCACCGCTTTGGTTAATGGAAGAACCGGAAGGAATGACTTATTCTGGATCAAAGGTAAACCTTCAAACGACAGTGAATAGTAAATCTTAGGAGAAGAGACTAGTAAACTATCTTTTAAGGGGGATATTTATGAAAAAAGTAGGAACTGCATTTTTAACAACTTTATTTATATTTTCATCGTTTACATCAGCAAATGCTGAAGAGAAGAAAGATAGTAAAGCGTTTATCGATGTATCTGCCGCAACACTTTGGACTGCGCCTGATTCATTACGGCCAATTGATGCACCGAGCGCTACAAACCCAGTTGATTTGTGGAAGTGGACGAAATCAATGACGCTTGATGAGAAACTTTGGTTAACAAATGCAAATAAATTAGAAACGCAAGCGTTATTAGGTCAAGAAGTAACGGTTGTTGATAAAAAAGGGGACTGGGTTAAAGTGTTAGTCCATGGTCAGCCAACACCTCGAAATGAAGAGGGCTACCCAGGGTGGATGCCCGAAAAACAGTTAACATATAATCAAGAATTTGCTGATAAAACAAATGAACCTTTCGTATTAGTAACAAAACCGACAGCCATTTTATATATAAATCCTTCTGAACAACATAAATCACTTGAAGTGAGCTATAATACGCGACTGCCACTACTTAGTGAAGATACGATTTCGTACCGCGTGTTGTTACCAAACGGACAGAAAGCTTGGCTACGAAAAAATGATGGGACAGTTTACCGTTCGCAAAATGATATTCCAACTCCGACAGCTGATGATTTAATAAACACTGGAAAAATGTTTTTAGGATTACCGTATATATGGGCAGGTACAAGTGGCTTTGGATTTGATTGCTCTGGATTTACACATACAATTTATAAATCGCACGGTATTACAATTCCGCGGGATTCAGGTCCGCAATCGAGAAATGGAGTTGCAGTTGATAAAGAAAATTTACAAAAAGGAGATTTAATCTTCTTTGCACATGATCAAGGAAAAGGTAGTGTTCATCATGTTGCTATGTATATTGGTGATGGAAATATGATTCACTCACCGAGAGCTGAAAGGTCAGTAGAGATTATACCGCTAAATACACCAGGATATATAGAAGAATACGCTGGTGCTCGTCGTTACTTACCTTAAAAAATAGAGGGGGTTTTCAAATGAAAAAAGTTGTTCGTTACTCATTAGTTAGTACTCTATTAGTTTCTTCATTTTTAGTAGGATGCGCAAAAGAAAAAACAACGACAAAGCCGAAAGATGAGAAGAAAGTATTACAGTTACTAGAAACGGGTGAAATTCCGTCATTAAATTCAGGGAAAGTAACAGATGCGGTATCGTTTAACGTTTTAAATAACGTAATGGAAGGATTATTCCGTTTATCGAAAAATGATGAAGTGATTGAGGCTGGAGCACAAAAATATGAAGTAAGTAAAGATGGAAAAACATATACATTCCACTTGCGTGAAGCGAAATGGTCTAACGGAGATCCAGTAACAGCACAAGATTACGTATACGCTTGGAAGCAGCTGATTAATCCGGATACTGCTTCTCAATATGCATACATTGCTTACGATGTGAAAAATGCGGAGAAAATAAATAAGAAACAATTAGGTTTAGATGAATTAGGAGTAAAAGCGACGGATGATAAAACATTCGTTGTAGAACTAGAACATCCAGTGCCGTATTTTACGAAATTACTTATTTTACCGTCCTTCTATCCAATTAACGAAAAATATGCGAAAGAGCAGGGCGATAAGTACGGATTAGAAGCAAATAAAGCGGTGTATAACGGGCCATTTACATTATCAGAGTGGAAGCATGAAGCTAGTTTTACAATGAAAAAAAACGATAAGTATTGGGATAAAAAAGAAGTGAAGCTAGATGAAGTGAACTATCAAATTGTTAAAGAAATTTCAACTGCGGTAAATTTATATGAAACAGATAAAGTTGATAGAGCTGTCATTTCTACAGAATTTGTAGATAAATATAAAAGTAATAAAGAGCTAAAACAATATACAGATCCGGTTATGTACTTCTTCAGATTCAATGAAAATGTACCGATTCTTAAAAATAAAAACGCAAGGCTTGCGCTAAGTACAGTGTTTGATAAGAAAGGACTTGCGACTTCATTTTTAAATGATGGTTCGGTTGCTGCTAACTATTACGTACCAAAAGGATTTTTAAAAGGTCCAGATAAAAAAGATTTTAGAAGTACAGCAGGTGAGTTTAATAAAACTGATGTAAAACAGGCGAAAGAATATTGGGAAAAGGCGAAGCAAGAGACCGGTACAAATGAAGTGACGCTTGAGTTATTAAACTATGACTTAGAAAACTTCAAAAAAGTAGGAGAATACATTAAAGAAGAGCTAGAGAAAAACTTACCAGGCTTAAAAGTAAATGTAAAATTACAACCACACACGCAAAAACTAGCGTTAGAGAAGAAGAAAGAATATGAAATGTCATTATCACGCTGGTTACCGGATTATCCAGATCCAATGACTTACTTAGAAGTATTCCTTTCTGGAAGCAGTGTGAACAATACAGAATATGCAAACCCAGAATATGATGCGTTAATTAAGAAGATTAAAACAGAATTAGGTAATGATGAAAAAGCTCGTTGGAAAGCAATGCAAGATGCGGAAAAAATGCTGCTAGATGATGCAGTAATAGCGCCGGTATTCCAGCGCGGATTATCATACTTACAAAAGCCGCATGTGAAAGATTTATATGTACATCAATTCGGTCCAGCTACAAGTTTAAAATGGGCAGATGTACAAAAATAAAAGTATGGAGAAACAGACTTCACATGTGTGATAGTCTGTTTTTTTGTACAGTTTCAAATGTATAGACATTTTATATATTTTTTCATGTCTTAAAAATAAAATTATTAGTAAAATTCCAGTGTGAAATTTATGTAGAATCTTGTATAATTAACGTGTTTCTATGGAAACATTTTCTTGCGATATTTGTATAGAACTTAATAGAACAAGGAAAGAAATACATACATGTATATAATAGATAAATAGAATGGGACATGTATAGAGAAAAAGGAGAGAAATGATGGCGTGTCAAAAACAAGGGTTACAATTTAATAGCGATAGAAAGAGGAAGAGACGATGAAAATGAAGCATGCTTTTGGTCCCATAATTTTAGCGTGTGTGCTTTTTTTCATTATCATATTAATCCCATCGAAAAGTTTAGTATCACTTATTAGTGATAAGAAGGTAGAAGATGCGGCAACTTCCTTACAAAAAGAAAAACTACAAAGTGTTTTCTTACAGCAAAAAATGTTAGAGAATTCGCAGTATTTACCGATGTATGGTTCATCTGAATTTTTACGAATGGATGCATATCATCCGTCTAATTACTTTAAAGTAAATCCTGCAGGTTTTACACCATATTTAATGGGGATTGGCGGTACACAAAGTTTAGCTCATATATTAAATATGACGTCTACAATGGATGAGTTAGAAGGTAAAAAAGTAGTCTTTGTTCTATCACCACAATGGTTTACTAAAACGGGTGTATCACAAGGGGATTTTACTAACAATTTCTCCAAACAACAAGCATATCATTTTATTTTTAATGATACAATAAATGTTGAAATGAAGAAGCAAATTGCGAAACGATTATTAGACTATAAAGTTGTTCAAAAAGATGATATATTAAAAAATTCATTAGAAGGTATTGTATATAATGATACGAAACATAACATAAAAGCAGGTTTAGTTAAACCACTTGCTTATATGCATCGAAATATTTTAGATCATAGAGATGTATTTAACTCCTTATTTAAGATTGAACCGATGAAAGAAAAAACAAATATGGGACTACGTTCAATTTCTTGGGTAGATGCACGTAAACATGCGGAGGAAGAAGGAAAAACGGAATCTACTACAAACACATTCGGAATTGAAAATCCGTATTACTATAAACATAATTTAAAGAAAAAATTAAAAGGTTTAAAAAACTTTAGAGCAAATGAATCATATGAAGAATCACCAGAATATGATGACTTACAAATTGTTTTAAATATATTTAAAGAGAAAAATGTTAAGCCACTATTCATTTCTGTACCTGTAAACGGACCGTGGTATGATTACGCTGGTTTCCCTAAAGAACGCCGTGAAGTGTATTATAAAAAAGTTCGGGAACAAGTTGAGAAAGCAGGATACCCAGTAGTTGATTTTTCTGGCCATGAATATGATAAGTATTTCTTAAAAGATACAATTCATTTAGGTTGGAAAGGCTGGATTTACTTTGATGAAGCAGTACAAAACTTTTATACTGAAAAATAAGAGTGGAGAAGAAGGAACGGCTATAAGCTGTTCCTTTTTTAGTATAGAGTATTTTGATGTGGGCAATTCGGAAAGGCATGTATATCTTGAATTTGTCTAAAATCATAATGCTTCATTGCGAACTGCGCTTGATAAAGGTATTCATACACATATAATTGACCATCATGTGCTGAACATAATACACCAGAAGTTCCCTGCCCATTTATGAAGGAAATACCGATAGGGCGTCCGATTAAGTATTGTATTTTTTGTTGCCAATGCATAGGGAAATCACTCCTTTTAGAGTTAATATACGAAATGGACGAATGAATTGTTGCTTATCCACATAATTATGGAGGCTTTTTATACAATTTCTAGAAGATATTAATATGAATGAATTACAAGTGCGAGAAAGGAATGCATAATGAAGAAAGAAAATATTTTAGAAGAAAAGTTAAATATAATAGAATGGTGTCAAACATTGAAGGAAGTACCTGATGATATATGGTTTCAATCATTTAAAAATGGTTCGTGGGGGATTGCAGATGTGATTTCACATTTTAGTATTTGGGATGATTTTGTAATGAAGTATCGAATTCCTTATTTTCTTAGTACTCAATCAGTGCCGCATTTTCCAACAGATGTAGAGGAAATGAATAAGAGTGCAATTATATATGCAAGATCAGGTATTTCAAGAGAAGAGCTTATCAATCAGTTTAGCTATACTCGTAAACAATTAGTAGACGAAATTGAGCGAATTCCTGCCGATAATTTTTATAATGACTTTCAAATTGGTACTAAAAAAGTCATGCTGAATCATTATTTTTCATCACTCATTCAGCATGACTTAAAGCATAAGGAAGAAATAATCCAATTTTTAATACATAATCAAGTCTAATATAAAAACCGCTAACATTCGTAATGAATGTATAGCGGTTTTTATATTATCTTAAGCAAGATTTTTACGTTTTTTTGTCCATTTTTTAAGGATGAAGTATAGTAGGATAAGTATGACGCCGCCAATTGCGAAAGACTTCACATACGGTCCCGCAATATCGTTTATATTCTCCCAATTTTGACCTAGTTTTTCACCTAAATAAATGAAAATGATAGACCAAGGGATGATTGCAAGTGCTGTTAATGTAGTGAAACGTAATAATGGCATTTTTGTAATACCAGCAGGAATTGAAATCGCATGACGTACTACTGGAATAAAGCGTGCAGTGAAAATTACACCAGTCCCGTAACGGTTAAACCAATCTTCAGCTGCATCTATATGTTTTTTATGAATGAAAATATATTTTCCGTATCGTTCTAATATAGGTCGTCCACCGTATCGTCCAAGCCAATAAATAAAGATTTGAGCAATAACGCCGCCAATTGTACCGAATACAACGGCGCCTACAAATGAGATACTACCATTGAATACTAAGAATCCCGCATAAGCAAGGACGATTTCACTTGGAATAATCTCAATCATTAGACCAAGCATAATGCCCCAATAACCTAATCCTTCAAAAAACGTTAATACTGAATGAATAAAACTACTTACCATTGTTGCACCTTCTAGTTTATGTATTTTTGAATAGGTGAACCTTATACTTAATAACATAAAAGATTCACTATGTGTAGATTATACCTTATTTGTATAGGGGATTGCTATTTCAATTCTTTTATGTCTCTCATAAGTAGTATAGTACAGGATATGAGCTTAGTTTTCATGAAGAGAAAATGAAAAGATTATTAAAAATTTCTCATAAAAAAATAGAAGCATTTCTGCTCCTATTTTTTACGGTTTCACTTCTAAATTTTGTAAAAATAAAGTTGCTGTTACGTAACGTTTTGCTAACATTTGTACATAAGCGGTATGCACAGATAATGTGGCAATAATAATCGCATTACGAATTGCTTCACGTTGTTCGTTGTTAACCTGATCGAACTTGCTTGCAATTTTATCAGCTCTTTCTTTCACGATATTTTCAATTGTATGGATTGTATCTGTTGCATTTAGTTGTAAGCAGTTCCCTTGATTGAGTTCTTCAAATAGAGAAGAGTATGCCCCATATAAATGAACAGGATTGATTAAGTCATCACTTCGATCGGCTGGGTCATTTACAATAAGGCGTAATAGCTTACGAATGGATTCAAAATCAAGTGCTGTTTTTAAATCTTCAACAATGAATAGTAAGGCTGCTTGTTCAATTGAATATTTTTTTCCTTTTTGAGGAGAGCCAATCATTTCTTTTATATCTCGTTTCACCCAGTTTTGCATGGCTGTTACTGAGAAACTTGTATTTTCAATCTGATTTCCAAGCGCAACTATTTCATTTAATGAAAAACCGACGTCTGTATCATCAATTTTAATCAGTTTTTCAAAAATAGGTGAAAGTGCGGTAGTAATAAAAGCAGTTACGCTTTGTCCGCTTTCAATATCTTTTTTATGTGACTTCGCCCAAGCTTCTTGTAAAATACCGAGAGGCTTTTTCGTATTCCATCCTCTTAATGATAGAAGAAGGGTAGCCATTTCGTTTCGTGTGAGATGAAATGTTTCCATCTTTTCACCTCCAAAAATAATAAAAAGTTCTTATGAACCTATAATATGTTTTGTTTCATTTAAAGTCAATTCTGTTTTGCTTAATTTTTCCTTTGTCACCAAACTGTCGGAAGTAAATAATACTTGCATATTTCGACAAAAGTTCATATAATAAGTTCATAAGAACCTTTAAAATGTTTTTAAAAACAAATCTATCATTCTGAATTTACTAGAAAGGTAGATTTCACATATATCTATATAAAAGGAGAATGGATATAATATGTTGAAAAAACTTGTAGCAGTCATGACAGCATTCATGGTTATCTTTGGAGCTAGTAGCTTCATGTTTGTAGATCACGCAGCAGCGAAGGGTTACAAATCTGGTAAAAAATCATACACACCAAGTTCTGGTCAAAAGTCAAAAGTTGATTTGAACAAAAAAGATAATAACGTAAACTCACAAAAAACAACAACAGATTCAAAAACAAAGGCAACAAACACAGCACCAAAGAGTAATAAAGGAAGCTTTATGAAAGGTTTATTACTAGGTGGTCTTGGTGGTTTACTAATGGGTAGCCTATTTGCAAATATGGGAGCTCTTGGTTCTGTATTAGCGTTTATGGTAAATATGTTAGTAATGGCTGGTATCGTAATGTTAGCAGTTCGTGCATTTAAATACTTCAAAGATCAACGTAAGAAAAAGGAAGATGAAGTAGCATGGAAACAATAAAAATTTCTGAACAAGAACTTATCAATGCGCTTTGTGTATATATCGCTGAAAAAAGACAAGTTGGTCCAGAAGAAGTTTTAGTTGAACTAATGTATGATGATGACTACGGTTTCTCTGCTGAAGTAGAGGTAAATGGTCGCCAGCAAATTTTAATTCAAGCGAACTTAATTGAAGCATTACGCTTATTACTTGACAGAGAATATAATGTCAATTCATTTGCAGCAAGATTACAACTTGAATTAGATGAAGAAGAAGGCATTTACGCATTAGCAAAGTTTAATAACTCAGATGAGTAGAAAAAAGAGCTGTTGAGAGTAATCTTAGCAGCTCTTTTTAGTATGTGTATATGCCAGGGAATAATCACGCCAAATTTCATTCATTTTCCGTCTACCGAGATCAATCATCGGATTAAATTGAATGGCAGCTTGTTGTCGTACGATATGTACATGTTGGATCGCCTGTTGCAAGTGTTGTTCAACCGAATGGGATTTATTATTTGCCTGTTTTACGATTGAATATCCAGCAACAGTTCCTTGTGCCATTGCAATTTTCCCACTTTCAATGCCAGTTATATTGCCGGCTACAAATAAACCGGGAAGAGGGGTTTCCAGCGTTTCGGAATGCAGTGGAACATGGCCGCCTAATTCCGGAATGTAACGGAAAGGACAGCCAGCTACAGCAGCAAGCTCAGCAAGAGGGTATAAGCCACCGGCAATACAAACGAAGTCTGCCTCATATATTTGTTCCGATCCAGTTATGATGTTTCCTTTCGTATCAATATTAGCAACGCGTACACCTTCAACTTGATCTGTACCGATAATTTCAAGAGCTGCTTTTCGAAGGTGAAGTGGTGTTCCATTTATTTTCATACCTTTATTAGGATAGAAGTTTAATCCAGCTTGTTTCGCCCAATTATATTTCATCAATCGACTACCTATACGTAATAAAGGTGACGGGGCAAGGTGGGCAGCGTGTAAGAGTGAGTTTAATACTTCTTCTGGTTCACCAGCCTTTTGACTTAATTCATTTTTTTCAGGAAGTACGATATGTTCCACTTTAATTCCCGCTAATTGTAATTCATTTAAAATAGCGAATGACAAAATGTTAGCGCCAATAATTACTCCTTTTCGCCCAACTTGAACGCGATGTACATTTGTCATTACTTGGGCTGCACCAATCGACATGACTCCTGGAAGTGTCCAACCAGGAAGGGGGATGGAGTACTCAGCAGCGCCAGTAGCAAGTAAAACGAACGGCGCTTCTAACGTACCGATATTCGTATGTACGAACCAAGAACTTTCATCTTTATCTAAATTATAGACGGAAATGCCGCATCGAATATCAACTGAAAGTGATTTTGCTTCTTCGTGAAGGCGTTTTGATTCTTCTATTCCGTTCCACCATTCTCCAGTAGGTTCTTGATGTAATTGTCCGAGCAACCTTCCGCCAGGCTTCATAAATTCATCAATAACAAGTACATTTAGTCCAAAACGAGCACAAGAGATGGAGGCTGACAAACCTGCTGGTCCAGCTCCGATAATAATGACATCATTCATCGCTTTTTCACCATCTCTCTCACGATATTTGGATGCTGTTTGCCGCTATTAACTACCATATCTTTTTCAACAACAGTTAAGCATGCTCGTACGTTCGTTTGATTGTTTACTGTCACCCGGCATTCAGAACAATGCCCGATATTACAGTAAATACCTCGCGGCGTCCCGCTATCTTCATGCACTCTTAAAGTTCTTATTCCGTTTGCAAGTAAAGCGGCCGCAATCGTTTCATGTTCATATGCTTCATATTGTTGCCCGTTAAATTGGAAAGTGATGCGATTACTACTATTTAAACTCCCTAAAACAGGATGATGGGTAATTCTATTCATTTATTTTCACCTACCGCTCCAAAGGTAACTGCGCGCACTGGTGGTTGATATTTTAATGGAATTTCATTAGTAGTTACTTCAGGATTTGCACTTTCAATCATTCGATCTATCATCATTCTACATGTGCGGCCACCGCAAAATCCCATGCCAGCACGTGTTCTTAGTTTTAATTCTCTCGCCGAGCAATTATATTCAGCAATTGTCGATTGAAGTTGACCGTATGTAACTTCTTCACATCGACAAACAATTACATGATCTTTATTCGTCATATGTATTCCTCCTCTAGTTCGGTTTGCACAAATTATATAATGCAAAAACTATGCCAATATAGAGGAGGGAAACAGTTATTGTAAACCAAGTTTTTTTAAACGGTTATATAAAGTGGCTCTCGTAACACCGAGTTGTTTCGCGCACTCTAATTTATTCCCATTTAAAATGCGTAAAGCCCTCTCAATAACTTTCTTCTCATGTTCATCCATTTCTTCTTGTAAAGAAAGGATTGTATGATTGTTGCTGAGTAATAGGGAATGAGCCGTATGATTCTCTAACGTTTCAGTTGTATGAAATGGTAAATATTCTTGTTTTATAATACCGTCAGTCGCAAATACGACAAGTCTTTCAACAACGTTACGAAGTTCGCGAATATTACCTGGCCAATTGTAATGAAGTAACTCATGCATAATGCTGGAAGGTAAGTCACGAATTGGTCTGTTATAGTTGATTGAAAAATCGTTTAAAAAAGAATAAGTTAATTCAATAATATCCTCGCGTCTTTCGCGCAGCGGTGGAATATGCAAGCTAACTACATTTAGGCGATAGTATAAATCTTCTCGGAACGTGCCTTTTCTCATTTCCTCTTGTAAATCACGATTTGTAGCAGCGATAATGCGGAAATTAATATGAATCTCTTTTTCTCCACCAACTCGGTAATATTTTCGTTCTTGTAGTACACGTAAAAGCTTTACTTGCATATCGAGCGGCATTTCTCCTATTTCATCTAGGAATAATGTACCGCCTTGCGCGAGCTCTATTTTACCCTTTTTCCCTTTACTATTTGCACCAGAAAACGCCCCGCGCTCATACCCGAATAATTCACTTTCAAATAACGCTTCTGGAATGGCGCCGCAGTTAATTGAAATGAAAGGTGCTTTAGTTGCTTCACTTGCTTCATGGATTGCTTTCGCAAATACTTCTTTTCCAACACCACTTTCTCCGAGTATTAAAACTGTTGATTTCACCGAACACACCTTTCTAGCTAATTGTATCGTTCTTTGTATAACAGGGCTCTTTCCATTCATCGCAAGGAAAGGGTCTAATTCATCTTTATATTTTGCGACCTCTTGTTCTAATCGGTGCATTTCATGTGACATATTAAATAGTTTTTCATTTAAAGCAACTTGATTCGTAACATCAGTTTCTGAAACGACTGCTCCAATAATTTCATCGTTACAATACACTGGGTTTGAGTTAATTAATACAAATAAATCTGGACGAGGCTGATGGAACTGAGCAATTATGCTTTTTCCGTCATGTAATGATTGTAAAATTTCCAAATCTTTATAGTCAAAAAAGCGAGTGATGGGTTGTCCAATAATTTCAGTATGGTTGACTGAAAAAATCTTTTCGGCGCCATCTGTCCAAGTACGAACACATTCTTTATCATCGATAACTGTAACAGAAGAATCAGTTGTTTGTATTACGGTGTTATAGAAAGATTGTAGTTCATTGTAAGACTTAACAAGAAACGGAATGATTTGCTGAGCCGTTATACAGCATATAGGCTCTTTATTTTCGTTTATTACGATAACGGTCATTTCATGAGAAAACGCGTCAATTAAAGTGTTGAATGAATCATCTTCATCTATAACTGCACAGTTGTATTTTTCTGTAGTAGAAGGGCTGTAATAAAACTTTTCGTTAACTTGCTCAATATGTTGCAAATTGTTTGTGTGATCAATTAATAAAGTTTTTAGAAATTCTTGTATTGTGGGAAATGAGAATGCCATATTGTCCTCCTATTATGTATAAAAATTTTGACAGTGATAAAAAAATAATACACCTATTTATGATAAATTCAAAATATTTTTACAAATAAAAATATTATTTGTAAAAAGTGTATATATGTAGAGTTGGCACGTCAATTGCATAAAAGAAAGTGAGGGATTAAAAAGAAGGGAGGGGTGCTACGTGAGGCACTGTGACGTTTTAATAATAGGTGGTGGAATTATAGGATGTTCAATCGCTTATTACACTTCAAAATACGGAAGAGACGTAACAATCATTGAAAAAGGAGAATTTGTCAGTGGGACGTCTTCACGGTGTGACGGGAATATTTTGGCTATTGATAAAGACCCAGGGTTTGATAGTCAAATGTCGTTAGTAAGTCAAAAGTTAGTAACTGATTTAAGTGAAGAGTTAGAGCACTCATTTGAATATAGAGCACCAGGAAGTATTCTCGTATGTGAGTCGGACGAAGAAATGGAAGCAGCCCAGCAATGGGTGAATCGTCAAAAGGAAGCTGGTTTACCGTTTCGAATGCTTGATAGACAAGATATAAGAGAAGAATCGCCATTTTTTGCAGAAGATTTATTAGGCGGGTTAGAATGCGCAACGGATTCGACTGTAAATCCATATCTCCTTGCTTTTTCACTTCTTACAGAATCGAAGAAATTTGGTACGAAAGCTTTTAATCATACGGAAGTAAAAGAAATGAAAAGAGATATAGACGGTTCCTTTATTGTAGAAACGACTAACGGGACGTTTACTGCGAAACAAGTGGTAAACGCAGCCGGTGTGTGGGCTCCGAAAATCGGAGAAATGTTGGATGTAAATATCCCAATTGAACCGAGAAAAGGGCATATTATTGTAGCTTCAAGGCAACAACACGTTGGTTGCCGTAAAGTAATGGAATTTGGCTATTTAATTTCTAAATTTGGCGGAAAACGAAAAGTGGATGCTTTAACTGAGAAATATGGGGTAGCTCTTGTGTTTGAGCCGACAGAAAGCCAAAATTTTTTAATTGGTAGTAGTAGAGAGTTTGTAGGTTTTCATACGAAGATAAACAACGAGGTTATTAAATGTATTGCAAACAGAGCAATTCGTTTTTATCCGAAAATGGCGGATATGATGGTGATTCGTTCATATGCTGGATTACGCCCGTGGACAGAAGATCATTTGCCAATCATTTCACGCGTGCAACATATCCCGAACTACTTTATCGCAGCGGGGCATGAAGGGGATGGCATTAGCCTTGCAGCGGTTACTGGAAAAGTAATTGAAGAGTTATTAAATGAAAAAGAAACAATCATTCCTATTGAACCACTTCGTTTGAGTCGTTTTACAGAAAGGGTGTTAAATGGATGAGGTCACAAAGAGTCTTTACGACGATTGATACACATACGGGCGGGAATCCGACGAGGACATTGATAAGCGGACTTCCAAAGTTAATTGGAGAGACGATGGCAGAGAAAATGTTACATATGAAAAAGGAGTATGACTGGATTCGCAAATTGTTAATGAATGAACCGCGTGGTCATGATGTAATGTCAGGAGCACTATTAACAGATCCGTGTCATCCTGAAGCAGATATTGGTGTTATATACATAGAGACAGGTGGATATTTACCGATGTGTGGTCACGATACAATTGGTGTATGTACAGCTTTAATTGAATCAGGTTTAATTCCTGTAGTTGAACCGATTACTTCGTTAAAGTTAGACACGCCAGCCGGCTTAGTTGAAGTGGATATCTTTGTTCAAGATGGAAAAGCGAAAGAAGTCTCTTTCTGTAACATACCAGCTTTTTTATTGAAACATATTACTGTACAAGTTGAAGGGATTGGAACTGTAGAAGCAGATATTGCGTATGGAGGAAATTTCTATGCCATTATTGATGCGAAGTCAGTAGGTTTAGAGTTAGTACCGGAACATGCATCTACAATCATCGATAAGGCAATTCATATTAGAAATATCATTAATGAGGAATTTGAAATCATTCATCCGCAGTATTCATTTATTAGAGGGTTAACCCATATTGAATTTTATACAGATCCTACTCATGAAAGTGCTCATGTGAAAAATACAGTTGTCGTTCCGCCAGGAGGAATTGATCGTTCTCCATGTGGTACAGGAACATCAGCGAAGTTAGCTGTATTATACGCAAATCAAAAAATTGAAGTGGATGAAGAGTTTATTCATGAGAGTATCGTTGGCTCTTTATTTAAAGGGTGCGTCATAAATACAACATCTGTAGAAAATATTGAAGCTGTCGTAACGAAAATTACAGGTTCAGCTTGGCTTATGGGGATGCATAGATTTTTTTATAATGAAAAGGACCCACTTAAAGAAGGCTTTTTGCTAATTCCGCCGATGGAACATGAAACGGAGGATGTAAAATGAACATTCAAAAAATGTATACAGCAGTAGACGTACATGTAAATGGTGAAGCATTTCGTGTAATGAAAGATGTACCATGCAAATACTACTACAGTTTAGAGCAATTAAACGAACAATTTTCAGGTGAATTAGCAGAAGAAATGAAGCTTGTATTAAATGAACCACGTGGTTTTATCGGATTAAATGGATGTATTGTCGTTCCTTCTATTCATATGGAAGTCGATGCAGCTGTATTATTTTTTAATCATGAAGGATCCATTCCGCTTCATTATGGGGGGATTGTCGCAGTCATAACGATGTTACTAGAAAGCGGGTATTTAAAAAAGAGAGAGACGAACCAATACAAAATTGAAACGCTATCTGGTATATTTTCAATCCATGCGTATGTAGAGAATGATGAAGTTGTATCTGTTTCGTTTGAAAGTAAACTATGTTATATGATTGAGAAAAATTTACAAGTTGGTAATATAAGTTACTCTCTCATTCAGGCAGATAAAGTATATGCAGTTGTAGAAAAGGATGCATATTCACCAGAAATCAGTATTGAAAATATCTCTAAATTAAAAAAATGGAGTGAAGTTACACTTCAAGCGATACAAAAACAGTCATTAATAAAAAGACTTATTTTAGTAGAATCTATGCAAACAGAAAAGAACCATATAAAGTCGATTACATTTCATGAAGATAACTTTATCGTACGTTCGCCTGGTTTTGTTTCTACTATTGTATCTTATGTTCATACATTATTTAAAAATGATTATATAGCGGATAAACCTTTTAAAAATGAAAGTATATTTAATAGCTTTATAACAGTGGAACAAGTGAAGAAAGAAGAACAAGGATACATTTTTCGCTTTGAAAGTAGAGGATTTATTACAGGGATGCAGACGTTTCTATTAGACTCTACAGATCCGTTTCCGACAGGATTTTTATTAAAATAGTAAAGGGAGAGATAAATATGAAAAAAATTAAAGGGGCATTTCCAGTATTGATCACACCGATGGATGAGTTTCAAGAAATTAATTGGAACGGTGTAAAACAAAACGTAAACTATTTTATCGATCAAAAGGTAGCTGGCATTATTATTAATGGAAGTACAGGTGAGTTTGTTAGTTTATCAAAAGAAGAACGATTTAAAATGGTAGAAACAGTATTAAAAGAAGTTGATGGCCGTATTCCAGTTATTGTAGGAACTGCAGCAGAAACGACGAAAGAAACGATTGAATATACGAAACATGCAGAAGCACACGGAGCGGATTGCGCATTAATTATTAACTCGTACTATTGTAAGCCGAAAGAAGAGGAAATTTATTTTCATTTTAAAGAAATCTCAAACGCTGTAAATATACCAATTATGTTATACAATAATCCGTTTACATCTGGTGTTGATATGAGTACAGAGCTCCTGCTACGTATTGGAAAAGAATGTGAAAATGTTACACATATTAAAGAATCTAGCGGAGATATTCGTAAAGCAAGAGATTTAGTACGACAAGGCGAAGGTGCTTTTCAAGTCTTCTGTGGATCTGAAGATTTAGTTATGGAATCTTATTTAGTAGGTGCAACGGGATGGGTTTCAGTAGCAGGAAATATCGTGCCGGGGCTTGTTACGAAAATGTATGAGCATTTCCAAAATGGTGAATTAGAAAAAGCTTGGGAAATAAACGATGCTATTTTACCTCTTTGCGAGTTTCTTGAAGGATCAGGAAAATATGTACAAATTGTTAAACGCTCAATGGAATTACACGGGCAAGCAGGGGGACCTTCTCGTTATCCGAGACTCGGATTAACTGAAGAAGAAGATCAAAAACTTCAAACGATTATTTCAAAAATTGCAGCTCATGCAGCTGTTTAAATAAGGAGGAGAGCATATATGTTAACGACAAACATTGAGCTGAGACCAAAAGTGAAAGCGTTTTTAAATGAAGAAATTAAAATGTTTATTAATGGTGAATTTGTACCTTCCATTAGCGGGAAGACATTTGAGACATACAATCCAGCAACAGAAGATGTTTTAGCTGTCGTATGCGAAGCGCGAGAAGAGGATATTGATGTAGCGGTAAAAGCTGCAAGATCTGCATTTGAATCAGGACCTTGGGCAGAAATGACTACCGCTGAAAGAGCGCACCTAATTTATAAATTAGCAGACTTAATTGAAGAGCATGGAGAAGAATTAGCGCAGTTAGAAGCTTTAGATAATGGAAAACCATATCAAGTAGCACTGGATGATGATATTGCAGCGACTGTAGAAAATTATCGTTATTATGCGGGATGGGCTACGAAAATTATCGGGCAAACAATTCCGATTTCAAAAGATTACTTAAATTACACACGCCATGAACCTGTTGGCGTTGTAGGTCAAATTATTCCTTGGAATTTTCCACTCGTTATGTCTTCTTGGAAAATGGGAGCTGCACTAGCAACAGGTTGTACAATCGTATTAAAACCAGCAGAGCAAACGCCTTTATCGTTATTA
This sequence comes from Bacillus sp. AR2-1, assembly GCF_008368755.1. Taxonomy (NCBI): domain Bacteria; kingdom Bacillati; phylum Bacillota; class Bacilli; order Caryophanales; family Bacillaceae; genus Bacillus; species Bacillus sp. AR2-1. Next base: position 318,263 of record NZ_QORY01000006.1, read on the forward strand.
TATACAGCGAAGCTCTTTAAAGAAGCAGGTTTTCCAAACGGTGTTGTAAACTTTGTTCCAGGTTTTGGCCCTGAAGCAGGAGCTGCAATCGTAAACCATCATGATATTGATAAAGTAGCCTTCACAGGTTCAACAGTTACAGGGAAATATATTATGCGTCAATCTGCAGAAACAATTAAACATGTAACGTTAGAACTTGGTGGTAAATCACCAAATATCATTTTAGAAGACGCTGATTTAGAAGAAGCGATTAACGGCGCATTCCAAGGTATTATGTATAATCACGGCCAAAATTGTAGTGCTGGATCTCGCGTATTCGTTCACCGAAAACATTACGAAACAGTCGTAGCTGAATTAGTAAAAATGGCGAACAACGTAAAACTTGGAGCAGGTATGGAGAAGGAAACGGAAATGGGGCCACTCGTATCTAAAAAGCAACAAGAACGTGTGCTACATTACATTGAACAAGGAAAAGCAGAAGGAGCTACTGTTGCTGCTGGTGGTGAACGGGCATTTGAAAAAGGGTATTTTGTACAGCCAACAGTATTCACAAATGTTACTGATGATATGACAATTGTGAAAGAAGAAATTTTTGGACCAGTTGTCGTTGTACTTCCATTTGATTCAACAGAAGAGGTTATCGAAAGAGCAAATCGCTCTTCATACGGACTCGCTGCGGGCGTATGGACACAAAATATTAAAACAGGACATCAAGTTGCCAATAAATTAAAGGCAGGAACAGTATGGATTAATGATTATAACTTAGAAAATGCAGCTGCACCATTTGGTGGGTTTAAACAATCTGGTATCGGTCGTGAGTTAGGTTCATACGCGCTTGATAATTACACAGAAGTGAAAAGTGTTTGGGTAAATATAAAGTAATAGAGAATCTAACTGTTAATAAATAGAGGGATGGAATAATAAGAGATGCGGACAACTGTAAGGTTTAATAATAGTTGTCCGTTTTCTTATATATAAAATAGTTTTCAAAAGAATGTTAAGGGGGATTTGGATGGAGCAATTAGTAGAGTGGTTAGTAGGGCAAGTATGGAGTATTGGGTTAGTTGTTTTTGCATTAGGGGCAGGTGTGTATTTTACAATTGCCACTCGTTTTCTGCAAATTCGTTATTTTAAAGAGATGATAAAACTATTATTTGAAGGGAAGAGCTCGGAGACGGGAATTTCATCCTTTCAAGCATTTTGTTTAGCCTTATCAGGTAGGGTTGGAATAGGTAATATCGCAGGGGTCGCGACAGCTATCGCTTTTGGCGGACCAGGAGCTGTGTTTTGGATGTGGGTAATGGCTCTTTTAGGAGCGGCGAGTGCATTTGTTGAATCAACATTATCTCAAGTGTATAAAAGTAAAGTTGGGAATGAATACCGAGGTGGTACACCATATTTCATTGAAAAAGGCCTGAAAATGAAATGGTTTGCAGTCATTGTAGCGGTTGTTGTAACACTTTCATATGGCGTTTTATTACCAGGTATTCAGTCTAGTAGTATCGCAGTTGGATTTGAAAACTCTAATGGCATTAGCAAATATATAACTGGAATATTATTAGTTATATTATTAGCATCAATCATTTTTGGTGGCGTAAAGAGAATTGCGGGCGTTTCGCAAATGCTTGTTCCATTTATGGCAATAGGTTATGTAATTGTTACATGTATTGTATTAATTGCGAATGTAACAGAAATTCCAAGTATGTTCGCTTTAATTTTCTCTAGTGCTTTTGGTGTAAATGAAATGTTTGGCGGAATCGTTGGTGCAGCAATCGCATGGGGCGTAAAGCGTGCTGTATTTTCAAATGTTGCTGGTGTTGGAGAAGCGACGTATAGCTCCGCTGCTGCTGAAGTATCCCATCCTGCAAAACAAGGGTTAGTTCAAGCGTTTTCTGTATATATCGATACAATTGTTGTATGTACAGCGACAGCTCTTATGATTTTAATAACAGGTATGTATAATGTTATACCTGAAGGGAAAAGCGCTATAGTAAAGAATATAGGGAATGTTGATGCAGGTCCAATCTATACACAACAAGCAGTTGAAACTGTTATGACAGGGTTTGGTCCATTATTTATTTCAATCGCAATATTTTTCTTCGCATTTACAACTTTACTCGCATACTACTATATCGCTGAAACGACACTTACTTATTTAGATCGTGAGCTTAAACATAGCTGGTTAAAACCAGTTTTAAAAATTGGATTTTTAATTATGGTTTACATCGGTAGCGTAGAATCAGCGTCGCTTTTATGGAATCTTGGAGATTTAGGAATCGGTAGCATGGCATGGTTAAACTTAATTGCGATTCTACTATTAAGTAAAATCGCATTAAAAGTGTTAAAAGATTATGAAGCACAGAAAAAGGAAGGGAAAGATCCAGTATTTGATCCTAAAAATGTGGGAATTGAAGGTTTAACGTTTTGGGAAGAAAGAAGTAAAGAAATTGAAAGGAAAAACTATAAAGAACAAACGGTAGAGGATGATAGTCTGAGATTTTAGTTATAATAAACTGAATATTCATTCTATTTAATGAGGTATATTACCTTCTTTTCATCACATACTACAATAGGTACACATAATTTGAATGGGGGTAATAATAAGATGGAACACGAACAACATAGTTCAGTAAATGACGTTCTACATCATTATAAAGAAGGTATCGGTAGTTTTACAAACCAAATTCCTGAAATTGCAGAAACATATAATGCATTCACGCAAGCTTGTTTTCAAGAGGGCGCTTTAACAAAAAGGGAAAAACAACTTATCGCATTAGGAATTAGTCTAGCAACGCAAGATGAATATTGTACCATTTATCATACAAAAGGTTGTCTTGATCAAGGATGTTCAGATAAAGAGATTCTGGAAGCATGTGGTGTATCAGCAGCATTTGCTGGCGGAGCTGCAATGAGTCAAGCGGTAACATTAGTACAAGAGTGTTTAAGTGAACTGAAAAATCAGAAGCATTGAATGTAAAAGAACGTTTTAAACTTTATGTTTAAAACGTTCTTTTACGTGAGATTAAATTTGAGTATAAAAATTATCTGGTATGTGATGTATTAAAGTAAGAATTTTAAATTTAGTCGGAATGAGAAATAACAACTATTTATTTAGTATTAAGATTTTCTAAAAAGTTTCAATTGTTTCATATAATCAATAGCTTTTGTTTTGTTCTTTTGTTTACATACATATTCGAATTCATTCTTATCTCGATAATAACAATTCATTATTTCTTCTGTAAGAAATCCATCGGAGATAGCTTTTTTAATTGCGCAATGTGGTTCATTTGTATGAGTGCAGTTAGAGAATTTACAGCTCATAGATATCTCTTCGATATCTTCATAGCCAAGATTAAAGTTGTCCTCATGTTTTATTAAGTCAAAACCTGTTTTACTAATGGTTAATCCCTCCACTTGCCATACATTATATAAGTATGTTTTATCTAAATATATATTTCCTTTTAGTAACCTGTTATTCCTTCCTTAAAACTTGGTACAATGAAACAAAAGGGGGATTAGTAATGCAAAATTTAGTAATTGAAGAGATTAAGCAAATAAATGATGATATGGAAGAGCTTTCTAAACTTTTGAAAACGGTTGTAGATGATGGGGCGTCAATTGGTTTTTTACCTCCACTGGAACAAATAGAATCAACAAAGTATTGGGAAACTGTTTTAGCACCAGAAGTGATCTTGTATGTTGCTAAAATAAATAATGAAGTGGCAGGGAGTATTCAATTACATTTAGTTACAAAGCCTAATGGGATTCATAGAGCTGAAATTTGCAAGTTAATGACTCACCCGAACTTTAGACGTAACGGTATTGGACGTTCGCTTATGCAAAAAGCAGAGGAAAGAGCAAAGCAAGAAAATAGGTCTCTTATAGTGCTAGATACGAGAGAAGGAGACCCTTCTAATAGATTGTATAAATCATTAGACTATAAAGAAGTTGGAAAAATACCAGAATACGCAATATCTCCAAATGGTAATTTAGATGCAACGGTTATTTATTATAAAATGATTTAGTATTTTTATTTGAAAAGAGGGATATTTTTAAACGGAAAATCTGTTATTAGGTCTGAGTATTGATTTGTAAAAAGATTGATAACCCCCTGTATAATAGGGGGTTTCTTTTCATTCATTAACTTCATATTGAATGTTCAATTTGAGGGCCAATTTGTATAAGGTTTTAACAGTTGTATAAGAGGTATTACTTAAATAGGAATTTTGAAGTCTTTTGGTGAATATTAAATGTTAATCTAAAAGATGGAGGTTGCTGTGATGTTGAAACTGTTTCAATATAACTGGCAAGTTCGTGATGATTGGTTTACATGGTGCGAAGGCATATCGGCCGAAGAACTGGTAAAGAAACGGGTCGGTGGATTCGGCAGTATACTACATACCCTATTTCATATAGTAGATGTGGAATATATGTGGATCTTAGGGTTGCGTGGTGAATCAGTGCCTGAGGAGCCAGTGTTTGAAGAGTATGCCAGCTTACAAAAAGTGAAAAATCTTTCAGCTCAATACCACGGGAAAGTGAAGCCATTTGTGACCTCTTGGACAAATGAAATGGATTCTCGGAAACTTTCAAAAGCTGACTTCAATGAAGAGCCGATTAGCTCAAGAGACGCACCAATTAGGCGCCGAGTCATTGAATGTACACACGGAGAGTTAATACGTCATGTCATTGTCCACGAAATCCATCATATCGGCCAGTTATCTATATGGGCACGTGAAATCGGAAAGGAGCCAGTTTCCGCAAATCTGAGAGGGAGAGGGCTATTTGATAACTAGACTAACTTTGCCAATTTCGTAATTTATTTATAAACGAATAGTTTAATTGAGTATATTTAACACCGTCTATATTTCTCTAGCGGTGTTATTTGAATGTATCAATAAAATTTATATAATGTACTAAATGAATTTGAGAAAGTTTTTAGAGGGTTCTTTTCGTTATACTCCTTGACTTATAATGGATGTAGAGAAGATGACTAGCCGACTATAGTTATTTTCGCTTTATTATGGGAAAGGGGATGACGGGATGAGAACGAAAGGTTTACAGAAGGTGAAGAAAGTTATATTAAGTGGTGGTATATTACTTACGGGATTGTTAACTTTCGGTTTTTCAGAAAAAGCTTCAGCTCATGGATATGTTGAATCACCAGCGAGCCGTTCTTATTTATGTAAGCAAGGGGTAAATGTAAATTGCGGACCGATTCAATACGAGCCGCAAAGTGTAGAAGGAATAGGTGGATTCCCGCAATTAGGACCTTCTGATGGACAAATCGCAGGAGCAGGCCATTTTCCTGCTTTAGACGTTCAATCAGTTGATAGGTGGAAGAAAGTTACGTTAAATGGCGGGACGAATACATTCAAGTGGAAACTAACCGCACCTCATAGTACGAAAGAATGGAAATACTATATTACGAAAAAAGATTGGAATCCAAATAAGCCGTTAACAAGGTCTGATTTAGATTCAGTGCCATTCTATGTGAAAAATGATGGGGGAACAAGACCAGGAACTTCAGTAACTCATGAAGCGAATGTACCTACTGATAGAAATGGATATCACCTTATTTTAGCTGTTTGGGAAATTGCAGATACTGGGAATGCATTTTATCAAGTTATAGATGTTAACCTTGTAAATAACGGTTTAGCATCAAATTTCCCGCTAAATCATGTAGTGCAAGCTCCTAGCTTATTTTAAATAAAATATACATTTTGATCATCTAATTCATTTTAGATGATCTTTTTTTACGAAAAACGATGAAAAATATAGAAGAAAGTGCAATTATTTATAAAAAATTATGCTTTAAATATTGTCATAGTTGCTTCTTTAAGATATCCTTTTCATGAAGAGGTGGAAAACATGGAAAAAGTACTAGTTTTCGGGCATAAAAACCCAGATACAGATGCAATTTGTTCTGCAATTGCTTATGCAGAATTGAAAAAAGAATTAGGAATGAATGCTGAGCCTGTACGTTTAGGCGAAATCAGCGGTGAAACTCAATTTGCGTTAGACTATTTTAAAGTAGAAGGACCGCGTTTTGTTGAGACAGTTGCAAGCGAAGTGGACAACGTTATTTTAGTTGATCATAACGAGCGTCAACAAAGTGCTAACGATATCGAATCTGTTCGTGTGTTAGAAGTTATTGACCATCACCGTATTGCTAACTTTGAAACAAGCGATCCTATTTACTACCGTTGTGAGCCAGTTGGTTGTACAGCTACAATCTTAAACAAAATGTACAAAGAAAATGGCGTTACAATTCGTAAAGAAGTTGCAGGTTTAATGTTATCTGCAATCATTTCGGATTCTTTACTATTCAAATCTCCAACTTGCACAGAGCAAGACGTAGCAGCAGCTCGTGAATTAGCGGAAATCGCTGGTGTAGATGCTGATAGCTACGGATTAGAAATGTTAAAAGCTGGTGCTGACTTAAGCGGAAAAACAATGGAGCAATTAATCTCTCTTGACGCTAAAGAATTCCAAATGGGTAATGCGAAAGTTGAAATCGCACAAGTAAACGCTGTTGATACAAACGACGTTCTTGTACACCAAGCGGAACTTGAAAAAGTTATCTCTGCAGTAGTAGAAGAAAAAGGTTTAGACCTATTCTTATTCGTTGTAACTGATATCTTAACTAACGATTCTGTCGGTCTTGCGATCGGTAAAGCAGCAAACGTTGTTGAGAAAGCATACAACGTATCTCTAGAAAACAACACTGCTACTTTAAAAGGTGTTGTATCTCGTAAAAAACAAATCGTACCAGTTTTAACAGAAGCATTCCAAGCTTAATTTTATTGAGTACAGATACACAGCAAGGACAAGTAGTCGGATTGGCTACTTGTCCTTTTCTATCTCTAAAAAACAGAAAATTAAAACTTTAAACCAGGAGGATTGTGTATGCTTAATGATTTGGAGAGTAAATTACAGTCACTTTTAGAGCGGAATATTACTTCTGTTTCAGAATTAGAGAGTTGGCTTTTGGATGAACTGCGTGTAACCGCTGAAATAGAAGAGGAGATAACAAGTAGTTTAATTGCCACGTATAGAGATACAAATGACAGAAATAAACGTAATTTACATATGTATAATCAAAATACAATTCAACCACTTTTAAAAAGATACAATGCGAAATTTGACCAGAAATTTAGAGAGTCTCCGTTTTCCGACTTATTAAATGAGCAGAAATACGGTTTTATGAAAAAAGCAAGATTGGTAAAAAGTAAAATGTTTAATGACAAGAACATTGCTCTTTCCATTAAAGAGCAAAAGCTTATTACGAAATATAGAGAAATAATGTCTAACATATTTATTAATTGGGAAGGAGAGCAAAAGACGTATGCATACGTAAAAGCAAAACTAGATAACCCCAATAGAGCTATTCGCGAAAAAGCTTGGTACGCTTTATGTGAAGCAAGAAGTATAGTGAAAATAGAAATAGATTGTATTATGAATGAACTCATACAATTGCGGAATGAGATCGCTTTAAATGCAGGATTTAATAATTATAGTGAGTATGCTTTTAAACAAAAAAATAGAGATTATAGTATTGAAGAGTGTTATAAGCTTCATGAATCTATAGAAAAGTATGTTGTACCAATATGGGAACAGTTGGGGATGCTTTCTAAAAACAATCTCGGTGTAAAAAAATATCGCCCTTGGGACCTTACTCCATGTAAATTACCAAAAGCTCCATTCCAAAATGCCATTGATTTATTGAATGGGGTGGAAGAAATATTTCGGAAGACAGATTTATATTTTTATGAGAAATTTATTCATATACGAAAAATGGGATTAATTGACGTAGAAGAACGTGAAAATAAAGCACCGGGAGCTGCTTGTTTTACCTTTCCTCATAGTAAAGAGGTTTTTGTGTATTCTAATTTTAGTCCATCATTTTATGCAATTAACGCGCTAATACATGAAGTGGGGCATGCAATTCATTTTTATAAACAATTTAACAATGATAGTACCATGCAAGAAAGATATCTTCGTGAAGAGGTGGCTGAGCTTTATTCCCTCGGTCTTGAGTTGGTAGTAATGGATAAGCTCAATATCTTTTATAAGCAAGAGGATGAATATAAAGAAGTACAGCGCGTACAATTATATCGTGCTTTGTCTTTGTTAATGTCGTCAGTTGCAGGAGATGTATTTCAGCACTGGCTCTATACAAATCCAAACCATACAACAGAAGAACGTGATACGAAATACGCTGAAGTATGTAAAAGGTATCAATATTCACCAGTCTATATTGTAGGATTAGAAGATGAAATCGGTGAAAGCTGGTTAGAGTCATTTCACTATATTCAGTTCCCTTTTTATCAAATTGAATACGCAATTGCACAAATAGGAGCAATGCAATTGTTTCAAATTTATCAGGAAAATCCACAAAAAGCGATTGCTTTCTTTAAAGAAGGAGCGAATGCAGATTGGAATTTATCCATACAAGAAATATATGAAAAAACAGGTGTCACGTTTGATTTTTCGGAAGAAAGGATAGAAAGTACTGCAAGTGTAATTTTTAATCTGATTAATGAATTAAAACAAGGATAGCAGTAGCTATCCTTATAACTGTTTGTTCGTAGATTTTTTCTTGTTTATATAAAATGTAATAATTGCAGTAATGAGGAAGATAGGTATAGCATACGCTTGCCCAACAAACAATTTCCAGCCAATATGATTATAGCCTTGAGATGTTGGAGCAATCATAGCGATTACGCAAACGATAATATAGAGTACTAGTGCAGGGATTATATTTTTCATTTGTTCACCCCCTTTTCATAAAATCATCACATGTATATTTACATAATACATTATAAATTGAGATAAGATATAGGTTTATCTAATATTTATGTGAATAAAAGGGTTGTTTTTAAGTGGAATAGAATAGGTGTATGTAGAATGATATAGGGGTGTTATATATAATGAACAATATATTAAATCGAATAAAGAAAGATATAAATATAGAATTATTGAATGGGCTATGGCCTGGTTTTAAGAGGGCTGCATTTGCATTATATAATGATGAGCATGTGTATGTATTTCATCATCCATTATATTTGAAAGATGATGGTGAGTATGCCGTTTTAAAGCGAGATGACCAATTTAAGGCTGATACATGTATCTTATTAAAAGATTATCCAACTGCCATCGTGAATATGAATAGGCATAAAGATTATGAAAGTTTACTTGCGATTGTGGTGCATGAACTTTTTCATTGCTATCAATATTTGAATAAAGAAAGTAGATTTCCAAATGAATCTCTAGGATTTCTATATCCTATATTAGAAGAAAATATACAATTGCGAAATAATGAACGAATGTGTTTATATGATGCTGTGCATTGTAAGTCACAAGCTGAGAAATATAATTATATTAAGCAATTTATTGAACTAAGAGAGCAAAGAACTAGTTTTATGAAAGAAGAGTTTATAACATATGAGTGTATGGTTGAAAGTATAGAGGGGCCTGCTTGGTATGTAGAAATGAACGCTTACAATGCAATATGTGAAAAGGAAGAAAGCGAAACATTACGAAAATATAGCGGATTTATTTTAGATGCATATGAAGCTAATTATAACATTAGGAAGAGCTGCTATAGCTCAGGAATGCTTTTATGTTTATTATTAGATGAAATCCTTCCTAACTGGAAAACGAGCTTCTTTAATAGTGATAAATCGTTATATGCCTTTTTAAAACAAAATATAAATGTGGATTTGAGTTTTAATAATGAAATTGCAATAAGTAAAGAAACGAAGCAAATCCTTCATTTTGTTCAAAACGAAAGAGACAAGGATTTTAAACAATTCTATAAAGAAAAAGGGTATCATCTGTATATTGTAGGTAATATGAAATTAAACATGTTTAATCCAATGAATGTAAATTTAAACGGAAATAAAGCATTACATAAAACCTTTTTAATTGTGAGTATACATAATAAAACATATATGATAGATCAACCTGTTTTAGCATCTTTTGAAGAAGATTTTAAAAATATGACACAAGTTCATATTATAATGAATGAAAAACCGATAAAAACAAATAATGGATGGAACGTAGTGGGTATTGGTGATATAGAAGCTGAATATGAAGAAGAAGAGAATTCTATATTTTTATATTTAAAAAATTAGAAGTGAGGTAAGAAATAACAATGAAGAGGTTATGCATAATTCCATGCGGAAAAAAGAAAATTTGGGATAAGTATCCAGATTACGGACCGATGGAGGCAAAAGAAGTATATATTAGTCCATTCGGAAAAGCATGTCAGGCATATGCAACTATGTTTTTCGAGAATTGGGTTATATTATCGGCGAAGCATGGATTTTTAAGACCAAATGATATTGTACTAGAAAACTATGATCTTGCCTTTGATTCAAAGAGCGATGAGATTATTAGCATGGAACAATTAAAACAACAGATGATTGAAAAAGACTTGCTTCAGTTTGATGAAATCGTTTTACTTGCAGGCAAGAAGCATAAGAAAGTAGTGACACAATTATATGCAGAAGAAATTATTACGTATCCGTTAGCAGGATGTAAAGGAATTGGATATATGTTACAGAGGTTGAAAGGGGCTGTGGGGGATGGGAAGGAATTATAGTTAACTATTTGTTTGAGCTTTTCAATTTATATATATTGTGAGCGAGAAGAAAGAAAATACATAGGAATTTAAAGCCCAACTATTGGGCTTTTTTTGTAGTAGTTCCTATAAATATATAAAGTACAACTAATAGAAAAGTATAACATTTATAACTATACTTATAAAACTAGAATATAGACTAGTAAACAAGCATTTTTACTCTTTTAAACATAGAATATGATGAATTCTATTTAGGAGGAGGCATATTTATGGGGAATCATTGTAATTGCAGACGTTCATTTTGGGATGATTTAATGTTCGGAAGATGTGGATGTAAATGCAGGGATTGTCACGAATGTCGTTGCAAAGAGAAACCGAAGTGTGATTGTGAAAAATGTAATTGTAAAGAGAAACCAAAATGTCATTGTAAACATGAAGGGTATTAATAATAAAAAAGAGTACGTTAAGTACTCTTTAATTTTCTAATGTTATATTCCATCTTGAACAGATTTTTTTACGATTTCCCACGAGTCTTGTTTTTTGATTTTTAAAGCAACATTAGTTCCGGTAGACTCCTTATAAAAGATATATCCATCGTTTGAGTTTACATATGCCAATGGTTCACCTATGCAATCTCGTGAACAAGATGTATTGATAATCTCAATTAAAGATAGTTCGCTCGGATCGGTTTTACTTGCATCTATAATAGTATCAACGTCTGTTTTACGGTAACCTTGTAAGTTTACATGGAAACTTTGTTCAATTTCACCTGTAATACTAGTATTCATTACTTCAACTGAAAGTTTCTTTTCTTGAAGAAATCCGTTTTCATAAAGTAATTTTGTATATCCAAGCCATCCAATTAAAACTAGCATAATAAATATACTAGATATTTTAAGTGTTCGAAGCCGTTTACTAACAATCGTTTCTGAGTATTTCATTTAGTTTAATCCTCCAATGTTTTTAATTAAAAGTATGCCTAGATACATACTTTTAGAAGAAGGATAGAAGTTAATGAGTTCTGGATTCAAAAAAGAAAGCATCCGAAGTTAGATGCTTTCTTTTTTTAGTATTTTTTGCTATCTGTTCGTTACTTGTTTCATAAGTGGCCTAATTTCTTTAACGGGTGGTTTTTTATCATAGGCATCAACGTAAGAGAAATAGTAATTTAAGTTTCTGAGAAGACCTTTTCCTATTTTAGCGCTCAAGAACGGAAATACTTGTCCAGTATAATCATCGAGAGATTTACAGTAATATTTTTCATCTAGATAAATACTGTATTTACATGTTAGTTCTACTAGTGAGTTCCCTTCATCATCAATTACTTCTTTAGAATCAATAATGTCTATTAATGCGAATTTTTCATTCAGATAAACTTTCTTCTTTTTCTCGTGTTTATTTGTGAGGATAAATACGAGACCAATGGCGTTAATCAAAAGATTTCCTCCTATAAAAAACGGATATTAATAAAATATATCGATATACGTTAAATGTAAAGAGGAGAGGTGAAATTTCATTGATAGAAAGTTTTATAAGCCGATTTGTTTTTTCAAATCGGCTTATTATTATTGAAACACTTGTGGGAATTGTTTTACGATTGCATTTGTTAGCATATCAGCCATTTCTAATGCTTCTTTTTCAATTTTATCGTATAGTTTTACGCTTGCTTCAAAATCTTTATTTAGGAAGGCAAGCGCTTCTGCTTTCGTAAGTGCTAAATGTTCATAAAACATTTTTCTGAATTCTTCTTTTTCTATATATGGGTTGATGCTAGTAAGAAACGCCACAATTTCATCACCATTAGCGTACCATTTTTTCTCTATAGCGGCAGCTGCATTTTGATCACCTGCTTTTGCGGCTTTAACTAGATCCGCTGCAATGACTAAGTGATCTTTAATTAGTGCACTATATTTTTTTACAGCATCTTCACCATAGAATGGTTCAAGTGACAGTCCCATATGTGTTGCATTTTGAAGAAGTCGCCCAACTGTAACGTTTACGTCTGGTAAATTAAAGACAATGCTAATAATAGCTAATCTCGTCCAAGCGACATGTTGTTCCCATAAAGAACGCATATAACCTTTTAAAAAGTTCTCGTTTTTACTAATTCGGTAATTACGTACAGATGTATCAAAGTGTACATAAGGGTTATGATAGGGGGAGTAATACGATTGCCAATAAGAATACATAAACGGTAACACTCCTTTGAACATGTATAACTCAAAGTATGATGGGAATTTATTTTTAGTTACGTGTCCTAAATTAATTTCAGAAATTGATATGGAAAAAGATGCAGAATTTTATTGTGGTATATACAAATAAAATGAATATAAAAATAAACAAGGCTCTGCAAGGGAAGTTGCAGAGCCTCAAAAGGGTATTGCCGAGATGTCGGACTCGACTAAGTAATGTTATCATAAAATTCTATTTAAAAAACCTGGTAAATGTGTCCAAATGAAAGTGGATCTTTAATAAAGTCAATGGGATCAGCTTCCCGCAGCAGATCCCGTTAACTAGATAATGTTGATGAGCAAAAACTCATCTGGAGTACTTTTATAGTAATAAGTGAAATTCGTTTTGTGTATTGAGAAAAAAAGAATTACTTCAATAAATGTTAAGAACTTATATTTTACATCTCGTTACTATTATCATTTGTTGTGAGTGGAGTATGGTTATAAAATAGAGAAAAGATATACAAGTGTATCTAAAAGTGTACTGAAATGTATAATAATCAAAAAAGACCTGCTTTTATAAGCAGGTCAACTTAAGGGGTTTATCCAACAGAATATTTCATATGATAACAGCTGTATTATAGTAAGTCTATAAGGTATATATTGAGAAAATTATTATGGATAATATATCACATACACATTAACGTTTAAAAAGTTGAGAAAGAAAATGGAAAAGCTTTCTATAAGAAAATAATGGCTGGTATTTATAATACGATTCATATTTCCACGCATCATGATTCGAAAATTGGAGTTGGTTCGGTACTGTTTTCTGCTTGATGGAACTAATATTCTGCTGCTTCATATAGTAACCTCCTGAATTCATATGTATAAGATTAGTAGTATTCAAGGAAGAGTAATAAAATGTATATTTATTTTGTAATTCATTTTATATGTGCTTTATTTATGTTTTAAAATTTATAAACATAAATAGCCATTAAAACACCGTTGTTAAACAACCTTTAAAACGTAGAAAAGCATAAAAAATGAAAAAGCAAGCTGTTAGTCATGTATTCATCACTTTCATGACGCATAAGTGATGATATAATAGGAATAGATGAAAGATATAGAAAAGCAGGTGACTCTTTTTTGTTTACAAAAGCACAAGAACTTTTAGCGTCTTATTTCGGTTATTCGTCATTCCGAAGAGGACAAGATGAAACAATTAAAAATGTATTAGATGGGAAAGATACGGTTTGTATTATGCCTACGGGTGGTGGTAAGTCAATTTGTTATCAAATTCCCGCATTAGTATTCGAAGGAACGACATTAGTTATTTCACCCTTGATTTCACTTATGAAAGACCAAGTAGATACATTAGTACAAAACGGTATTTCAGCTACTTATATTAATAGTTCTATTTCAATTACAGAAGCGAATCAACGCATTCAATTAGCGAAACAAGGACATTATAAGTTACTTTATGTAGCGCCTGAGCGTCTTGATTCAATGGAGTTTGTTGACCAACTTATCGATATGAAAATCCCGATGATTGCAATTGATGAGGCGCACTGTATTTCGCAGTGGGGACATGATTTCCGTCCAAGTTATTTACATATACATCGCATACTAGATTATCTTCCAGAAAAGCCGCTTGTATTAGCTTTAACTGCGACGGCAACACCACAAGTTCGTGAAGATATTTGCAACACGCTTGGAATTAATCAAGAAAATACGATTATGACAACGTTTGAGCGCGAGAACTTATCATTTACTGTTATTAAAGGACAAGATCGTAATGCATATTTAGCGGATTATATTCGTCAAAATCAAAAGGAATCTGGGATTATATATGCCGCTACTAGAAAAGTAGTTGATCAGTTGTATGAAGATTTAATGAAAGCGGGAGTTTCGGTATCAAAATACCATGCTGGTATGAGTGATACCGATCGAAATGAGCAGCAAGAACTCTTTTTACGTGATGAAGTGAGTGTAATGGTAGCGACATCTGCATTCGGGATGGGGATTGATAAATCGAATATTCGTTACGTTATCCATTATCAACTGCCAAAAAACATGGAAAGTTATTACCAAGAAGCAGGACGTGCTGGACGTGACGGATTAGATAGTGCGTGTATATTGCTATATTCTTCTCAGGATGTGCAAGTACAGCGCTTTTTAATTGATCAATCGACAGGTGAATCTCGATTTTCAAATGAACTTGAAAAACTGCAAAATATGACTGATTATTGTCATACAGAACAATGTTTACAATCATTTATTTTGCAATACTTTGGAGAAGAACCGAAAGAAGATTGTGGCCGCTGCGGAAATTGTACGGACGACCGGGAAAGTATCGATGTGACGAGAGAATCACAAATGGTTCTATCTTGCATGATTAGAACGAACCAACGATTTGGAAAACAAATGATTGCACAAGTTTTAACTGGTTCGAAAAATAAGAAAGTTATTGAATTCAATTTTCATACTTTACCAACATACGGGTTACTATCAAATCGTAGTGTAAAAGAAGTTAGTGAATTTATTGAGTTTCTAATTTCAGATGAGTTAATTGCAGTAGAACATGGTACGTATCCGACATTAAAAGTTACGGAAAAAGGGAAAGAAGTATTATTAGGTAAAGAGAATGTTTTACGTAAAAAACGAGTAGAGACAAGACAAATTGTTCAAGATCATCCTTTATTTGAAGTACTTCGCGAAGTACGTAAAGAAATTGCGCAAGGAGAAGGTGTACCTCCATTCGTTATTTTCTCTGATCAAACGTTGAAGGATATGTGTGCAAAAATGCCACAAAGTGACTCTGAACTTTTAACTGTGAAAGGGATCGGCGAACATAAACTTGTGAAGTATGGTTCTCACTTCTTACAAGCAGTTCAGCACTTTATTAAGGACAATCCAAACTATGCTGAAACAGTTAAAACAGAAGTGGTGACAGAGCGGAAAAAGTCAGGGAAAGCTTCAGCAAATTCTCATTTAGAAACGTATGAAATGTATAAACAAGGCATTGATCTAGATGAAATTGCGAAAGAACGTGGCTTATCAAGACAAACAATTGAAAATCATTTAATTCGCTCTTTTGAAGATGGAATGGAAATAGACTGGAACAGTTTTGTTCCTGCAGAATATGAATCACTGATTGAAACTGCCGTGCAAAATGCAGAAGGTGGTCTGAAATCAATTAAGGAACAACTTCCAAATGAAGTGAGTTACTTTATGATTCGTGCATATTTACAATTTAGAAAGTAGAGATATATAAAGGGGATAGTGGATATATGTATCACGTTTTCGTGTATGGCACATTAAGAAAAGAGCAAACGAATGCTCATTTTATGCAAGGTGCAATATGCATCGCAGACGGAGCATGGACGTATGGTAAATTATTTGATACAAACGAGGGGTATCCGGCAATGATTTGTTCAAATGAGGACAAAGTATACGGAGAAGTTTATGAGGTAAATGAGGTTGTTCTGCAAAAATTAGATGAACTTGAAGAATATACAGGTAATGCAGAAAGTGATTTATATGACCGAATCACCGAAACGATTTATTTAGGAGATAGAGAAATACGTGCATTTGTGTATGTCGCTCAAGATAAAGAGATGTTAAAGAAAGTTATCATTTCTGGTGATTGGGTAGAGTATCAACAAGAAAAATAATAGCAGCCATAGAGCAGATAGTGGGATCATTCATTATCTGCTTTTTATATTGTTACTTTAAAAATTCTTATTATTTTGATAAAATTGTAAATATAGAGAATAATAACCTTTTTTCATGGGTGTCAGAAATTTAGTTTCTCACCTGTAGAAGAAAAATCTATTGCAGGAGGAGAATAATAATGAATGAATTAGATGTGAGAGAATTTTACGAAAAACAATTCGAACTATCCAATTACGATATTAATACAGAAAGCTGGTTAGAACAGGTTGCGAAAGAAGTTCAAGAACAAATTGGACATCCATTTCAGTCAATGTTAGAACTAGGAGCAGGAAATGGTTGATTTGCAAGGGCGATGTCTAAGTTACAAGTAAAAATGACTACTGTTGAACTTGTACCAGAGTTAGTTACGTTTGCAAAAGAGCATTCTACTAATGATATTGTTATTCATTGCGCTGACTTTTATAAAATTAATTTTGAAGAAAAGTTTGATGTTGTTAGTTATTTAGACGGATTTGGTGTAGGATCAGATGATGAGCAATTGATTCTATTAAAACGGATTAAAAACTGGATGAAGGATGATGGATGTGCACTTATTGATATTTATCAACCACTTTATTGGAAAAAGGTAAGTGGACAAGAAATGTCTTTAAGCTCAGCTATGCGAAAATACGAATATGATCGTATAAATGAAAGAATGTTAGATCATTGGTGGCATCCTAAAAATCAAAATGATATAGTTACACAGTCTTTACGATGTTATACGGTAGATGAGATTAGTAATCTATGTGCTGAAGCTGGTTTAAGTATTGTAGGATTCTTCCCAGGAGGCGCATATGATTTTGAAAAAGAGAAATATAAAGAATTAACAACTTTAAATGAATGTTTGGCGTATCGAATTAAAGTAAAGAAGAGTAGGGATTAATCTCTACTCTTCTTTATTTTAGAAAATTCTTACTAAAACTATTGACTTTATAAATGGATTTTTAATACAATTGTATTTCGACTGAAAAATTAGAACGGACAGGAGGGAATCATCAAATGAACAACATTTTTGAAGAAGAGTTACAAAGGATGAAAGATACATTACGTACGATGGATGATCAATTAGAACAGCTTGAAAACATTCCGGTTTATTATGGAGATGATTTTAAAGAACAAATTCTAGAAAGTATGAGAGAATCTAATAGGCAAAATTTACGTATCGGTGTACAAGAACCATACTTTGGAAGATTAGATTTTCAAGAGGACGGCAAGAAAGATGTTATGCCGATCTACATCGGTAAAGTAGGTGTTTCACATAAAGACACAATGAAACCCATTGTAATAGATTGGCGGGCACCTGTTGCAAGTATGTTTTATTCATTTACCGGCGGTGATGAATTAGCGTTTTATCAATCTCCAGACGGATTAGTAGAAGGTGATGTGTATTTAAAGCGAAACATCTCTATTCGAAAAAGAGAACTAGAACGTGTTGTTGATACATATGTAAAAGGAAATGAAGATGTCTCACATGCCGATGATTTTCTTCTATATCGATTAGGTGAGAATAAAGATAATAAACTAAAGGATATTGTTTCGACAATACAATCGGAGCAAAACGATATTATTCGTGCGGAAAGAAACTTACCATTATTAATTCAAGGGGTTGCAGGAAGCGGAAAAACAACGATCGCTTTACATCGCCTTGCTTTTTTAATTTATGAATATCGTGAACAATTAGAAGCTGAGAGAATGATTGTATTCGCTCCGAATAGTCTGTTTTTAGACTATATTTCGAGTGTGCTTCCTGAATTAGGTGTAGGGAATATTAGTCAAACAACATTTCCAGATTGGGCATTACGTACGTTAGATGATTCTGTGAAACTAAAGCAAACAGAAGAAAAGTTGAAAGAAGCCTTTTCTATTAATCGTGATGAAGAAAAGGTTATGCTCGGTAAATTGAAAGGCACGCTGGAATTTAAGTCCTTTATTGAAGAGAGAATGGTTCAATTTGAAAAAGAATTAATACCAACAAGTGATTTTGAGGCATGGGACAAAGCTATTATTCCAGTAGAAGACATAAAAAAATGGATGCAAGTTGAATATAAACATTATCCATTAAAGAAAAGAAGAGAAAGATTAGTCGGCCGAATGAAGCGCTGGATTGAAATTGAACTGAAAAAGTATGGAGAAACAAACGAGAAGAAATTATTAAAAAAAGAAGCGACAAAGAGATTGAACACATATATGAAGTTTTGGCCGAAAATGAGCCCACTTTCACTTTATAGTTCAATTTTGAAAAGTAAAGAAATACTCGAAGTATTGCCTGAAGAACTTGTGAAAGAAACTGAAAAGAGTTGTCGTAAAAAAGAAGTGTATGTAGAAGATTTACCAGCTTTAATTTACTTACATCACCGCATAACAGGTATTGAAATCGGACAGAAATTCCATCACGTCGTTATTGATGAAGCACAAGATTTCTCACCATTCCAAGTGTATGTATTAAAAGAAATTACACTAGGTAATTCTTTCACTATATTAGGTGATTTATCTCAAGCAATTTATGATTATCAAGGGATTGAAGATTGGGGTGCTTTTAAGGAAGTATTCCAAGAAACAGGTTATTATGAACTGACGAGAAGTTATCGTTCTACAAAAGAAATTATAGAATTTGCGAACGAAATAATTAAAAACGCAGAGATTCCAGTTGGGCTCGCAACACCAGTTTTTCGCAGTGGTGAAAATGTTAAGGTAATCCATGCAGAAGATCAATTTAATGAGATTATGAAGACGTTTAAACATCTACAAAACGAAGATGTGAAAACAATTGCGATAATAGGAAGAACAGAAGATGAATGTCGCGATATATATGAGAAATTAACAAAAGCAGGATTGGCCGTAAACGTCATTGAAGCAGATCAAAGTAAATATGAAGGTGGTATTTCAGTAGTACCTGTATACTTGGCAAAAGGGCTAGAATTTGATGCGGTTCTATTAATCGATGTTGATGAAGAACATTATAAAAATATGAAACGTGATGCGAAGTTACTATATGTCGGATGTACAAGGTCACTTCATGATTTATGGATTTTCCATAGCGGGGAAGCATCGCCTTTAATTAAAGGAATAAAATAAATATGAAAAACAAGAGGCGTTTCTAGTAACAAAAAGAAGAACCTCTTGTTTTTCTATATAAAGACATGGAGAGAAAATAACAATGATCACAAAAGTAATAACAAAAAGAAATTGGGAAATCGCAAAGATAAATGGAGAAATTAATGAAACTTCACTAAAAGAAGAAGGATTTATTCATTGTTCATTTTTAAAACAAGCTTTAGAAGTTGCTGAAAAATATTTTAGTCATGAAGAAGATGTTTTATTACTTACAATTGATCCATCATTAATAAAAGCAGAAATAAAATATGAACTTGCTTTTAACGGTCAAGAATATCCGCATGTATACGGAGTAATTCATATTGAATCAGTTGTAAATGTTACCCCATTTATTAAAGAAAAAGGAGAGTTTATATTACAAGAGGTACAAAATTAAAATTGTTATAAGCATTTAAATTAGCCAGAAAAGCACAAAATATATAGTTTGTGCTTTTTTATTTTCTATTTTTTGTAAATACGTATTGTTTTTATCACATTAATACTGTACGATACATAGTATAAAACACATACTGTATGACATATAGTAATGAAAATGAGGTGAGTGAATGGATGCTTTATTAAATTCGTTAATTACTGAACTAAGAAGAGGTACATTAACATTAGCGGTTTTAAGCCAGTTAAGAACACCGCAGTATGGGTATTCACTTGTCCAATTATTGGAGCAATCAGGGATTACAATCGATCAAAGTACGTTATATCCACTACTTCGCCGATTAGAAAAGCAGGAGCTAGTGACGAGTAGTTGGGATAAAACGGAGAGTAGACCGCGTAAGTATTATATTTTAAGTGAATACGGATTAGAGATATTTTTGCAGTTGAAAAAGGAATGGATAAAGGATTCGAAAGAACTTTATAAATTATTAAAGGAGGAGGACAAGAATGAATTTGATTGATATTTACGTCGAGGAAGTAGCGAAGAGATTACCTGAAAAAAATCGTGAAGATATTATTCTTGAACTACGGTCAACAATCGAGGATATGTTACCTGATGATTATAATGAAGATGATGAAAAAAGAGTTCTTGAAAAATTGGGGAGTCCAGTTTCATTGGCAAATGGGTATTTAGATAGGCCGATGTATTTAATTGGACCACGTTATTTTGATGTATATACGACATTATTAAAAATGATCATACCGATTGCAGCTGTTATCGCACTCATTGCAATGGTTGCAGAAAATTTTGTAGGATATGATGGTGAGCAAGCGGTATTAAATGTTATTTTAAATCTGATAGGTAAAGGAATTGGGGAAATTATCGAAGTAGGCCTCCATGTATTTTTCTGGTTGACACTTGTATTTGCAATTTTAGAAAGAACAGATAAAGATAAAGGTACCCAACCGTTGACGACAAGTTTAAAAAAGTGGACGCCTGATGATTTGAAAAATACTTCGTATATTCCAAAGAAAAAGTCGATCTCAAAGTTCGAAGTATTTGGCGGGTTAATGTGGACGGCAATATGGGCAACACTTTATTTTTATGCGAACCATCTTGTAGGTGTATATCATGGTACAGAAAGCGGATTGAAGTTTGTCGCGGCAACTTTTAATCAAGAGGTGTTACTTCAGTATTGGCCAATCGTTGTAATTGTGATTGTGTTTGAACTAGGTATATCTCTTTATAAGTTAGTACAAGGACAATGGACGAAAAAGCTGGCAATCGGGAATGCTATTCTTCAAATAGTTGGAACAATAGTATTCATTGTAATTATAGTAAATCCGCACTTATTTAATGAAGGATTTATTACGTATGTGGCAAATGTGTTTACTACTTCTCCAGAGGAAGTTAAAAAGTGGTTAATTGGTGGAGGTATTATCATTTACATTTTGTCTGCTGCGTTAAATATATTTGATAGTTTCCGAAAAGCTCGTATTCGTATATAGGAGTGAAATTAGAGGAAAGGAAGAAAGTGATGATAAGGGAAGCAAGGAAACAAGATGTCACATACATTTTAGATATTTATAATGATGCTATATTGAATACAACAGCCGTCTATACGTATAAACCTGTAACCCTTGAAAATAGAATAGATTGGTATGAACAAAAAAAGGCTAACGGCTATCCGATTTTAGTATGTGAATTAGATAATAAAATAGTAGGATTTGCGACATTTGGCCCGTTTAGAGCTTGGCCTGCCTATAAATATTCAATTGAGCATTCTGTGTACGTTCATAAGGAATGTAGAAAAAATGGGATAGGAACTTCATTAATGAAAGCATTGATCACAGTTGCAAAAGAAAGGGAATATATGACCTTAATTGCTGGAATTGATGCAGAAAATGAGAAAAGCATTGCCTTACATGAAAACTATGGATTTGTTCATGCAGGGACAATTAAGAAGGCTGGTTATAAGTTTAATAGGTGGTTAGATTTAGCTTTTTATCAATTGGAGCTTAATGGTCCTAAAAAGCCTACGGAAGAGTAAATGTTTGCGTTATGCGAATTATGTATTTTAGAAAGGTAGCATGGGGAAATTTCATGCTATCTTTTTTATTGTATGCATAAATATCATGTAACAAAAAAGGTTTTTAATATTCTATATCGAAATTTAAGAATGTGATAAAACAATATAAAAAGAGGTATGAAAATTGAAACGAAACTTAAAAACTTCAACAATTATCATATTAATTTTAACAATTATCGCTTTGGAAGTTGGAATCGCGATTTATGATCATAATCTGTCATTAGATACGATTTACTTTGCAGCAATCCTCATTTGTATAGTATTGCTTTTTGGCACACGTATTTCTAAAGAGAAAGAAAGTACATCGAAACAGAGAGGAAGCAAAACAGCTCTTATATTTTGGCCATCTATTTTATTGTCTATCGCTAGTTTTGCAATTATAAGTTATATAAGAATAGGCTATGTTTCAGTGCCAAGGATAATTGGTTTTTCATGCTTTGTTACTTATGGTGGATTCGTGTTTATTACTATTTTAAAGAGAAAAAATAAAAATTAAAGATAGCTTACTAAGTTGAAATGGAGAAATATATGAAACACATAGAGAATGGTACTCGTACTGAAGGAGAGTACATAAAAAATAAAGTAATTCAATATAACATGTCGATTTTAAGGGATGAAGCAAAACAGCCGATGGAGCAAGTAAGTTTTGTAGTAAAAGATGAGGATGGAAAAATATTTGGTGGGGTAACAGGAACGATGTATTTTTATCATCTTCATATAGATTTTTTATGGGTTGATGAAACAGTTCGTCATGATGGTTATGGCAGTCAACTGTTACATAAAATCGAAGACATCGCGAAGGAAAAAAGGTGTAGATTAATATTATTAGATTCATTTAGTTTTCAAGCACCAGATTTTTATAAAAAGCACGGCTACCGAGAATATGGTGTTGTTGAAGATCATCCTAAAGGACATAGTCAACACTTTTTAGAGAAGCGGTTATAGTAATAGTATTCGTGCTCTAGAAGAAAAATTGATTTTAAAAGCATCACCAAACAAGGTGATGCTATTTTAATTTTAAAGCAACTACTCAAGCTGATGTAATTATGGGGACAAATAGTACGATTCGTATAGCTATGATTTTCTTTTTTAATGGAAATGAGTTACTGTCTTTGTAGAAGACACTTGTCGTATTTACTATATGTACTAGCAAATACTATTGAATTTTTAGGAGAGGAAGAGCAATAAGACGAGCTCTGAATATAATACTAATAAAGGAGGTGTTAAGCAATGGGTTACATTGTAGATATTTCAAAATGGAACGGTAACATTAACTGGGATGTAGCCGCTCCACAACTAGATTTCGTAATTGCTAGGGTACAAGATGGATCAAATTATGTAGATCCTTTATATAAAAATTATGTCCAAGCAATGAAAACTAGAAATATTCCATTTGGTAACTATGGATTCTGTCGCTTTATTTCAATTGCTGATGCGAAGAAGGAAGCGCAAGATTTTTGGAATCGCGGTGATAAGAGTGCTACAGTTTGGGCTGCTGACGTAGAAGTGAAAACAATGGATGATATGAGAGCTGGTACACAAGCTTTTATCGACGAGTTACGCCGATTAGGTGCTAAGAAAGTTGGCTTATATGTTGGGCATCATGTATATGAGCCTTTCGGTATGGCGAACGTAAAAAGTGATTTTTTATGGATTCCTAGGTATGGCGGTAATAAACCAGCATATCCTTGTGATATTTGGCAATACACTGAGACGGGTAATGTACCAGGTATCGGTAAATGTGATTTAAACCAATTGATAGGAAATAAGCCCCTTTCTTGGTTTACTGAATCGGTACCAAAACAAGAAAACATACAAGCACAAGTTTCTAAACAAAATATTATTCAATCTGGAGCCTTTTCACCTCATGAAACTCCAGGTGTTATGGGAGCATTAACTTCTTTAAAAATGACTGCTACCTTCATTTTACAATCAGACGGTTTAACGTATTTTGTTTCCAATCCAACTAGCGATGCGCAATTAAGCGGTATGAAAGGTTGGCTTGATCGGAAAGGTTGGTGGTATGGAATTAAATAAAGATAAAAGCCGTCCTATTGGGCGGTTTTTATCATTAGCCAACTTAATATATTACGTGCTATTTTTAATATAGAAGAAATAGGAAAGGATGAGAGAGAGACTGTTTATATTGCAATTGTAATATCTATATTATAAATTAATTTTACAATGGGTTTAATAACCGGTTGGATTCAATAGCTTATATTGAAGGAAGTAAAGTAAGACAAAATAAATATAATGAGTAATTTGATGGGAGAAAGAAAATGTACACGTATAAATTGCAACATGAACAACCAATCTGCGTAGGCAAAATAAAAAAACTTTATGACTCTGTCGGTTGGTGGCCAGAAAGAAAAGAAATCGATATTCAAAAAATGTTAAAGCATAGTATAGCAATTGGAGTATGGGAAGAAAATGAATTAATCGGATTTGCTAGAGTTGTTTCTGATGGTGTTTTTCGAGCGTACATAGAAGATGTTGTTGTGCATGAGATTGTAAGAAATAAAGGGATTGGGGAGAAGATGCTTACAATGTTACTTCAAGAAATATCTCATGTTCATATTGTTAGTCTATTTTGTGGAGAGAAATTAATAAAGTTTTATGGTGAACACCAATTTCAAGCGACGAAACAAATTGTAATGCATCGTAATCAAATAGTGAAAGAATAAGAGGTGCAAAGTAAAATGAATGCAACAAGAACATATTGTTTATCAAAAAGAAAAGCGACTGAAGATTCTCCTGATGGTTGGAATGCAACATGTATGAGGCTTAATAATAAAATATTTGCGATAATAAACCATGAAGAAGGAGAAAAAGCTGCGATTACATTAAAATGTGATCCAGAACTTGCATTAAGATTAAGAGAAGAGTATCCAGAAGCAATCATTCCCGGGTATCATATGAATAAAAAACATTGGAATACAGTGTATATACATAAAGATGTAGAGCAAGAGCAAATTAATAAGATGATTGATTGGTCATATGATTTAGTTCTACAATCATTTTCAAAGAAAAAGCAGCAAGAGTTATTAGATTAATATGTATAAGGGGTGGAAGTAATGAAAGACACGATCAAAGATACATATGATAAATTAGCGAGTACATATAAAGAAAATCTAGACTTGGCAAATCCATATAACAGTTATTATGAAAGACCAGCGATGATGGAGATGATTCCAAAGAATTTAGAAGGGAAGAGTATATTAGATGCTGGATGTGCAGCTGGATGGTATACTACTCAATTTGTAGAAAGGGGAGCAAATGTTACTGCAATTGACGTAAGTTCTGAAATGGTAAAAGCTGCAAAGGAAAGTACGGGTAATAAAGCAACGTTTCTTTGTCATGATTTGCAAGAAGTATTACCATCTGAAGATAATGCTTTTGATGTTATTGTAAGTTCGTTAACGCTTCATTACTTAGAAAATTGGGATAAAGTATTTCAGGAGTTTCATCGAGTATTGAAGCCAGGTGGCGAATTTATATACTCCATTCATCATCCTTTTATGGATTTTACAAAGTTTACTAGTGAAAATTATTTCGAAAAACAATTATTAGTAGATACTTGGGTTAAACCAAATATTACAATAGAAGTTAGCTTTTTTAGAAGATCACTCCAAGACATAATTAATGAAACAACAAATTATTTTGTGTTAGATAAAATGGTGGAACCGAGGCCGGTTGAAAAAATGAGAGAAGTAAATGAAACATCATATCATTATCTAAATACAAATCCACATTTTCTTATTATGAAAGCCATTAAAAAATAGGTAGTAAAATAATTATATTTTACTACCTATTTACAGTTTTTAATTACATATTAGGAGATTTTGAGATGAATAAGAAACGAAATAGATTATTATATGCGCTATTTACTATAGTTATAATTATTTTAGGTCTTAGCTCAAGAAAGTTAGCTTTTGCGTTACCTCATCTATTAAACGCGTACTTAGGCGATGCTTTATGGGCACTCATGATTTTTACAGGGCTCGGTTTTTTATTTCCTAAAATAGAAACGAAGAAATTGGCTTTTATAAGTTTACTGTTTTGCTACGGGATTGAAGTAAGCCAATTGTATCATGCTGAATGGATAGATAGCATTCGTGCAACGACTTTAGGTGGCCTCGTATTAGGTTACGGATTTTTGTGGAGTGATTTAGTTGCTTATACAATTGGTGTTGGGATTGGAATGTTTTGTAAGTTTATGTTACAGAAGAAATAATAGATTTAAAAAGGGGTATGTATGAAAAAAATAATATTAATAGGTTCTGGTGGTTCAGGAAAATCTACATTAGCAAGGCAGTTAGGTAATAAATTAAATATTAAAGTACATCATCTTGATGCGTTATTTTGGAAACCGAATTGGGAAGGTGTACCGAAAGAGGAGCAAAGAAAGGTTCAAAATGAATTAGTTAAAGAAGATGAGTGGATTATTGATGGGAATTATGGCGGGACAATGGACATAAGAATTAACGCTGCTGATACAATTATCTTTCTTGATATTCATAGAACAATATGTGTTTATCGTGCTTTTAAAAGGGTTGTACAATATCGGAATAAAACAAGACCGGATATGGGTGCTGGATGTGAAGAAAGGTTTGATTTGCAATTTTTTAAATGGATATGGCAATATCCTAAAACGAAACGACCCTCAATTTTAAAAAGGCTAAATCAATTGAGTAAGGAAAAAGAGGTTATTATTTTAAAATCTTCAAATGAAGTAAGACTATTTTTAGAGAAATACGATACCATAGATAGTTAGACTATAAAAAGAAGTAACATGGGGGGATAGGATTGAATAGATTCATTGGCCCGGTTGATTCTAATATGGTGAAAATTCCAGCAGGAAAAGTAGAATTAAGAGATGATCGAATAAAAAAACAATGGCAAGTTCAAGTTAAACCGTTTCTTCTTGCAAAGTATGTTGTAACAGTGGAATTATATTATGCTATTATGAATCTTGCACTAAATGGTAATGAAAATAGTAATAAACCAGTTGTAAATATTTCATGGAATGATGCTATTATATTTTGTAATTTACTTTCCAAAAAAGCGGGATTAAAAGAATATTATTCTATTAATGATGGTGGTCAAATTGTTAGTTGTAATTTAGATTCAAATGGGTACCGATTACCTTTTGAAGCAGAGTGGCAATATGCGTGTAAGGCAGGAACTACCGGATACATATATGGAGAACTGAAAGAGATTGCTTGGTACAATGAAAATTCTAGTGGACATATTCATGAGGTCGGAAAAAAAGAACCGAATGCATGGGGACTTTACGATATGTTAGGAAACGTTTGGGAATGGTGCTATGATTTATATGATGAACAAGTGTACGGATCATACCGAATTTTCCGCGGCGGTAGCTGGGCTGAAGCAGCTAGAGGTTGCGGTGCGACTTGTCGTCGCCGTAGCCATCCTACATTTCATATAGATGACCTTGGATTTAGGCTTGCTAGGTCCATTTAGAAGAATAAGACAAAATACCTGTAATACTAATGACAACATAGAAAAGATTTTAATGAAGGAGTGTTTTAAGTGGCACGTGTTTTATTCATTAATACTGGATCAGAAGGACATATAAATCCTACATTGCAAGTTGTAGAAGGATTAGTCTCACGCGGGGAAGAGGTAGTTTATTTTTCAATAGAATCTTTTAGAGAGCGTATTGAGAAGACGGGTGCTACTGTACGAACAATTGACGATCAAAAATTTATAAATGCTTTTCTTTCCGGTGGTCGAAATTATTTACCAGAGAGAATAAATGGTCTTTTACATACGGCAGATGTTATTATACCAAATGTTCTTGAACAAATTGAAGGGGAACAGTTTGATTACATCATTCATGATTCAATGTTTGGCTGTGGCCGTTTAATTGCTCAAATTCTAAATCTTCCGGCAATAAATTCTTGTACATCTTTTGCACAGAATGAAAAATCATTTGAACAAATGTTGGATTACTTGTCTAAAAGTATCCCAATGGAAGTTCAGGATAGGATACATAATGATTTTGAAAGATTAACTAAGGGGATTGCGGAAAAATATAGTATTGAAATAAACTCACCATATGAAGTTTTCTGTAATCCAGCGCCACTTACTATTGTGTATACAATAAAAGAGTTCCAACCTTTTGGAGATATGTTTAATGAAACATTTAAATTTGTAGGTCCATCCATCCCTGCACAAGTAAAAGATGAAGAGTTTGATTTTACTACAATTGAAGAAAAAAGCCCGATTTACATTTCACTAGGCACTGTTTTTAATGAATCGCTTGATTTTTATAAACTTTGTATGAAGGCGTTCGAGAATAGTGATCATACTATTGTTATGTCTATTGGTAATAAAACAAAAATAAGTGATTTAGGTAACATTCCTAAAAACTTCATTGTAAAAAACTATGTACCACAAACTAAACTACTTGCATATACAAAGTTGTTTATTACACATGGCGGAATGAACAGTACACATGAAGGATTAAATAACGGGATTCCACTCATTGTAATTCCTCAAAGTGCAGATCAGCCAGTAATCGCAAAGCAAGTAGAGAATCTAGGAGCTGGGATTAAGTTATCTATAAATGAATTAACTGTGGAACAACTACGTGAAAGTGTAGAATTTGTATTAAATAATCCATCATATAAAGAAGCTGCATTGAATTTGAAGGAGTCTTTCCGAAAATCTGGTGGCTATAAGAAAGCTGCTGATGAGATTTTTACATTTATAGGTCAGTAATAAATGTAAGATTATACATGAGAAGAGTGTCTATATGAAATGGTATAGACACTCTTCTTTTATATGAAGCGGAGAATTCGTTGTTTTGAAAGGTTAAATATTCTGTTTTATAAATTCGGACCATAGTTTTACGTGTTACTAATGCTTTCATCATTTCTGCACAACTTCTGCACATACTTTGATGATTTTTATCTCATGATATATTCATCAAGTGAAATATTTCACAAGAAATGAAATATATTTTCACTGCGGTGTATGCATAATTAACACATACATCGATACAAAATTGTCTCTTGTTATTCTTTTACATCGAAGCCCACATTACACTACAAAGTATAACAAGAAGGGGACAGGAACATGAATAATCGATTATTAAAACAACTACAAAACATGAAAATGAACAAAAAAAGTCTAGGAGCTGTTGCATTAACAGTTGGAATTATTGGCACGACACTTATTCCTCAAAACGCATACGCGCACGGTTTTGTTGAAAAGCCTAGCAGCCGATCTGCTTTATGTAGTCCAACCTATGGTGCACTAAATGCAAACTGTGGAAGTGTTATGTATGAACCACAAAGTTTGGAAGCTCCAAAAGGGTTCCCGCAAGCTGGCCCAGTTGATGGCCAAATCGCTTCTGCAGGTGGTAAATTTGGTGGTGTTTTAGATCAACAAACAGCTGATCGTTGGTTTAAAAATACAATCACAGGCGGGGAAAATACTTTTACTTGGAAATATACAGCGCCTCACTTAACAAGTAAATGGCATTACTATATTACAAAAAAAGAATGGAACCCAAATAAAGCGCTCACAAGAGCAGATTTAGAACCAATTGGAACTGTACAACATGATGGTTCTGCAGCCTCAAATCATTTAACTCACAAAATCAATGTGCCTACTGACCGTAGTGGATATCATGTGATTTTAGCAGTATGGGATGTAGCTGATACAGCAAATGCATTCTATAATGTAATTGATGTTAATCTTATTAATGATGTGAAACCGGACATAGAAGCTCCAAGTAGTCCAAATGGAATTCAGACACAAAACGTAACAGCGAATAGTATAGAACTAACGTGGAACGCTTCTACGGATAATGTAGGGGTAAAAGGGTATCAAATCTTCCGTAACGGAGAGATGATTGATACAGTACCAGGAACTCATTTTATTGATAAAAAATTACAACCAAGTACAGAATACTCTTATACTGTAAAAGCAATTGACTCAGCTGGAAATGTATCGAAAGAAAATGCAGCGCTTACAGTAAAAACAACAGTTGAGGCGCCTGATACAGAAGTACCAACACAACCAAAAGGATTACATAGTATGGGAACGACAGCGTCAAGTGTGGATCTAATGTGGAGTCCCTCTGACGATAATATTGGTGTAGACCATTACGATATTTATAGAGAAACAGAAGGATCATTGAAAAAAATTGCAACATCCAATACGACTTCTTATATGGATAAAAATTTACTTCCTAATACTACTTATAAATATGTAGTGAAAGCTGTTGATGTAGCTGGAAATGAATCTGTACAGAGTGATATATTCACAATTACTACAAAAACTGAAAGCGCTTCATATGAAGAGTGGAATGCAAAGAAAGCATATGAAAAGGGAGATAGAGTTCTACACGAGGGAAAAGTATATGAAGCTGTCCAGAGTTATCAAGGAAATGGGGATCCAAACTGGATTTATGCCTTATCATTATGGAAAACAGTGTAAGCTTTACCTAGATATGAACTAAGAGATGATGGGCTTTGATGCAAAAGAAAATCTTGAGAATTCACTTTTCTATTTATAAAAAAGGGTAGTATATAAATTCATATACTACCCTTTTTATTATGATAGTACTTTCGTCATAATAACGTGCGGAATACCATCTTCAATAAATACATCAGAAGAAGTTTGATAATCTAATTTTTTATAAAATCCTTCAGCTTGTGTTTGACCGTGTAGTTTTACTTTTGTAGCTTCTTTGTCACGAGCAATTTCTTCTAGCGCTTTGATTATTACTTTTCCTAATCCGTATTTACGATAGTCTTTTAAAATACAGATGCGTTCTAATTTTCCTGCACCGTCAACAAATCGTATACGACCTGTACCTACAGGAAGATCGTTATAATAAACTAAAATATGTTTGCATTTCTCACCAATTTTATCGAATGTATCGAATTCATCTTCAAGAGGGACATTTTGTTCTTTTACAAATACTTCTTTTCGAATATGAAAGGCAGTTTCTAAATCTGTAAGTTCTGTTATGATTTTGGAGTGCAAATTGTTCAGCCCTTTCTAGAGTGATGTTCTTTTGTTTTCATAGTATATCATACTTCAACATTATTTTATTTTTTGTGCTTGAACAATAAAAAAGATGGAAGTTAAATTTTTCATAAAATAAATGATTTTGAGTTTCTGATGTCAAAAAGAATATATTATGAACTAACGCCTGCAATCAATATGGAAAAGGAGAGGCTGTATAATGTCATTATTAATAACTACATTATTTCTTATTTTCCTTTCTAATTTCATTATTCATATTCTGTTAAAAAGCAAAATAAATAAAATTACCCTCAATTTTGTTAGTGGTGTAGTAATGTTACCTGGTATACCTATATTTTGGTTCATTATATATAGCCTTAAAACAACATCTAATGATTTTTACTTTCCGTTAATTGTTACAGTAATTTTTATTATAATGTTTGTAATTCATACAATTAGATTCGTTACCAATGACATGAAAAAAGGATGAGGAAGCACCTCATCCTTTTTAACTACACGGAATAAAGCGGATTTATAATTCCTCTATTCCGTTTTCAGTTCCAATAATCGCCTTGCTAGTCATATTAACAAACAACCCTGTTTCAACTACACCTGTAATCATTTTTAATTGAGTGTGTAAATTGGCTGGATTAGATATGTTATGAGGGAATATACAATCGATAATCATGTTTTTGTTATCGGTAATAAACGTTTCGTTATTTTTTAAACGTAACGTTGTTTGACAACCTAAAGATTGAATTTTACTTTCGGTTTGTTTCCATGAAAAAGGTATAATTTCAACAGGTACTGGGAAAGTACCTAAATGTGTTACAAGTTTCGATTCGTCAGCAATAATAATTAGTTCTTTGGAGGAAGTGGCAACAATTTTCTCGCGAAGTAATGCGCCACCACCACCTTTTATAAGTTGTAAATTAGCATCAATCTCATCCGCTCCATCAATTGTAAGATCAAGGCTTTGTACGTCGTTTAACGAAATTAGAGAGATATTTAGTTGTTTAGCTAATACTTCCGTTTCTTTTGACGTTGGTACAGCTTGAAATGATAAGCCTTCTCTTACACGCTCACCTAATTTTTGTATCGTCCAATATACAGTAGAACCTGTGCCAAGTCCAACTTTCATCCCATCTTTTACAAAGTTTGCAGCATATTCACCAGCGAGCTGTTTTAAATTCAGCATATTATTCTGCTGGACGTGGGCCTGCATCAAGACCTGAATTTTCTACTGTAAGTATAGGGCGAACGACTATATCTTTATGTACGTGCATTTGGCATGATAAACGTAAGTGATCTTCAATTCCTTTTTCCGTAATTGCATTTTTTTCATTAGAACTTGCTTCACAAAACTCACCTGCTATAATTTCTACTCTACAAGTTGTGCAGCGTGCTTTCCCACCGCAGCGATGGAGAATGTGTACACCGTTATCTTCGATCGCTAATACTAACTTTGTGCCTTCTTTTACATCAAAAGTTCCCGCACCTTCAATTGTTAATTTTGGCAAATTTGTTCCTCCTCACGTAAAATTGTACATAACATATTTATGACCGCGAATTATTGAACATAAACATAATTTTTTTATATGCCCCGTAACTTTTTTATTTGTTTAATCGTTAATTAAGTAAGCGCTGAAAAGGAGTGGTTATTTTGTGCACAAAAGTAACTCATATTTTAAAGAATCATATCGATATGAATCATTCAAATATAAACTTTTTAATTGAGCAATATGGAGAATTGAAAAGGTACTGTACATTTTTAACGAAAAACAAATGGGACGGCGAAGATCTTGCTCAAGAAACAGTTTGTAAAGTTCTTCAAAAATATAGTAATAAAGATATTTGTATGACGCTTGTATATAAAATAGCTAGAAATCGCTGGATAGACCAGATGAAATCAAAATCAGTCCATGAAAAAATAAAGGAACAAATTATTTTTGATGCCCCACAAGAGAACATTGCAGATTTGCATGAAATGGTAGGGAAAGTATTATCGTCATTAAATGTACAACAATCCACAATTTTATTTTTAAAAGATGTTTTTCAATATAGTATCGCTGATATTGCTAAAGTATGTTCCGTATCAGAAGGTGCAGTAAAAGCCTCTTTATTTCGGAGTAGAAATAGGCTGAAAACTGTAAGCGAAGAAGGGATAGAGATTGTCGAATTCACAGATGATATTGAAGTTGTAGTAACGTCTATTCGTGAGGAGAGACCAGAATTATTAACGAAACTCCTTCCGACAATAGATTTTACTAAGTTACCATCTATACAGCCAGTCTTATTGTTTTATGCGAAAAACCCTTCTTCCTACAGTTGTATGCTTTGCGTTGCATAACAATTATTGGAGGGATTTAAAATGAATGCAATTCCATATGTAGTAGAACAAACGAAATTAGGAGAACGTTCCTATGATATATATTCAAGGTTATTAAAAGATCGTATTATTATTATCGGTTCAGAAATAAATGATCAAGTAGCGAGTAGTGTCGTAGCTCAATTATTATTTTTAGAAGCGGAAGATGCAGAGAAAGATATATATTTATACATCAATAGCCCAGGTGGTTCAACAACAGCGGGTTTTGCCATATTAGATACGATGAATCTCATTAAACCAGATGTACAAACGCTATGCATGGGATTTGCAGCATCATTTGGTGCATTGTTATTATTATCAGGTGCAAAAGGAAAACGGTTTGCGCTCCCTAACAGTGAAATTATGATTCATCAGCCACTTGGTGGTGCGCAAGGCCAGGCAACAGAAATTGAAATAACAGCGAAAAGAATACTAAAGTTAAAGCGTGATATTAATAAAATGATTGCAGAAAAAACGGGGCAATCGATTGAAAGAGTAGCACATGATACAGAAAGAGATTATTTTATGACTGCTGAAGAAGCGAAAGAATATGGGATTGTAGATGATGTTGTTACGAAAAAATAAGATAAAACAGGCTAGAGGAATAGCATATCCTCTAGCCTGTTTTATTAATCTTTTACCCATTCATCAACTAGCGCTTGATTCTTTTCAATCCATTTGCGCGCCGCTTCTTCAGGGTCTTTCGTTTTATTTAACATGACCATTAATGTACCAAGTTGTTCATCTTTCATTTTCCATTTGTCAAAGTATTTCACGATATCTGGATAATCTTTTTCGAAACCTTTACGAACAGAGTAATAAATATCATCTTTTTCACCATATACTTTCTTAGGGTCTTTTAAATATTTTAAGTCAAATTCTGAAAAGCCCCAATGCGGATTCCAAAGCGTAACAGCGATTGGTTTCTTTTTCGTATATGCTTTCTTTAATTCACTCATCATCGCAGCTTCAGAAGATTGGACAAGTTTTAGTTTAATATCATATTCCTTCATCGCTTTATTTGTTAAATTCATAAGACTACTACCGGGTTCGATACCGACAATTTTGTTATCTAGTTCATCTTTATGAGCATTTAAATCCTCAATACTGTTAATGTTTTTCATATAAGAAGGGACGACAAGGCCAAGTCCAGTACCTTCATACCATTTTGATTTTAAGACTATATCATCTTTATAACGAGCATTTAGCGGTTTATCCGTAACAGGTAGCCATACTTCTAAATTTGCATCAACATCACCGCGAGCAACGCCAGTCCAAATTGCAGCTTTTTCTAAGTACATGAGCTCAACTTTGTAACCTTTTTGTTCTAATAAAACTTTCCACATGTTTGCCGTTGCAATGTTTTCTTTCCAACTTGTTACACCAAGTTTAATTTTTCCTTTCGAATTTGCATTTGTTGCATTACATGAAGAGAATATCATAGTAATAAATAATGCAAGGCATATAAGCCATATTTTCTTTTTCATCGAAACCCTCCTAAGAAATGTTTGCCTTTTTAAATAAATGTATAAGTAAGCATTCTTATTATGAACGGAAACGCGAATTTTAAAGAAATCTTATGAATGTCATTTTTATGTAATATTTCTTTGTAAAATCGCAACACTATATGAATAGATGGGTAGAAAAGGAGTAGTGACATGGATAATACAAAGGTGCGTGTTGAAAACGTAACAAAAGTATTTGGGAAACACCCGCAAAGAGCGCTGTCTTTATTAAAAGAAGGAAAAAGCAAATCGGAAATTTTGAAAGAGACAGGAATGAACGTTGGTGTAAAAAAGGCAACCTTTGAAGTATATACTGGAGAGATTTTCGTTATTATGGGTTTGTCTGGTAGCGGGAAATCTACGTTAGTTCGGATGTTAAACCAATTAATTAAACCAACAGCGGGGCATATATACATAGATGGTGAAGATATCGCAACGATGGGAAAAGAAGAGTTGCGAAGAGTGAGAAGAACGAAGATGAGTATGGTGTTTCAAAAGTTCGCTTTATTTCCACATCGTACAGTGATACAAAATGTTGCGTACGGGTTAGAAATTCAAGGAGTTCCAGTAGAGGAACGAGAGAATAAAGCGTTAGAATCGCTACAGTTAGTAGGACTTGATCATCATAAAGATAATTATCCAAGTCAACTTAGTGGCGGTATGCAGCAACGTGTTGGAATCGCAAGGGCATTAACAAATAATCCAGATGTATTGTTAATGGATGAGTCATTTAGTGCATTAGACCCACTGATTCGAAAAGAAATGCAAGATGAGCTGTTAGAATTACAAGATAAAATGGAGAAAACAATTATTTTTATTACACATGATTTAGATGAAGCTCTTCGAATTGGAGATCGTATCGCATTAATGAAAGATGGAGAGATTGTCCAAATTGGAACACCGGAAGAAATTATGATGAGTCCTGCCAATGAATTTGTAGAGAAATTCGTAGCGGATGTAAATTTAGGAAAAGTAATCACGGCGGAATCTATATTAAAACGACCGGAGACTTTATTAATTGATCGTGGACCGCGTGTAGCACTTCAAATTATGAGGAACGCTGGCGTTTCTACTGTGTATGTTGTTAACAAAAAGTATGAGTTTTTAGGGATATTAACGGCAGATGATGCGAGTAAAGCCGTTCAAAAACAGTGGCCAATTGCTGATTTATTACTTACCGATATCCCGCATGTGTATTTAGATACTTTACTTGAAGAAACGTATGCGAAAATGGCGGAGATGAAATATCCGTTACCAGTAATTGATGAGAAGAAAAGGCTTAGAGGAATTATTAAACGCGAAAGTGTCATTCAAGCTCTTGCAGGTAATATTGAGGAAGAGGTGAAAGACGATGAGTAGTATACCACGTATTCCATTAGGGGAATGGGTCGATTCATTTGTTGCAAGTTTATATGAGCACCTTGAAGGCTTATTCCGAGGATTCTCTTATATTATCGGTGGATTCGTTGATTTACTCACTAATTTTTTAACAATAATACCGGCCATATTGATGATTATTATCCTTTGTTTCCTCATTTGGTACACAACGAGAAAGGTATCTTTAATTATTTTTACACTGATCGGTTTATTATTTATTTTAAATATTAACTACTGGGCACAGACGATGCAAACATTAGCACTTGTACTTACGTCTGTTATTATTTCAATTATTGTAGGAATCCCAATCGGAATTTTAGCTTCTCAAAATGAACGATTCTCAAAATTTTTAAAACCGACATTAGACTTTATGCAAACAATGCCGGCTTTCGTATATCTTATTCCTGCAATTACATTTTTCGGAGTAGGTGTAGTGCCTGGGATTATCGCATCCGTAATCTTTGCAATGCCACCGACAATTCGTTTTACTGACTTAGGAATTAGACAAGTTCCAGAAGATTTAATTGAAGCAGCGAATGCATTTGGATCCACAGCATCACAAAAACTATTTAAAGTACAATTACCACTTGCAACCGGAACGATTATGGCTGGAGTGAACCAAAGTATTATGCTTTCGTTATCGATGGTTGTAACAGCATCACTTGTAGGAGCTCCTGGTCTTGGAGTTGATGTATACCGTTCTGTAACACAAGTTAATATTGGAATGGGATTTGAAGCCGGACTAGCTATTGTTGTCATTGCGATTATATTAGACCGCATTACACAAGGATTTCATCAAAAAAGAAGATAAAAGGAAAACACACTTTATTATACAAAGTGTGTTTTTTTGTTCAAAAAGTTACATACGAACGATAACAGAACCGCCAGCTGGTGTGCAAACTTGGTTTTGTTGTTGTTCCATTGATTTAATTAATTGATTATTTTCGTCGATTAATGAGATTAGTTTCGCTAATTGACTTTCAAGACTTGCAATACGCTGCATCATATATTCTGAATCTTGATGCAATGTATTCCTTACAGGATGGGGGGAATGTACATATTGTTGATTTATATTTGGATTCCAATGAGGATGCATTTGAATCGTTCCTCCTTAAATAACTTACTGATATTTCTTATAGTAAATGCCTATATATATTTAATGGTTACTTGAAATTTTTTCATTATAAAGGAGTATGCACAGAAAATGGAAAATATTATATGTGAAGTTATAGTTCATTTTTTGGAAATATTCAAGTGAGATAGTGAATATATTAATACATTCAAGTAAATGTATGTTATTTAGGGAGAAATGATGGGAGGAGATGCAATTTTGGCTAAAAATAATAAAAGGAATGATGCCTTGGCAATAGGTGTCGGTATAGGGGTTGTAATCGGTGTATTTCAAGGTTTTTTTACTAATAATTTAGTAATCGGAATTGTGATTGGAATCGTAATTGGGATTGCGTTTTTGAAGAAATAATAAGGTGCAAATTTATTTCAAAAATTGCCGAATTGAAAGAATGAATTTTCGGAATATAAATCCTATTTTTCCTTTTTTTATGATATTATTAATAAAAAGGATGGTGATGGATATGTCAACAAATAATCAAGTAGAACGAAAATGCTTTATTTGCGAGAAACATAAAGGAAATATTACAGTTCCAGGTGGAGCTATTTATGAAGATGAATTCGTTTATGTTGGACATGTCCACTGGGATAGTGAAGAAACATACCTTGGTTATGTAATGATAGATATAAAAAGACATATACCTGGTCTTGCTGAACTAACAGATGAGGAAGCGAAAACGTTCGGACTTATAACAAGTAGAGTAAGTAAAGCGTTAAAAGAAAGCGAAGGTGCAGAGCATATTTACACTTTTGTTTCAGGAAATGGTGTACCACATATGCACATGCACATCATACCGCGTTATCCAAATACACCCAAAGAATTTTGGTCACCAACTGAAGTAGCGAAATGGACTGATGCGCCATATGGTGACGAAGAGAAAATTAAAAAAATATGTGAAAGAATACGAAAGTATATGGTAAATGAGTATGCATACAACAAATAATAGACAATATTCATGGGTTGGAAATACAGAAATGTGTTTAGGAGAAATTTCAGTTAAACAATATGGTGACATTGTACTTGGAAAATACGGCGGGAATATAAGCGCCGGAGCAAAAAAGAACGAAGATGGTGCGTTAGTTTGGTCAAATGGTGATTGGGAAATAGCAGCTATTTTAGATGGACATAATAGTGCGGAAAGTGTTGATTTAGTAGTAAATACAATCCAAAAAGAATATGAAAATATAAAAGTAATGATGAATGAATCGATTGATACAGTATTTCGATCTGTTGAAAATCATCTACTTACAATCTTTCAATCCCTCTCATTTAAAGAAAAGTGCAAAAGAGTAAAAGGGGAAACAGCGTGCTTAATATGTGTAAGAAAAGAAAACTACATATGGTGGTTATCTATTGGTGATTGTTTAGTTTATGTATTTCATGAAGAGTTACATAAGTTAGGACAATATGCATTAAATCAACGTCATTTTTACGAATGGATTGGAAATATAAACACATTTAATTTACCAGTCCCTTGCTATTCAACAGGAATTCGTGAATTACGTGCTGGAAAGAATCGAATTGTAATAGTCACAGATGGGGTATTAGAATGCGGGGAACGTCATTATGAAACACCATTGAATCTGTATAATGATATGAACGAAAGTAATGTAGAACTAAAAGAAAATGTTCATAATGTTTTAGAACACGTTCATCAGCAATTAGGGAGAGATAGTGCGACTATTATTAGTTGGGACGTAGAGAACAAAATGAGTACTACGTATCCGAGTGATCAGCCGGAGAAAATCCAGACGATAAGATAAAGGAGGTGATCTCTCTAATGCATGTGAAAGTAATTGTATTAGTTTTATGGATCATATTCTTATTTGTTTTAGAAAATATAGTGAGAAAAAGGCTAAATATACCGAAACAAAAAGGATGGAATAATAAATATGTAAATAAGCTGCATAAATGGGGAAACAGGATTATTATTTTTTCGTATATAGTAGTTATAATTATATGTTCTTCTCTTTCGAACCCTCTATACATGGGCTTCCTACCCTTTCTGTTTTTAATTACGTTGTATAGTTTCGAATCATATATGGAATGGAAATATGATAGAGAATCAAGGGAGTTTTTGATGTCCTTAGGCGGAGTTGTATCACTATTGATAACGGGGATAATTCTATATTTCCTTATTTAATACGTATTGATTAAGACACTATGGCAATATCACAAAATGAGCAATTATAGGGAGAGAAGAAATGAAAAGTCCTCGATTACGTGCTGAAGTAATGATTTTAAATGAAGATCATTCTAACGTACTTGTACAATGTGATTTAAGAGAAACATTTTATCGTTTTCCAGGAGGTTACATTGAATTTGGTTAAACAGCAAAAGAAGCAATAGTAAGAGAATTAATAGAAGAATACAATTTGAAGATTGATGTTCAAGAATTGGCCGTAGTAAATGAACATATTTTCGAGTGGGACAACGAAAAAGGACATCATTGTACATTGATACATAGGGGAATTGTTAAAGACAGGGTAATAAATGAAATTAGACATAAAGAATATGAGGATATTATATTAATTTGGAAAAGTATAAATGAATTAAAGGAGAGGTCCACATATCCTGAAGGAATTGTAAGTTATTTAGAAGAGAATAAACGTAATATAGTCCACTCTATTTCTAAAAATAAATAAAGTAATAAG
The DNA here is from genome assembly GCF_008368755.1 of Bacillus sp. AR2-1. NCBI lineage: Bacteria > Bacillati > Bacillota > Bacilli > Caryophanales > Bacillaceae > Bacillus > Bacillus sp. AR2-1. The sequence goes on from NZ_QORY01000006.1 coordinate 358,351, forward strand.
AGGGGGGATAACAATGGGTATTTCTACAATCTTGATTATTATTATTGGACTGGCTATAGGTGGTTACTTTTTAGAACAGTGTTTAAGAATAAAATTAAATATGGAGAAAAGAGGCTTCTTCGGATATAAGCATGTGAATAGTTTACATGTAAAAATAGAAATAGGACTTATTATTATTTATATAATAGGTAGTTGTTATTATATGTTTAAATTTGAAAACTCTAAAATGGCTTATGTCATGTTCATTTATTTAGGGATATCATCGACTTTAAGAGCATGGATGGAATGGAAGTATGATAGAGAATCAAAAGAATATATACTCTCGATAACGGGAATGGTTGCATTTATATTGATGCTCTCAATACTAGTTTATTTCGTTCCACCTGCTGCATAATAAGGTGATTATTGATGGTACAAATCAAGAGTTAACTAATAAATAAGAAACCATTGAGTAGTAAATGGTTTCTTATTTAAATTCATCATTTATTTTAGCTAATATGGATGTAACGAAATTTGTTTTATCCTCAGCATATTTATGTTTATCATTAGGATTAGCTTGTGAAAGTTGAATCTTTAACTGTTCATACTGAATACGAGAAGTTTTATTGTCTATTAAGTAATCTCTGAATTGTAATTGTTCTATTAAATATGTATTCCTTTGTTCATACATATGAATTTGATGAGTTCTTGACTCTCCTTTATTAAAATAATATCGTTCAGGCAATACATCTTTTCTGTATTTATAGTTTAGCAGTTCTAACTTTTTAATACATGTTAAGCCGTCCGTATAATCTTCTAATTCGATTGCAATATCAATAATTGGCTTTGCACTTAAATGTGGAATAGAGGTACTACCAATATGGTGTATTGCTAAAATATGTTCGCCAATTTGTTCCTCAATGAATTGTTTCTCTTTCATAAATTCAATTTGCCATTCTTCAGTCCACGGAACTAAAAACACTTTTCCATACGGTAAACCTAACATTTAATTAGCACCTCTTTCAAAATGTTTATCAAAAAAGTTAACTACATTTTCTTAAAGGTTCTCAATACAAGGTATTCCCACAATCTCCAAGGAAGAATCCTCTTCGCAAAGATCATAAATTTTACACCTTTTCCAATTGGATATCGTAAATTCGTACGCTTAAATTCAGCAATTTCTACAATTTTATTAGAAACATCTATCGGATTACCAAATGTATCGCTGCCGCTATTAATATGTTTTTGTATTTTATCCATATATTCTTTGTAAGGAGAAGTAGTTTCAGATTGGTTTGTAGCTAGTTGTTTACCCACTTCCCATATGTTTGTGTTATAAGAACCTGGTTCCACTAATACAACATCTATTCCGAACGGTTTTACTTCTAAACGAAGTGATTCACTCCAGCCTTCTAACGCATATTTTGAAGAAACGTAAGGAGATAGACCAGGGAATCCAACTTGACCACTAATGCTGCTTATATTTATGATTTTTCCACTTTTTTGTTCTCTCATATAAGGTAATACAAGTTGAGTAATTGATATAGCTCCAAAAAGGTTCGTTTCAAATTGTTTACGGTATTCCTCTACTGGAATTTCTTCTACAAAGCCCCCATTTGCATATCCTGCGTTATTAATAAGTAGATCTACTCTATTTATTTCTTTTATATATAATTGAAAGTTATGTATAGAGTTTTGATCGGTTACATCTAATTGTTGAACTGTTATGTTTTGTTGTAAGTTCAGTTTAGTAGCTTGAGACATTAAATCTTCTTGTTTATTAAGGTTTCGCATTGTAGCTATGACTAAATAGTCTTTTTTCGCAAGCTCAAGTGTTGTTAAAAGACCGAAACCACTTGAAGCCCCGGTTATAACTGCGATTTTTTTATCCATTTTCCGCCAGCTTTCTTTTTCTTTTATCATAACGAGTTATGATAAGAAAATCTATTATTCTTACATTCGTATTGAGAGCAATACCCGTTAATTCTATATTCTATGGGATTTTTAAAAAAGGGAATTATAAAGACTCAGCGTATATAGAGAAGTGAGTATGAATATGTTAATGAAATGAGGGAAAAAAATGGCCCATGTGAAAGATGTTTTAGCAGATCAATTATTAGCAAATGCAAACGATCCTAGTTGGTATATTCCATTTTCAGATGCAGTGAAAGATCTACCTGAGAGAGAAGCTTTCTGGAAACCGAATGAAGAGAGTAATAGTATAGCTGAAATTGTACAACATTTACTGTATTGGAATTCAACGTGGCAAACTAGGTACAAAGAATCGAATGTGGATGCCGTGCCCGCTATTGGTGATAATAACAAAAGTTTTATGCTTTCAAATAATCAAACCTTCGATGAGTTAAGAGAAAAACTACTAGAGAAACTGTTACAATGGCAAAAGCTTATAAATGAAGAGAAGGTTGAAAGTGATGTAGTTGGATTTCCTGTTTCTGCAAAGTGGTGGGAAATATTAGCAAATGTAACAACTCATAACGCTTATCATATTGGTCAAATTATTTACATCCGGAAGTTACAGAAGAGTTTTGATAATGAATAAGATAATCATTCTAACATTAAGTGAACAAAAGTGGACAAAACGAGACATATGTCTCATTTTGTCCACTTTTTTATTTCTAAAGGAAAGAGAAAACCGATGAAATCAATGATTAGAATTTGGCACAGTACTTGCAATATAAAAGATGAACAAGAAAATAGGAGGGCTGGACATGTTAAAAACAACTGAAAGTAAAGGGAATGAAATTACGAAAGAACAAGCTCGTTGGATGTATGGAAAAATGTTAGAGATTCGTAAGTTTGAAGATAAGGTGCATGAATTATTCGCCCAAGGCGTTCTGCCAGGTTTCGTTCATTTATACGCAGGTGAAGAAGCGGTAGCAGTTGGTGTATGTGCCCACTTAACGGATCGTGACAGTATTACAAGTACGCATAGAGGACATGGACATTGTATCGCAAAAGGCTGTGATTTAAACGGGATGATGGCTGAACTTTTTGGGAAAGTGACAGGGTTATGTAAAGGTAAAGGCGGTTCCATGCATATTGCCGATTTAAATAAAGGAATGCTTGGTGCAAATGGGATTGTAGGCGGAGGTTTTCCACTTGCTTGCGGCTCAGCATTAACAGCTAAATATAAAGGAACGAAAGATGTGAGTGTTTGCTTCTTCGGTGACGGAGCAAATAATGAAGGGACATTTCACGAAGGGGTTAACTTAGCAGCGATTTGGAAGTTACCAGTTATTTTTATCGCCGAAAATAACGGTTACGGTGAAGCAACGACATTTGAATATGCGTCAAGTTGTGATTCCATTGCAGATCGAGCAAAAGCTTACAATATTCCAGGTGTTCAAGTGGATGGAAAAGATTTACTTGCAGTATATAAAGCCGCGGAAGAAGCAGTAGAACGTGCGCGTAATGGTGGTGGTCCAACAATAATTGAATGTATGACATATCGCAATTACGGTCATTTCGAAGGTGAAGCACAAACGTATAAAACTTCAGAAGAAAAAGAAGAACATTTAAATGAAAAAGATGCGATTGTGAATTTCCGTAAGCATTTAATTCATGAAGCGCTATTAACTGAATCTGAACTTGTCGATATGGAAAAGGCAGTAGATGAAGCAGTGCAAAGATCAATTGAATTTAGTGAAAATAGTCCATATCCAGAGGATGAAGAATTATTAAAAGATGTATACGTTTCTTACAAATAAGAGGAGGGTGAAAAATAATGACTAGAACAGTAAGTATGTCAACTGCAATTAATGAAGCGATGAAAATATCAATGCGTCGTGATGAAAATGTAATTTTAATCGGAGAAGATGTTGCAGGCGGTGCACAAGTTGATCACTTGCAAGACGATGAAGCATGGGGCGGTGTGCTTGGTGTTACGAAAGGCCTTGTACAAGAATTTGGTCGAAATCGTATTTTAGATACACCTATTTCAGAAGCGGGTTATATGGGAGCGGCGATGGCAGCTGCTGCAACAGGATTACGTCCGATTGCTGAATTAATGTTTAATGATTTTATCGGTAGTTGTCTTGATCAAGTATTAAACCAAGGCGCAAAGTTCCGCTACATGTTCGGTGGTAAAGCGAAAGTGCCAGTTACAGTACGTACGATGCATGGTGCTGGTTTTAGCGCAGCGGCACAGCATTCACAAAGTTTATATGCGTTATTTACGAGCATTCCAGGTATAAAAGTTGTCGTTCCTTCTACTCCGTATGACGCAAAAGGCTTATTATTAGCAGCAATTGAAGATGACGATCCAGTTATCTTCTTTGAAGATAAAACACTTTACAATATGAAAGGCGAAGTACCAGAAGAATACTATACAATTCCATTAGGGAAAGCAGATATTAAACGTGAAGGTTCTGATGTAACAATCGTCGCAATTGGAAAACAAGTTCATACAGCACTTGCAGCTGCTGAGCAATTATCGAAAAAGGGACTTGAAGTAGAAGTAATTGATCCACGTTCTTTATCACCACTGGATGAAGATACGATTTTAGCATCTGTTGAAAAAACGAATCGCCTAATTGTTATTGACGAAGCAAATCCAAGATGTAGTATCGCAACGGATATTGCAGCAATTGTAGCGGATAAAGGATTCGATTTGTTAGATGCACCTATTAAACGAATTACAGCACCACATACACCAGTTCCGTTCTCACCACCACTTGAAAAGTTATATTTACCAACGCCGGAGAAAGTAATTGAAACTGTATCAGAAATGATCGGAGACCAATCTTTATTACATGTGTAATGAAACGATGAGAAGGGAGAGAGAAACATGGCTGTAGAAGTTGTAATGCCAAAGTTAGGTATGGCGATGAAAGAAGGTATTATTACGAGCTGGAATATTAAAGCAGGTGATAATGTAGAAAAAGGTGAACTAATTGCTAGCATTAACTCGGAAAAAATCGAAACTGAAATAGAAGCACCGGCTGATGGAACTGTTCTTGATATAGCTGTAAGTGAAGATGAGGGAGTGCCGCCGGGTACTGTAATTTGCTATATCGGTAAGCCGAACGAAATAGTAGAAGTCTATGAAAATACAAATGTTGTAGAAGAAAAAACACCTAATGCAGAACCTAAAAATATACAACATCCAGAACCATATGCGAAAGAAGTAGCGAAGCAAAGAATCAAAATATCTCCGGTTGCGAAAAAGATTGCAAAAACTGAAAATCTTGATATTAGATCATTAATTGGTACAGGACCTGGAGGAAGAATTACAAAGGTAGATGTTTTAAAGGCACTTGAGGAAAGAGTTGCAATTCCAGAAGTACTTGAACAAGAAGAAAGTAAAGTCATTCCTGTGACTGGTATGAGGAAAGCAATCGCAAACCGTATGCATGCAAGCCTACAAAATAGTGCGCAATTAACATTAACGATGAAAGTAGATGTGACAGATTTAGTAGCTTTACATAAAGACATAGTGGAAGTTGTACAAAAACGATACGATAACAAACTAACCATTACGGATTTCGTTTCTCGTGCTGTTGTATTAGCACTTGCGGAGCATAAAGAAATGAACAGCGCTTATATAGATGATGCAATTCATCAATTTGAACATGTTCATTTAGGCATGGCAGTCGCGTTAGAAAAAGGATTAGTCGTTCCGTCTATTCGCTTTGCTAATAATTTATCTTTAGTAGAGTTATCTAAAGAAATTAAAATTGTGGCACAAAAAGCAAGAGAAGGTAATTTAAGTAGTGACGATATGCAAGGGACAACCTTTACAATTAGTAATTTAGGTAGCTTTGGGATTGAATATTTCACACCAGTATTAAATACACCTGAAACTGGTATTTTAGGTGTTGGTGCAATTGAACATGTTCCTGTATATAAAGGGAAAAAATTAAGAAAAGGAAGTATGTTACCTTTAAGTTTAACATTCGATCATCGTGTATTAGACGGCGCACCAGCAGCTGCATTTTTACGCACAATTAAACGTTATTTAGAAGAACCTGTAACAATTCTTTTATAAAGAGAAGGTGAGAGAATGAGTAAATTAGTCGTTATTGGAGGCGGACCTGCTGGCTATGTAGCGGCAATTACCGCGGCTCAAAATGGGAAAGATGTCACTCTTATTGATGAAGCTGATCTTGGCGGGACTTGTTTAAATGTTGGTTGCATGCCTACAAAATCATTGTTAGAAAGTGCGGAAGTGCATGACATTGTGAGAAAAGCGAATAATTACGGAGTTACGCTTAACAAAGGAAGTATATCAATTGATTGGAAGCAAATACAGGCGAGGAAATCACAGATCGTAACGCAGCTTGTCCAAGGAATTCAATACTTAATGAAGAAAAATAAAATAAAAGTTATACAAGGTAAAGCGAAATTTGAAACGGATCACCGTGTACGAGTTACACACGGTGATAAAGTAGATGTAGTAGATGGAGACCAGTTCATTATAGCAACAGGTTCAGAACCGACTGAATTACGTTTTGCTCCATTTGATGGGAAGTGGATTTTAAATAGTAGCCATGCAATGTCCCTAGAAAATATACCGAAATCATTATTAATCGTTGGCGGTGGTGTAATAGGTTGCGAGTTTGCAAGTATTTATAGTCGTCTTGGAACAAAAGTTACGATTGTTGAAATGGCACCGCAATTATTACATGGTGAAGATGAAGATATCGCACATATTTTAAGAGATAAACTAGAAAATGATGGCGTAGAAATATTTACAGGAGCTGCTTTAAAAGGATTAAATAATTATAAGAAGCAAGCTTCATTTGAATATGAAGGAAGTATCCAAGAAGCCAATCCGGAATATGTTCTCGTTTCTGTCGGCCGAAAACCACGTGTACAAAAATTAGATTTAGAAAAAGCAGGTGTTCAATTTTCAAATAAAGGAATTTCTGTGAATGAACATATGCAAACAAATGTATCACATATTTACGCAGCAGGTGATGTGATTGGTGGAATACAACTTGCTCACGTTGCTTTCCATGAAGGAACGACAGCAGCGTTACATATGAGTGGAGAAGATGTGAAAGTTAACTATCATGCAGTACCTCGATGTATATACACATCCCCAGAAATCGCAAGTGTTGGTTTAAACGAAAAAGATGCAAGAGAACAATACGGTGATATTCTTATAGGAGAATTTCCTTTTACAGCGAACGGAAAGGCGCTTATTATTGGAGAACAAACGGGTAAAGTAAAAGTTATCGTGGAACCTAAATATCAAGAAATTGTTGGGATTTCTATTATCGGTCCTCGTACAACCGAACTAATCGGACAAGGAACTGTAATGATTCATACAGAAGTTACCGCTGATATTATGAGAGATTATATTGCAGCGCATCCAACTTTATCTGAAGCGATTCATGAAGCGTTATTACAAGCTTTAGGGCATGCTGTACATGCTTAAATAGAAAATTAATAAACCACTATTCTCTAAATGAATAAGAGAATAGTGGTTTGAATTTTTACAGGGAAAATTGAATATCTTATTATTTTTTTACGTCAATCGCTGAAGTAATATCGTTCCAATCAGCAGCTAAATTAGCAGTTTTACCGTACCAATCAGCATGTTTGAATACAACACCTTTTCCATAGCCTTGTGTTGAAGTATGCTCCCAAAGTGTCGTTGAATAACTTGCTGAAGGCGATGCTGTACTTACAGAAGAAATTCTGTCATTCCAGCTAGAAGGTAAGTTTTTAAAACCGCTGCTCCAGTAAATATATTGGCCACCTTTATCTTTATGTTCATAAAAATCAGTACTACCAGCACCGCTACCTAAAGGATTAATTTTATTTTTAAGTACTTTTTTATCCTTTTCAATATAAGCATCTAATGTTTCGCGGCTAGTAAAACCGTAAGCTAACCAATCTCCATTTTCATTTTGGTCTGGTAATACCATAGTAATTTGGATATCTTTCTTGTCCTGATCACTTAATTTTGTAAGTGAATTAACATTCTGTTCATCCACTTTTAAATAATCAAAAGACTTAATTGTGTTAGTTTTTTCTTCAGCACTTGCTACTCCAAGTCCTCCAGTGAATGCAAATCCCGCTACTAGTGTACCTGCTACTAATTTCTTCAACATATAACCATCCCTTTTTGTTTAGATTTTGTACAGGTGAAACTTTGTACTAGTAAAATGTATTCTAATTATCAACTATTGTAAATATTCTGAAATTTTAGAAATAAAAGGCGGAATATTTATAGTTTTGCATTTTTTCTTTAGAAAAAATAGTTATTGGAATGATATAATAAATAGATGTATTGCTTTTGTGGGATGTTAAAATGTTTTAGGGGTGGTGCGATTGAAGAATTTCACTGGAGATTGGTATAAAGAAATGCAAATTATAGAATTTGTAAGTTTTATAGAGTCTATAAAAGAATGGTCAGAAATGGATATACAAAGTTTAATAGAGGAAATAAAGGAAAGGAAAACAGATTTATTAAAATCCCTTCCTGAATCCATACACCCATTTATTCATAACACCATAATTAATTCAGAATATCCTTCTAGTGAATTGAAAAAACTTATGAAAGAATGGATAGAGGATTGTGAGAAAAGAAGGGCTCATTTAGATCGATTCTACTTAGAGCAATTCCATTCGATTAAGAAAAAACTCCCAACAAATGTTATTCAGTTACATGATTACTCACTACATGACAGTGTAGTCAAATCAGTAGAGAGAATATCAAAAGATACGCTAATTATTATATTAGATTGCAGTGGTACTTGCAGTGAATTTGATAAACTGGAAGTAACTTTTACAGGCGTAACGAAATGTTCTATTCCGGAAGATTTTGAAGGTGCTTGGTGGTTATGTCATGAAATAGATCTTACTAATGAAGGGTTCGAATTAGGTGTATTATTTGATGGCCCATTTGAAGAAGTGACAATTTGTGCAAAAGACGTATTGCTTGAGATAGGTAACTAGTAAACTTTATAACTTTACAAACAAAAAAACAGTCTTATAAGACTGTTTTTTATTTAGATGCTAAATTATCAAGTTTCCAATATATATCTGTTAAAGGGCAGCTTTGCTATATATATATTATTTAATTATTTTGGTGAAGTTTTCAAGTTAAAAAGGATAGAAAGAGGGAGAATACTGTATAAAACGGAATAAATAAGAATTGAAAATATTGTAAAACGGAAGAGGCGTGCATATAATTAAAATAAAGATTAAATTTCTGAATCTTCAATAATGGTGGTGGGAACATGTTTACTGAAGAGCGTAGAGAAAAAATTTTAGAGTTACTGAAGAAAGATGGAAGGGTAATTGCTAAAGATCTTGCGGAAAGTTTCGATATGTCTATTGATTCTATAAGAAGAGATTTATCTATTATGGAGAAGGATGGCTTGTTAAAAAGAACACATGGAGGTGCAATCGAACTTACTAGAGTAAGGAATTTAACTGCTGAACCATTGAAACGTTATCGTGATAGTTCACTAGGTGAAGAAGCGATTGCGAAAGTTGCTGCATCCTACATACAAGAAGGAGATTCCGTTTTTATTGGCGGGGCTTCTATTCATTATGCCATGTTAAAATACTTACCTGAAATGTCATTTACAGTGATTACGAATGCTTTAGAAATTGCTAGTACCTTACGGGAATATAAGAACATTGATACATACTTAATTGGTGGAAAGGTGAAACCATCAGGGAATATGACAGATACACTTGCCTCTGAAATGATAAGTAGATTATCTATTGATCTTTATTTCTCTACAGGTGGTGGCATTTCATTGAACGGTATAAGTACTGCAACTCCGGAAGTTGCTTATTTTGGAAAAAGAGTAAGTAAAATTGCTAGAAGAAATATTTGTTTAGCTCCTCATAAGAAACTTGGAAGAGACTGCTTTATAAAAGGAGAGTCACTGATAGAAATTGACCTTATAATAACAGATGAAGAAGCTAGTAAAGAAACGATTCAACAATTTGAGAAACAGGGTAAAGAAATTATAATCGCATCAATAGACTGCATTTAAAAGGAGTTTGTAATGATTATAAAAGGACAAGAGTTTCATATAAATGGATTAACTTATACAATTCGTTCTGCATCTGAAACGGATGCTGAGCAGTTATCAGAAATTAGAGTTCAGATCGATGGCGAAACTGAAAATATGGATAGAGAAGCTGGAGAGGGATTTATAAATAAGATAGGGTTTCAAAAAATAATAAAAACAGATAGTGAAGAGATAAAGAATCTGTTTTTAGTTGCAGAAGTGCACAACCAAATCGTAGGATTTTCAAGATGTGAAGGATCAAATTTGAAGAGATTATCCCATAAGGTAGAATTTGGTGTTTGTATTTTAAGAGAGTTTTGGGGATATAGAATCGGTAAGAGTCTCTTGCAACAATCTATTCAGTGGGCTGATGAAAATGAAGTGAAAAAGATATCATTACAAGTGCTAGAGACAAATGAAAAAGCTATTCAACTTTATAAAAAATTAGGTTTTGAAGTAGAAGGTATTTTGAAAAATGACAAAAAGCTGTCGGATGGGAAGTATTATAATACGGTTGTAATGGGAAGATTCATAAAAGAGGTGTAGTGGGATGTTTTACAGAAGAAAGTACTATATAGTAAAAAATGAATTTGTAGAAATATTTAATGAGCATTTTACTAACACAAACTTACCTAACCAGTTAAAGCATGGTTCCAGGCTAATAGGACGCTGGATGAAAGATAATAATGATGGTACAACAGAAATATTCGCCATATGGGAATATGACAGTTATGAACAGTATAAAGACATTGAATCAAAAATTAGAAGTGACGAGATGCATGTTAAAAGAATACAGGATTGGTATGAAAAACATGGTGGAAGAGAATATGTTTTACAAAAGTACATATTAGAGTTAAAACATGAAGAGTTAATATGTACTGTAAAGTGATAGAGGAGTGAGGGATAGTGGGAATTAAAACAAAATTATATTTTAGTTTAGCATCCACTACTTTATTTGCAATAGCGTTGATAGTTTTCTTTATAAACGGCAATCCACAAAAGTGGTTTTGGTTATGTATTTTCTTTGCGTCTATTATACAAAATATAGTTTTACTAAAAAAGAATAAAGAAGTGCATTAAGATATTCAAATTATTAACATATTTGTATCGTCTTTCTAGTTTTATTGAAAACGCTTTTATTTGGTTTTATAATAAAAGTATGTTTTTACAGATCTCCAAAATAATGAATAGGGAGATGATACAATGTTAGCTTCACCGTTTTACTTACATACATGGAAAAAGTTTATTGATGAAGGAGTCCTTGATTCGAACCGTATGAACGAAAGAATTTCAGAGTCATGGCATCGATGTAAACAAGCAAATGTGAATCCTCATATGAATAAAGGTCAGAAAATTTTGTCTTCTAATATTTTTCAAGATCAAAAGAAAAAGAGTGAAATCTTCCTTGATATAGCAATACCTCAATTACAAAATATGAGGAAAACCATTGATGAACTGCAAATGATGGCATTATTAATTGATCCAGACGGTTACGTTCTATCGTTAAGCGGAAATCAAAAAACGTTAAAACGAGCAAAACATATTAACTTCATTGAGGGTGTGAAATGGACGGAAGCAGCTGTTGGTACAAATGCGATAGGAACCGCGTTACAGATTGAAGAGGCTATTATGATAAGTGGTACAGAGCATTATTCTGTCGCATCTCATAGCTGGAGTTGTGCGGCCGCTCCGATTCATAACGATGATGGGAAATTAATTGGTGTTCTAGATTTCTCCTGTCCAATTGAATTTTCACATCCGTATATGCTAGGGATGGTAACTTCAATTGCACATGCGATTGAACGTGAATGTAGTATTCGAGTGCATCAAAATGAACTACATTTAATCCATCGTTTTTTAGATGTAATTGACAGTGATGAACAAGTTGTCATTTGTAATCATCGTGATGTTATCGTTTCTGCAAGCAAGAAGGTTCGAGAACAAGTTTCTAATTGGTCACGAATGAAACTTGAAGATTTAATACAAAATGGATTGAAACCTAAATTAGAAGTACCAGTATATAGTAATGATAGAATGATCGGGAAATGTATTTATGTAAAAGAAAATAAACGAGAGAATTTATTTTCTACTTCCAAATTTATTAACGGAATTACTTTCCATGGAGTTATTGGGACAAGCAATGCATTTCAACATACGTTAGAAGAAATTAAGCTTGTATCTCCAACTGACGCTAGTGTATATGTTTGTGGTGAAACAGGTGTAGGGAAAGAATATGTAGCGAGAGCGATTCATGAAAATAGTCCAAGAAAAAATGGCCCTTTTATAGCTGTTAATTGTGGTTCGTTGCCGAAAGAATTAATGGAAAGTGAATTATTCGGTTATGCTGAAGGTGCGTTTACAGGTGCGCGGCGCCAAGGATATAAAGGGAAATTCGAACAAGCAGACGGTGGAACAATATTTTTAGATGAAATTGGTGAAGTGCCGCCGGAGATGCAAGTAGCATTATTGCGTGTTTTACAAGAACGAACAGTAACCCCGATTGGCAGTTCAAAAGAAGTACCAGTAAATATTCGTATTATTACTGCGACACATAAAGATTTACTGCGATTAGTAGAAGAAGGGAAATTCCGTCAAGATTTATATTATCGGTTACATGTTTATCCGCTTTATGTTCCATCGTTAATAGAAAGAAAAGAGGATATTCCGTACTTCATACAAGATTTTTGTGAACGAAAGAATTGGAATGTTGTATTTCCAAAGAGTATTTGTAATCAATTTTCACAACATACATGGCCCGGAAATATTCGGGAATTATTAAATGTATTAGAACGGATTTACATTTTGTCGCAAGGACGGGAAATATGCGAAAAACAAATCTCTTTTTTATTACAAACAATGATGGGAAATCAACATCAACTTGAATTGCAAGCAGAAAATAAAACGGAGCATACATTAAATTTTCGTGAAAAAATACAGCGTGATAGTATGATTGAAGCGCTAGAAAAGACGAATGGAAATGTTTCTTTAGCTGCAAAACTGTTAGATGTACCTCGAAGTACATTTTATAAACGAATGCAAAAATATAAGTTATAAAGTAGATTTTTGTAATCTACTTTTTCTTTATGGGCTCATGTTCTGTCGGAATGTGCGCTTACCGGGGAAATAATTGAATAGTTGAAAATTAATTTCCGAAAGGGGAACTTATGTGAAGTATATTGAAATTGGCATCGGAAATAGGTGGTTCGTTCGAACAGAAACTGAAAATAAAGATGGAACTGAATTTGAGGAAAGAGGAATTATAAAACCTATTTACTTTGAGTCTTTATATGTACGGATTTGGTTTCGGAAAACGTGTTTTATTTTTGATACGAAAGAAGGGTTTAAGAAAGTAAGAAAAAGTAGAGCTGAGTATAAGTTTATTGTTGGGATTGTAAGTAGGTTAACACAATAGAATCAAATAGGGGGTGTTTTTATAATTAGAATTACCACATTTATACTCGCTATTATTGTAATGGGCTATTCTATTTACAGGTGGAATGATGATTCGAAGCAAAGTATGCTTATTTTGCAATTATTGTTAAGTTTTATGCTTGCTGGAATGGGGATACAAAATGTTAAGAAGGATGAAAAAGAGAATAAGAATATGGGACTTTTGTTTTTACTTACATCGCTAATTTGTATTATTGTATCGGTAATAAAATATTTAAAATAACCTGGTACTTAATTTGTTGAGTAACAGGTTATTTTTTTGAAGTTTGCTCATTAAAAATTTTAATAGCTGTTTGGTACATCTCTTTATCAATACAAAATCTTTCTGTTATCCAATAGGCAAGGCTATGTTCGCTTTTCTTACCTTGGAAATATTGCTAAGACATTCCCGTTATTTAAAAAAACACTTTTAGCATCACCATAACCAGATAAAATATTTTTATAGACCATACAATAGCACACCTATATAAATGAGTGTGCTATTTATATAGCCCAGTCGTATACATTTCCGTCAATGTATGCACAATTTCTCCTAACTCTAATTCTTTATCATTTTTCACAATTGCCCAAAGAAACATCTCATTCATTGCGAACCAAGCACGTGCTACAATTTCTTTATTTAATTCAGGCTGTGCTAATCCACCTTCTTGAGAGTATGTAATATCCTGCGTAATACTGTTTATAAAGCGTTCCCGTATCTCGTCCCATTTTTGACGTATCTCTTTTGATAATCCAATTGCTTCCTGCACAACTTGTAATATAGCTCGTTCTTTTTCTGCTAGTTGTAGGAATGCTCTAACTTGATTTTGAATCATTTTATGTGCTTCTTCTTTCGTTTGAGGGGAAAAGGAGCGCTCAGCAATATCATAAAATTGATTCATGACATCTTCCATTAAAACGATAAGGAGATCATCTTTGTTTTTAAAGTATACATATGCCGTTCCATAACCAGTTTCTGCATGTTTAATAATTTGTGTAATAGTCGTTTTTTGAAATCCGTTACGTATAAAAATAGTGTAACCAGCGTGTAATAGTTTCTTCTTTGTTTCTAAGGAGCGGTGTTTTCTTGATGAAAGAGTACTGTTTTTCAAAGAACCACCTCTTTATACTGAAATATCTGAAAATATAACTGTATTGTAAAAGGAATTCATATATAAAGTCAACTGACATAATATCATTGACGTTATATCAACTAAGGTGATATATTTCAATTAGTTAGAATAAAAAGAAAATTAAAAGAAGGTGACACCATGTATAAAGAACCATTTCAACCGAATTATGAATATGCGCTTGAATGTGATAAACATGATGAACTGAAAGATTTTCAAACTGAATTCTATAAAAAAGAAGGAACGATATATTTAGATGGAAACTCATTAGGGCTACTTTCAAAAAGAGCAGAGAAATCATTACTTACGTTGCTCGATTCATGGAAGGAGTATGGAATTGACGGCTGGACTGAAGGAGAGTATCCGTGGTTTTTCCTTTCGGAGAAATTAGGTGAATTGACTGCGCCTCTTATTGGAGCTTTACCGGAAGAAACAATTGTAACCGGTTCCACAACGACGAATATTCACCAAGTAATTGCGACGTTTTATGAGCCGAAAGGAATACGTACAAAAATTCTTGCTGATGAATTAACATTTCCGTCAGATATATATGCACTTCAAAGTCAAATTCGTTTAAAGGGTCTAGATCCAGATGAGCATTTAGTAAGAGTGAAGAGCCGAGACGGTAGAACACTTTCTGAAGATGATATTATTCAAGCAATGACAGATGATATCGCGTTAATTTTATTGCCTTCTGTACTATATAGAAGTGGACAAATTCTTGATATGAAACGTTTAACAGCGGAAGCTCATGAGCGTGGTATTCATATTGGATTTGATTTATGTCATTCAATCGGTTCTATTCCGCATCATTTCAAAGAATGGGATGTTGATTTCGCCATTTGGTGTAATTATAAATATTTAAATGCAGGACCTGGTGGAGTTGCGGGCCTTTATGTAAATAAAAAGCATTTTAATAGACTTCCAGGATTATCAGGTTGGTTTAGTTCTAGAAAAGATAAGCAGTTTGATATGGAACATACATTAACAGCTGCTGATCATGCAGGTGCCTATCAAATTGGTACACCGCACGTATTAAGTACTGCACCTTTAATTGGTTCTCTTGAAATATTTAAAGATGCTGGTATAGAACGTTTACGTGAAAAATCGCTACATATTACAAGATACATGCTGGATTTAATTGATTATGAATTAAAAGATTACGGATTTACAATTGGAAATCCATTAGAGGATGAAAAACGAGGCGGGCACATTTATTTAGAACATGCAGAAGCAGCACGCATATGTAAAGCGTTAAAAGCAAATGGAGTTATCCCTGATTTCCGTGCACCTAATGGAGTAAGACTTGCGCCGGTCGCTTTATATAACACATACGAAGAAGTGTGGAAATCTGTACAAATATTAAAGAAAATTATGAAAGATGAAGAGTATAAGCAGTTTGAAAATAAGCGAGAGGTTGTGGCATAAGTATGAAAGCTTCAGAGTGGATTGATATTTCACAACCGCTAAATAATGATATTGCTACTTGGCCAGGTGATACACCGTTCTCGTATGAAGTTTCATGGTCAAAAGAAGAGAGTGGCTCAGTAAATGTCGGAAAGTTAACGATGAGTATTCATACAGGTACTCATATTGACGCACCGTTTCATTTTGATAATGCTGGAAAGAAAGTAATAGATTTAGATGTTCAAGTTTATGTCGGTCCAGCGCGGATCATTGATGTTTCTAATCTTGAAAGCATTGGGAAAAAGGAATTAGAAACCTTTCATTTAGAAGGTATAGAACGCTTGTTGTTACGCACATCTTCACATGGTAAAGCGAATGAATTCCCGAATGTAATTCCGCATTTACGTGCTGATATCGCACCATTTCTTTCTGAAAAGGGAATTCGTTTAATTGGGGTAGATGTACCATCAGTAGATCCATTAGACGATAAAGAATTGGCAGCGCATCACCAATTGTTTAAACATGGTATACACATTTTAGAAAATGTCGTACTAGATCATGTAGCAGACGGCGATTATGAATTAATCGCATTACCACTTGCCTTAACAGATGCAGATGGAAGTCCAGTTCGAGCAGTTATTAGACCAATATAAGTAGAATTACATAAAAGGGGCGTTTGGCTAATATGAAAGAAAACGAAAAGGTAATTATGGAAAAAGGAATTCATACGGATTTTAAAGAGAATATGACGTACGGGGAGTATTTACAATTAGATAGTTTACTATCTTCTCAAAAGAGATTATCAGATCATCATGATGAAATGTTATTCATCGTGATTCACCAAGCAAGTGAACTTTGGATGAAGCTTATTTTACATGAGTTAAACGCAGCGATTGAATCTATTAAACAAGATAAATTACAACCAGCTTTTAAAATGTTAGCACGTGTATCAAAAATTCAGTCGCAAATTATTCAATCTTGGGATATTCTTGCGACATTAACACCATCAGAGTACATTGAGTTTCGTGACTCACTCGGTCAAGCTTCAGGTTTTCAATCGTATCAATATCGTATGATTGAGTATGCGCTTGGCTATAAAACGCCGCACGCATTAAAAATTTATGAAAAAGATCCAGAATTACACGCTCGACTTCATACAGCGCTACACGCACCAAGTTTGTATGATGTGGCAATTCAAGCACTTGTAAAAGAAGGATTCCCTATTCATAAAGATGTGTTAAATCGTGATATTACGCAGCCTTATGAAGAAGACGCAACAGTAGAAGCAGCATGGATAGAAGTGTATGCCGATGTGAAAAAATATTGGAACTTATATCAGCTTGCTGAAAAATTAATTGATATCGAAGATTGGCTACAACAATGGCGTTTCCGTCATATGAAAACGGTAGAACGTATTATTGGTCATAAAATGGGAACAGGCGGATCTTCTGGTGTATCGTATTTAAAACGAGTACTTGATCAATGTTTCTTCCCAGAGCTTTGGAATGTTCGTACGAAATTATAAAAAACAAACCTGTCAGTTTATTACTGGCAGGTTTGTTTTTTATTTGAACACATTTATGTTTTAATTAAAGCTACAAGATATAATAAATAAGGTAATGATTTAATTGGAGGTAAAGTTTTGGATTTCAAGCAACTAGAAAATAAATTTGAAAAGAAAAAAGTAAATACATTTCTCGTTTATCAAAAAGGTGAGCTAACCAATGAATATTATAAAACGATAGAATGTGCAAGTAATTTATATAAAATAAACTCGATTACAAAAAGCATTGTATCTATATTAATTGGTATTGCAATTGATAAAGGATATATAAATGATATACATACACCGATTATAGAGTGGATTGAAAATGTATCTAATGAAAAGCGGGATTTGACTCTTTATCATTTATTAACGATGACTACAGGTGAGGATTGGAAAGAGTTCGGAAATGGAGTAGTGTTCCCAAATGATTTTGTAGAATCGGAAAACTGGGTGCAGTATATATTAGAAAAACCAATAATGGAAGAACCAGCTACAAAAATGAATTATAACTCAGGGTCTTCTCACTTGCTTAGCTATATTGTTCAAGAAGTTACCGGAATGTCGACAGAGCAGTTTGCGAAAGGATATTTATTTGATCCATTAGAAATTACCGAATATGAATGGCAACAAGATCCGCAAGGCATACATGTCGGCGGTTTCGGTATGAAAATGAAATCTAAAGATTTATTAAAGCTCGGAATATTATGTTTGCAGAATGGATATTGGCAAGGGAATGAAATTGTATCATCGAAATGGTTAGAAGAATCTAGTAAAGCTCTATTTGAAACGTATGAACATGTGGGGGCTTATGGATATCACTGGTGGGTTTTGAATAACGAAAGATTTCACATACCGTATTGTATGTATTTTGCTATGGGATATGGCGGACAATACATCGTTATCATTCCACAGTTAGAACTTGTTGCTGTAATAAGTAGTCATATGCCAAAACGTGGACTTGTTCCATTGAAATTGTTTATTGAGCATGTACAGGAGCATTATAAGTTTATATAAGAAGAGAGAATGTTTGAAAGGTGTAAATTTAGGAATGGATTATAGAAATGAAAGAACCCGCACTGTTTAAAATATAAACAGTACGGGTTCTTTCATTTTATCTACTCGTCTTCTGAAATGTCATCTTTATAAATTTATCTGTCTTCGTTTCAAATTCTACATCAACAAAAACACCATATTCTTTTCCATCTTCACGTAGCCACAATTTAAATTTTTCAACCGTTATTTGAACGGTTTTCGGTTTTCTACCTATATGAAGGTAATCAATAATCTCCGCTTTTGGGTATTGTTCTTTCGTCTTTTCTACAGCAAGTTTCCCCCATTTGGCATACGGAGGCTGCGCATGAACAATTGATGGGACAGTATATATATTTGAACATGTAGTTATGAACAAAATGACGAGTGCGATACGCTTTAACAATTTTTTCATGATGAACTCCTTTTATATTTTTTTATATTGTTTACATATTTTTTCAACGATATGAGTTTGGATTTTTTTGTCTTCTTTACATAAAAGCGAGGCTTTTACAAAACATAACCAAGAAATCATTTCCGTAATTAAGGAGGGAAAATCATGCGTCAAAAAGCTATTTTTAAAATAGCAATTTTACTTGCATTCATAGGACTATCTTTGATGGTAAGTAGTATACAACTAAAAAATGTTGAAGCTTTTTCTAATCAAGTTATTCAAAGAGGAGCATCTGGCGAAGATGTCATTGAACTGCAATCTCGTTTGAAATATAACGGATTTTATACGGGAAAAGTGGATGGTGTTTTCGGATGGGGTACATACTGGTCACTTCGAAATTTTCAAGAGAAATTCGGATTACCTGTTGATGGTTTAGCTGGAGCTAAAACGAAGCAAATGCTAGTAAAAGCAACGAAGTATGACAAGTCAACAGCTAATAAAGGAACGACAACGAATAAAGGAAATAGTGGTGGTACTGCACAAGAAAATAAACCATCTCAAAATAAAGGGACAAATGTTCCAAATGGTTATTCTCAAAATGACATTCAGCTTATGGCAAACGCAGTATATGGAGAATCTCGTGGTGAACCGTACTTAGGGCAAGTTGCAGTAGCTGCGGTTATTTTGAATCGAGTTACAAGTGCATCATTCCCAAATACCGTTTCGGGTGTAATCTTTGAGCCAAGAGCATTTACAGCGGTAGCAGACGGACAAATATATTTAACGCCAAATGAAACAGCGAAAAAAGCTGTATTAGATGCAGTTAATGGATGGGATCCAACAGGAAATGCATTGTACTATTTCAATCCAGATACCGCAACAAGTAAATGGATTTGGACTCGTCCACAAATTAAAAAGATCGGGAAACATATTTTCTGTAAATAGAGCGGAGGTGGAACTATGTTACGAGGTATTATAATCGTATTATTAACAGTCGGTGTAGTTGGAACAGGATATTGGGGCTACAAAGAACATCAAGAGAAGAATGCAGTATTAATTCGAGCAGAAAATAGCTATCAACGTGCGTTTCATGATTTAGCATATGAGGTTGATTTATTGCACGACAAAATTGGAACAACGCTCGCGATGAATTCACGTGCATCTTTATCACCTGCATTAGCAGACGTATGGAGAATAACATCTGTAGCTCGTTCGGATGTAGGACAACTGCCTTTAACATTAATGCCTTTTAATAAAACGGAAGAATTTTTAGCAAATATCGGTGATTTTAGTTACCGTGCAGCCATTCGTGATTTAGAAAAAGAGCCGTTAAATGATCAAGAATACAAAACGTTGGAAACTTTATATTCAAATGCAGGCAATATACAAGATGAACTAAGAAAAGTACAACATCTTGTTTTGAAAAATAATTTACGCTGGATGGATGTTGAGATGGCACTCGCATCAAATCATGATCCTGCAGACAATACAATTATTGATGGATTAAAAACAGTAGAGAAAAACGTAACATCGTATTCGTCTACAAACTTCGGACCGACCTTTACTAGTGCGCAAAAAAATAAAAAAGGCGGATTTGAAGCAGAAGGAAAAGCAATTTCTAAAGATGAAGCGGCGAAAATCGCAAAATCATTTTTGAATTTAAAAGGAAATGAAAAAGTAGATGTTGAGAAAAGCGGAAAAGGTGCGAAAGAATCTTTCTATAGTGTGAAAATTAAAGATCCAGCAACGAATAATGAGTTTTATATGGATATTACCGGAAAAGGCGGATATCCAATTTGGGTTATGAATAACCGAGAAATTAAAGAACAGAAAATTAGTTTAAACGATGCAGGAAGTAAAGGTTTGAAATTTTTAAAGGACCACAAGTTTAATAATATGGAGCTTTTTGATAGCTCACAATATGATAACGTTGGTGTATTTACGTATGTAGTAAATGAGAATGGCGTACGAATTTATCCAGAAGCAATTCAAATGAAAATTGCTTTAGATGATGGTTCTATCGTTGGTTTTTCTGCAAAAGAATATTTAGCATCACACCAAAAACGAACAGTTCCCTCAGCAAAGCTAACTGCAGCAGAAGCAAGAAAGAAAATCAATCCAGATGTTAAAGTTATGGAAGAACGTAAAGCCGTAGTTGTAAATGATTTGCATAATGAAGTACTTTGCTATGAATTTGTAGGTACTTTAGGGAAAGATACGTACCAAATTTTCATTAATGCAAATAGCGGAGCAGAGGAAAAAGTGAAGAAAATGCAAGCTGTTGAAAAAATTTATGATTAAACTTTAATAGTAAAGTGGTGAGAATAATGAAGATCTTAATATATATGTTGATGCTTTGCTTTTTTATAACAGGATGCAGTATTGGAAAAAAGGACAATCCAAACGAAAAACCAGAGCAAAAAAATGTTTCGACGAAAAATGTTAATTATACAAACAAACCAAATAAGCCAAATGAAAAAGCGGCGGACCATTTAGCATCTTTAGCCGCAAGTGTGCCAGGTGTGAATGATGCAACAGCGGTAGTTGTGGGGAAATATGCTATTGTAGGTATTGATGTAAAAGCGAAACTCGATCGAACTCGCGTGGAGTCCATTAAATACTCTGTAGCAGAAAGTTTAAAAAACGATCCGGATGGTGCTAATGCAGTCGTTGTAGCGGATGTTGATACGTATGAACGACTCAAACAAATTGGAAAGCAAATTAAAAAAGGAAAAACAGGTGAAGGTATACTTGATGAGTTAGCAGCAATTGTTGGCCGAGTAATGCCACAAGTTCCAAATGACATGATTGAAAATCGAGAAACGAATCCAATTAAAGATAATGATAAACAATTACCAAAAGATGAAGAACAAGAACTAAGAAAAGAACAGAATGACCAATCAAATAATCATTTGAATAAATAAAGTTAACCCCGTACTTAATTGTACGGGGATTTTTCAATATAATATTTAATATTCAGTTTATTTTTAAGGGAACATATGGTTTAATTATGGTGGGAGGGACAACTGTTATGATGAAAAAAAGCGCATTAATAGTATGTAGTTTATGCTTAGGTTTCAGTATGACAGCGTGTGAACAGAAGAAAGAAGTAAAAAAACAAACAGCGACTTCTTCTACTGTGTTGGAAAGTGAGAAGAAAGAGTCTATCAATATAAATCATTTCTCGAATATAAATGAAGGAATGACTTATATTGAAGTGAAAGATGTAATTGGTTTTGATGGTAATTTACTTATAGAAGAAGGTGTAGAAGATTCTACACAAATTAAACAAATTTTTTCATGGAAGGGAAGCGATCCAACTTCATTAATTGAAATTACCTTTTTAGATGGAAAAGTGCATTCAAAAGCGCAGCAAGGTTTAAGTTAATAAGTTGAAAAATGGGAGAGTTTAGCATGAACATACATACAGGGGAAATTCGATTAGTTCCGTATAAGGAGAAGTATAAAGAAGTTATACAAACATTTACTTTACCAAGTGAACAAGTTCAATTCACATCAGATCCAGGTGAATTATTGGAGAAAGTAAAAAGTGATCGAACAAAAAATGTGATTGTTATTTTAGATTACAATGGGGTACCTGTTGGTCTTTTCGCACTGCAAACAGGGGATAGAGTACAGGAGTTCACAGACAATCAAGATGCTTTACTTTTAACTTCGTTTTCTATAAATCACAATAGACAAAGAAAAGGATATGCTAAAAAATCATTGGCATTATTACAAGAGTTTGTAAAACGTTATTTCCCGATAAAAAATGAGGTTGTACTTGCTGTGAATGAAAAAAATATTCCTGCACAAAATTTATATGAAAAAGTCGGCTTCCAAGATAAAGGCTTTAGAAGAATGGGACCAATTGGTCAACAAATTATAATGCATTTACCTATCATGAAATAACGAGAAGAAAAACTTACTCTTGCATAACAAAGTAGTAAGTTTTTTATTTAGTACGATATATAATGTAGAATATATATATAAATGAAATAGAAATGAAGGAAATACAAAATGAATCAAGTTAGAAAATGGAATATTGTTGGAGGAAGGGTGATAAAAACCGGAATAGCAGTTTTTCTTACAGTTCTAGTTTGTGAATTTTTCAATATACCCACTATTTTTGCTGTCATCACGGCTATTGTAACGATTGAGCCAACTGCAACGGATTCTATAAAAAAAGGGCTAATTCGTTTTCCAGCTTCAACAATTGGATCGGCGTATGCAATGACTTTCACATTTTCCCTAGGTCATCAGGCTCTTTCTTATGCGTTAGCAGCGATGTTTACAATCGTTACATGTCAAAAACTAAAGTTACATGCGGGAACGTTAGTCGCAACATTAACTGCTGTTGCAATGATCCCTATTACGGCAGATCATTATTTCACTGCATTTTTAATTCGATTAGCTACTACATCTACTGGTATTATAGTATCTACTTTAGTGAATTTTTTCATTTTGCCACCACACTACCTTAAAACCATTTCGGGATGTACAGAGGAGCTATTTGTTAAAACAGCAAATATTATGGAGGAATGGCTTAATGCATTAATTGAAGGGAAAGTTATAAAGAAAGAGACAACTCATAATCTATCTAGTTTAAATTTATCATTACATAAAGCGGTACAATTTGTTCAATATGAGCAAAAAGATTGGAAATATCATCGACATACAAAGAAGGAAATGAGAAGCTTTTTAGCCATGCAGAAGCAACTCCATATATTGTAGCAAATTATTTACCATATAGATAATTTAGCTCGAGCACCAATTGAAACATGGGACTGGTCACAAAATAAAAAAGAGATATTACAGCGAACGGTTCATTACAATTATTTCTATATTAAGAAATAATTGTAATGAAATAGATGAAGAACATTTTAAACTGATTGATGAATTAGACAAAAAATTTTGGGATTATAAAAATGATTTAGGACATTGTAAACCAAATCAATATCATCATCACTTTTCAAGCGAATCTATCATTTTGTTTGAGGTATTATCTATACATGATATGTTAGAGGAATTAAAACAAATATCCGAGAAATATGAGAGTGAAAATCAACTCAATTGTTCGGCTCATTTAAATGGGGAGGATTGATATGACAATTTATATTACATTACTAAGAGGAATCAATGTAGGCGGGCATAAGGTAATCAAAATGGCGGATTTAAAACAAATGTTTGAATCAATAGAGTTAAAACAAGTAAAAACATATATTCAAAGCGGTAATATCGTGTTCGAATCTGAAAATGATGTTGATTTTTTAAATAAACGAATACAATCGGAAATTAAAAACGTTTTTGGTTTTGATGTTCCAGTCATGTTAAGAACACATGAGGAATTTATAAATATGATAAAAAGATGCCCCTATGAAGCCGATTCATTGCTAGAAGGTGAAAGTATACATGTTGCTTTCTTAGCAAACGAACTTTCTGAAAAAGAAAAAGATCAGCTGCTTATGCAAAAAAATGAGACTGAAGATTGCTATATTCATGAAAAAGTTGTGTATTTATTTTTCAAAAATAGCATTCGAAATTCTAAATTAATGAACCAGTTTCAGAAGTTACATACACCAGCTACAGTAAGAAATTGGCGGACTGTGAATAAATTAAAAGCGATAGTTGAGGGTATATAAATATAAAAAGGTGAGATTTTCTGTATATAGAAAATCTCACCTTTTTATTTATATTGTTTTGCGACTATAAGTTCGACGATAGGATAAATAAAGTATGAAGAACAAAGGGCGATAAAAAGAGGAAGATTCTTTATTTCATCGAGTAATAGGAATGCAAATCCTTCTGATAATAGTAAAACAAAAAACATAAGACATATAAGTACAAAATAAGCAATTTTAAAACTTTTATATTGTATTTGCTGTCCCATTTCATCTTGGCTTTCTTCCGATACTCCGTTTGGATCTCCCCACGTAATATGATTGATGAGGTAGCTAATTATTATTGCACTTGCGAAGATTGTTCCACCTAAAATCGCACCTTCAGAGATGTATTTATAGACTCCATGTATAAGTACTCCAAGTAACGATAAAACGATTGTTAGTAAAATGTAATTTTTGCGATTCATATTAGAAATGACACCTCCATAGTTGTAAAAAACTCTTTACATCTATAGTATAAAATTGGAAAAATTTTATGTCAAATACTTTTTACACAAATGGTGTAAGAACATGATATTTTGTTTTTATGATTAATAAAAAATTACATTACATTTGAATGTAAAAGAATGGGCTCGCATATATTTGGAAGGGATGTCAGATTAATTTAGGGGGTAGTTATGTCTATTCTATTAAAAGCTGGTGCTGATGCAGGAAATAACGGTTTGAAGTTAATGGTGAAAGGGCAAGACCCTATTTTTATTCCGAGTATATATTCTTTATATATAGGAGAGCCTACAGGATTGTTAGATGAGAGTGATGTTTCATTATCTGAATTAGAAAATCACATTGACGTGACCATTAGTTCTCCATCGCTAATGTTAAATAACGTGCGGTATATCGTTGGGGAAAAAGTCATTCAAGATCAATTAAAAGGCACTGAGGTTGAGAAGAAATCAAATAAGTCAACTGATGAGTTAATGGTTATTACAATTCTATCTGGTTTAGCAGTAAGTGCTATGCGTCAAAGTCCAACTTCTAGTCATATTAATATTCGTTATGATTTATCTGTTGCTCTTCCTATGCAGCTTATTACACAAGAAATAGCTGCGGAAAATGCGAAACGTTATATGGGCAATCATAAGGTTGTGTTCCATTATCCAAACGGACGTGATGTGACAATTAATATTTCAATCGAATATTGTAAATGCCTACCTGAGGGCGCTTCTGGTACGTGGGGCATTGTATATGATGAAGAAGGAAATGTAGTGAAACATAAAATAGAATGTGAACAAAATCAAGTTTCAGAAATTGATTTTGTTGATAAAACTTTATTGTCTTTTGATATTGGTGCAGGGACGACAGAAGAAGTAGTTTCACTAGGTGTGAACTTTAGACCACAACTAAGTAAGGGCTTATCATACGGTGTGAAAGAAACGTTACTACAAATTATTACAAGATGGAATCGGAAGTATCCAACAAAGACGATTGATAGTATTACAGAGTTTAACCAAATTTATTTAAATGAAAAGCACCCAAGAAATGCGTTACTAGTTGAAGAATCACAACCAGCATTATTAGGTTTAGCAGCGCGTGTCGCAACAGATATCATAAACAAAATTGATGACATGAAAGACGATCCATACGTATTTATTTATGGCGGGGGCGCAGTAATTATTAAAAACAGTTTAAAAATGATTTTAAAACAAAAAGGACGACTAACAAATGTAATCTTTGTAGATAATCCATTATTTACAAATGCACGTGGATTATTAGTCTACACTTGTTCGCCAAAATATAGAGAGCATAAGCAAAAAGAGTTAGGATTTACAAACTTAACGATAAGTTAGTTGGTGGAAGTATGCGATCTAGGCGATATAAACGTGGTGATCGAGTAAAAATCAATATTCATAAATCAGTATCACCTGAAATGATTGCATGGCTGAATAAACAATCAAACCCAACCAATTTCTTTTTCTTTGCAGCGCAGCAACTCTTTAAACAAGTAGGAGATATTGATGTGTCAAAAGCTATACCAAGTAGCCATGTTTTCTCATTATACGTGGAGCCATCATCTTTATTAAAGGTCGAAGTAAATCCCTTTAAAAACGTGCCACTAGAAGCTAATAAATCCACCGATAATATAAAAAAAAAATCATGGGAATCTGTTGATCAATTAGATTGTCCGTTTTTTTAAACATAGAAAAAATAAGTATTGCCCATCACTATACATACGGATACAGTGATGGGCTTTTTTACATGTAACGAATAGAAGGGGCACAAATTATGGTGTGCCCCTTCTATTCGTTATTTATCTATATTTTAGATGTATGTTCAATAACTGCATGAATGATGTCTTCCCAGTCATCAGGATGATTTTCATGTCCTGCGCCTTCAAGGGTTAGTAGGACTGAGTTAGGAATTTCATCAATAAGTGCGAGACCATGTTCAAAAGGGAGTGCAGTATCGTCTGTTCCGTGAATAACTAATGTAGGTGCTTGTATGGAGTGAAGCACACCTTCATAAGCATCATCACCTTGAAGTAAAGCGTGATTAAACATACTTAATAGATTGTTTGCGCGTACTATTTCTTGTTTTACTTGATTATAGACTCTTTTTTCATCAAATGTTCGTTTGGACCCACATAATAGGCGAGATCCGGAAACTAAATATTTTGCTACAACATTTTTATTTGTCCAATCTAAATGCGTGCCATTTGCGTGATGTGTTAAAATTCTTTCGTCCATCGGAGGTAAATCGCGCGTGTTATCGTCAGAGCCTATCACACTTGTAGCCAGTAATGTTAACGTTAAAATTCTTTCGGGATGTTTTACAGCAGCAATTTGAGCGATCATTCCACCTAATGACATACCGAATAGATGTGCTTTATCAATATGATAAGCATCGAGGACCCCAATTGCATCTTCAGCCATATCTGTAACTGTATAATTGGAAGTTCCAGGCTCATATGTAACAGAGCATCCCACATCACGGTTATCAAAACGAATAACAAATTTCCCCGTGTTAGCTAACTGTTCACAAAACTCTTCATCCCAATAAACCATTGAACACGTAGCACCCATAATTAATAAAATAGCTGGGTTTTTAGGGTTCCCAAAGCTTTCTGTACATATATCAATCCCGTTTATTTTAAATATCTTTTCAGTCATAGAGTTCTCCCCATTTCTTTTGAATGTAATTGAAAATACAGTTTTGAGTGATTCTAAGGTGAGTGTACGTTTTCTTACGGAATTCATAACGCTTCTTACGTAATTACCCCCAAAAATAAGTTTATGATAATTCAAGGCAAAAAATTTTGAGAAATATTTGTATGTTATTAAAATAAATAGCAAGGAGGAATGGAAATGAAAGCAATTGTTATAGATCAATATGGTAATGTTGAAGAATTAAAAGAAAGAGAAGTTATAAAACCAATTGTTAAAGGTAACGAGGTATTGATACGTATTCTCGCGACATCTGTTAATCCTGTTGATTGGAAAATAAGAAAAGGAGACTTACAAGAACAGTTGCGATTTTCATTTCCAATTATTTTAGGGTTGGATGTAGCTGGGGTTATTGAAGAAGTTGGGGAAGAGGTAGAGTGCTTCAAAGTAGGAGATAAAGTATTTACGAAACCTGAAAATATAGGGAAGGGCTCTTATGCTGAATTCATTACAGTAAAATCGGATTTAGTATCTTATATGCCTACTAATCTAAGTTTCGAAGAGGCAGCTTCTATTCCTCTTGCAGGACTTACAGCGTGGCAAAGTCTTGTAGATTACGCAAAAATAAAAGAACATGACCGAGTACTCATTCATGCTGGAGCTGGTGGAGTTGGAAGTTTGGCAATCCAAATCGCAAAATCATTTGGAGCTTTTGTTGCGACAACTGCAAGTAGTAAGAATGAAGAGTTTTTAAAGTCTTTAGGAGCAGATCTCGTTATTGATTATAAAAAAGATAAATTTGAAGAGTTACTATCAGATTTCGATATTGTATTAGATACAATAGGTGGCGAAGTACAAGAAAAAAGCTTTCAAATTATAAAATCTGGTGGTGTGTTAGTTTCGATTGTTCATGAGCCAATTCAAAAAGTAAAAGGGATAAAATCAGGGTTTTTATGGCTAAAACCAAACGGAAAGCAATTAGAAGCATTATCAAAATTAATTGTACACGGAAAAATAAAACCAATTATAAGTAAAGTTGTGCCGTTTAATGAAGAGGGGGTTAGAGAAGCTCATATTTTGAGTGAAGGTCAACATATTAGAGGTAAAATTGTAATGAAAGTCGGAGGATAATGAAAATAGTGGCTTGTAGAGAAAGTGAAGTTGAACTACAAAAAACGCAGAAAAAAATACTATCCAAAAAGTCACATTTTCATTTTGGATAGTATTTCTTATTGGATATGTAATGTTATTTCTATAATATACAGTTTCGTATTGTATCATGTAATTTCTCTAAACCAATCAACATATCTTTTTCATTTAACATCGAGTAGCTAATCCGTAATTGGTTATTACTTATATCTGTATTTAATAGACAAGCTGTTCCTGGTAAAAAAGAGACATCTACTTCATTTGCTTTTTGTAATAAGGTAAAGGGATCTATCGAATCAGGAAGTGTAATCCATAAATTAAAGCCACCATTTGGTATTTCAAATCGTAATTCTTTAAGTGGTGATAACATATCAATAGTTATATCACGTCTAATTTGTAAAGCCGTACGTAATTTTTCTAAATGATTTTTCATACGTTCTGCACGTAAAAAAGGAAGGAGTGCTTTTTGCGTTAATAAAGGACTACCGATATCCATTGAACCTTTTACAGCATATAACCATTCAAAAATAGGCCCATCGGCAATAAGAGATGCGATACGCAATCCTGGTGCTAACGTTTTACTAAATCCTTTTATATATATTACATGACCATTCGTATCAAAATTTTTGATAGGAGAGGAAATAGTAGCACCCTCAAAATATATTTCTCCGAAAGAATCATCTTCAATTATAAAAAACTCATATAGCTCTGCTAGTTCTATAAGTTCCATTCGCCGTTCATTACTCATTACTGTACCTGTCGGGTTCTGGAAAGTTGGATTCGTATACAATAATACGGGATTTTTACTTTGACAAATATCATCGATTAAGTCGGAGCGAACTCCATGATTATCAAGAGAAACTGGTATAATTTTAGCACCTTTATTGATGAAAATATCAAGCGCAGCACTGTAACAAGGACTTTCCACTAATACAATATCACCAGGTTTTAATAATGTTTGAGCAATTAAATCAATTCCTTGTTGTGCTCCGCTTGTAATTAATAATTTAGATGGATCGGTCACTAAATTCTGGTGTTCACTTAAGTAATTTGCTATTTCAACTCGCAGTTCATAATCACCCTGTACTGGCCCATAAGTTGCTAGGATCATCTGGTCTTTATGAAGTATTTTATGCATTTCGTCTGCTAAGAATGGATTTGGCAATAAACGAGGATACAAAATCGCTTGTGAAAAATCGTAATATTTTCGGTGCTGATTCATTGCATATTGAGATCGCATAACATTAATCGTTTTCGTTTGTTGCCATTTGTACGGAATTGGTTTGAAATCTTTCTTTACATGTTTATGTATATAAGCACCTTTTCCTTGCTCAATGCGTATATATTCTTTCTTTTCTAATTGCTTGTATGCTTTACGAACAGTTAATAGGCTAATCTGCAAATCTTCGGCCATAGAGCGTAAAGATGGAAGGAGGTCACCATGCGCAAGCATGCCACTTTGTACTCTTTCAACGATTTGCATATATATTTGTTGGTAATACGGTATGTTGGATTCTTTACGAAGGACAATCTTCATGGTTTCACCTTTTTCGTTTTTATTTTATTAAAGCGAAAAATATAAAGAGAATCAACTACAATTTTAAGTAACTGTTATATACATAGATACACTGTTATACACCATACCTTCTATACTCATGTTAAGAGTAAAAAGGAGGAAGAAAAATGGTCATTTTCAATTATATTTTAGTATGTATTATTTTCGGAACAACATTTTTAACGATAAAAATCGGAATTGAAGCAGGAGCGCCCCCATTATTTTCAGCAGGAATTCGTTTCTTTTTAGCAGGCGTCATTCTGATGATTATATTTAAGTTAAAGCGAAAGGAAATTATGCCACATGTATTTTCAAAACGTATTATATATGCTGGTTTTTGCTTAACGTTTATGACATTTGCTACATTGTACTGGGCGGAACAATATATTTCTTCAGGATTAGCTGCTGTACTTTCTGCTACGGGGCCGATGATGATTTTATTATTACAGGCAAAGAGAAATAAGGAAAAATTACAAAAAGAGCAACTTTTTGCTTTAATTATCGCACTAATAGGTGTTGTTTTTGTTTCTTTACCAGGAACGCACCAAGAAGTAAGTCTCATATGGAGTATCGCTTGTTTTGTTTTAATAATAGGAGAGTTATTTTACGGAATAGGCTCTATTCGCTCAAAAGAAATACTTTCGGATTTACAAAGTGTATCACCATTTCTCATTAATGGTATTCAAATGTTTTACGGAGGGGTATTATTACTAATCGCATCCGTCATAGTAGAACAACCGAATGTATCTGTATTAGCTTCATGGAGTGTACAGTGGCCTATTTTATATCTTATCTTTATCGGATCAATTGGTGGGCACGGATTATATTATTGGCTCTTATCAAAAACAAATCCTGTATTCCCGTCAACGTGGTTATATGTATCACCGTTAATTGCTATTATTGTAGGATATATCATATTAGGAGAACCTTTAAACCCTACAATGGGAATAGGTGCTTGTTTTATTTTGGTTGGTGTATTTTTAGCTAATCGATCCACACTCCGGAGCTATTTCAAACAAGGGAAATTATTTGAGAAGGAAATGTAGTTGTATAAAGAAGCAGCCCTGTATATAACAGGGCTGCTTGAATTTTATTCATGATACGGATTGACTTTATTTATTGGAAAGGCGTAATATTATTAAGCTATATGAAAGAGAACTATAAAAAGAGGGGAGTTATTATGAAAATGAATTGGACTGAAGTAAAGGAAAAAATTCGACCGCAAATTTCAAAACCATCATATGAAACTTGGTTTACTAATACTACTGTTTATTTAGAGGATGATATATTAGCAATTTATTGTCCAAATGAATTTGCTCGTGACTGGTTAGAATCTCACTACAAAGAATTAGTATTTCATACATTAAGAGAAATGTTTAATACGACGTTTGAAATTCAGTTTGATCTATGTAATGACGAACCATCAAAGTTGAAAGATGTTCCAAAAGAAAGGCTAAATAGCTGGGATGAAGTAAAGAAAGCGTTAAGGCCAAAATTAGCAGAGAAAACATTTATAACCTGGGTTAGAAATACAAATGCTACTATAGAAGATAATACATTAATAATCTTTTGTGAGGATGCGTTTCATCGTGATTTGCTTGAAGGTGAGTATAAAAATATAATTTCAAGTACCGTACAGAAACTTACTAATGAAGAATATCAAATTTGGTTCGAAATAGAATCAAAAACCACTCCTATCACACATATTCATCATATGCAAAATAATCCACTCACTTCCGGACAAGAAGAACCCAATACAATTTGGAATGAAATAAAAGGTAAAATGCAATTAATAATTTCAAGACCTTCATATGAAACATGGGTTAAAGAAACGACAGCCAGAATAAATGAAAATTCATTAATCATTTATTTTGAAAACGAATTCCAACAAGGATGGGTTGAAAAGTCTTATAAAGATTTAATTGCGGAAATAGCTAAAGAGTTAACTGGAAATACATATGAACTTCAATTTGAATTAGAATCAAATAAAGATGCAGCCAGTAGTGGTGAAAAATCAAAATCACCTACTGAAAATACTATTTTTGAATTATGGGAGCAGTTCAAATCTTCCAATGATGAGTTAAAATATAATAATGTAGAGGATAGCGAAAAACGCATCCAAGCATTAGATGAAAAAATTGTGAACTTAGAAAAAGTGATTGATACATTAGTGGGAAAATTAGAGGTAGTAGAATCAAAAACACAGTTGGAAAAATAACCAACTGTGTTTTTTACTTAATTTACTTTTTTTATAAACCCTTTATAATGACGTTTCACAAGCTGACTTTCTAACGTCTTCATTGTTTCAAGTGCTACACCGACGATGATAAGTAAGCTTGTACCACCAATTTGTGCAGAAGGTGGTAATGTAGCAATTTTTGTGAATACGAGCGGTAAAATTGAAATGGCACCTAAGAAAATTGCACCGATAAATGTTAAACGGTATAAAATTTTCGTTACATATTGTTCTGTTGATTTACCAGGACGAATACCAGGCACATAGCCATTTTGTTTTTTCAAATTCTCAGCCATTTGTTCAGGGTTTACTTGAATAAATGCGTAGAAGTATGTGAAAGCAACGATCAGACCGACATAAAGCGTCATTCCAAGTGGATGTGCGAAATCAAGATTTGCAACTAACCATTGCGATACGCTTGAATCAGGGAAGAGCTGCGCAATTGTACGCGGCGTCATTAAAAATGCGGAAGCAAAGATAACTGGAATTACACCAGCACTATTTACTTTAAGAGGTAAATGAGTGTTTTTTGCTCCTTGATATTGATTGTTTCCTGAAACAGCTTTTGCATATTGAATCGGTATTTTACGCACAGCTTGTTGAATGTAAATAACACCAACAACTATCGCTAAAATTACGAGACCAATTAAGACCATCTTTATGATGTGCATGAATAATTGATCGCCTGCATTTTGAAATTGTTGCAAATAAATTTGATTCGCAACATTTGGAATCGCCGCAACAAGTCCTGCGAAGATAATCATCGAAATACCGTTACCAACGCCATTAGCGGTAATTTGTTCACCTAACCAAAGTAAAAATGCAGTACCTGCAGTTAAAACTGTCGCAATAAATAAGTATGTAGTCCAGCTTTGATCTGTAATTAATTGTCCACCTGCTATATTATTAAAACCATAAGACATCCCAATGGCTTGTATGAATGCGAGAATGATTGTAAAGTATCGAGTGAATTGAGCTGATTTCTTTCGGCCCATTTCTCCTTGCTTTGCCCATTCCGAAAATTTAGGTATAACGTCCATTTGTAGTAATTGTACTATGATGGAAGCTGTAATATATGGTGTAATACCTACAGCAAAGATTGAGAAGTGTTGCAGTGCTCCTCCGCCAAATACGTTTAGCATACCTAAAACGTTAGCTTGATCTTGTACTTTTAATACCTCTGCGTTAGTATGAGGAACTGGAATAAACGTGCCAATTCGAAAAACAATTAGCATCGCTAGTGTAAAAAGAATTTTGTTTCTTATCTCAGCTACTCTCATGAAATTTGAAATCGTACGAAACATTATGTCGCCTCCTATATTTTTATCAGTTCAAAACTGATGGTTATATCCCGATGAAGTAACCACAAACCTCCTTCCGCATTAAATTCATTTGACAAATGGAATTTTATACACTTTGTAGTTTTCTCGGATATAAAAATATAAGGTGTTTTTTAGCGACCAATAAGCTTTTCGTAATCATTCAATACACATAATATATCGAATAAATTAACAAATGTACATACATACGCATGAAAAATGAATGAATAGGGGCATTTTTTACATTTATTTAATGCTAGATTGATAATTAGGAACGTTTTATGTAGTTGTATTGAAAGGATTCGGTGGAAAGTATTATGGTGTAGCTGCAGCGCATGATAACTTCAAGGAAATCTTCAAGGATGTTGAGAAAACTCATATATTTAGTCGTGAATTAGAGAAACAGTAGTGAAGGAAAATCTTTCTTCTATAGAGAATATTTCTAACGCAGGAATCTAAGTATATAGGTTCTAATGAAAGGAGAATTCACATGAATACATTTGTAAAGGACAAGTTTTATGAAACGAGAAATCAATTATTTGAGGAAATTACTTTGTTAAGTGATACTCAATTTAATAGAAAACCAGATAAGGATAAATGGAGTATAGCACAAGTTTGTCATCACTTAGTTTTATTAGATGAGAGAGTTATAACGGTTATTTTGTCAGGATTAAAAAAGATGGATAGTTTCCAAAATGAGCGTAAAGAAATTCATACTATTGTATTAGATAGATCAATAAAATTTATAGCACCAGAAATGATTGAACCAAGTATAGAACCATTTGAAGTGCTGCAAATGGTTGATTTGTTAACCGACTCTAGAAAAGCATTGATGCGTTTTCTGAGTACAATAGAAGATGAATCTAAATTGGCAAAAAAATCAGTGATGCATCCAGCTCTTGGAGAATTACTTCTTGATCAGTGGATAGAATTAATCTATTTGCATGAACAACGTCATATAGAACAAATCAAAGAGGTAAAATTGCTTTGTGAAGTTGAAAAGTAAAAATTATTATCTATTTATTGAGCGATTTAGGAAAGCATCAAGGGTTCGAGTGATAAAATATAAGTCCTGATAAGCAGAAGAAAATACGAAACTAGCAGATCTTACTCTTGAATAGGAAACGAATATTCGAAAAAAAACTGAATCCGAATTGTTGTATAAGTGGAACCCCGTCTTAAATGAAGAACGGGGTTATTATTTTTGGAAGTGATCTCAGCATTTTCATTTAGAAGGAAATAAATTAGCAATGAAATCCGAAAATGTAATCAGCATTACACACTATATCTTTAAGTTATAATGATTTCCGGAAATGAGTTATATGTCCATAATTTTGACAGTACATATACATCTACCGTTGGTTTAGCGCTCTTCACACGTTGGAGGAAGAAGTAAATACTATTCTGCTAGGGGGTATATGCATTTTATTCTCTATATTTTCACAGCAGAACCACCTCCAAAATTTTCTTTTGCAGTTGAAGTTTTCTGAATAATAAGTTA
Organism: Bacillus sp. AR2-1; assembly: GCF_008368755.1. Classification (NCBI taxonomy): domain Bacteria; kingdom Bacillati; phylum Bacillota; class Bacilli; order Caryophanales; family Bacillaceae; genus Bacillus; species Bacillus sp. AR2-1. The sequence continues at coordinate 393,808 of NZ_QORY01000006.1, forward strand.
CATTTTTAAAGTTCAAGCAACTTTATGAAAGTACAAAAAGGGGAGAAATATTGTTATTATGCAAAAAATGAAATGGAAGAACTATTTATGTTATTTTGTTATTTTTATACTTCTTGGAACAGCAGTAACAGTCAAACCATCTATCTCAAAAGCTGAGGAATCTGATGTTAATATTACACTGTTAGGTACTGCCGATATTCATGGTAGATTTATGCCCTGGGATTATGCGCTTGATGGTGCAAATACTAGCGGAAGTTTAACACAGCTTTATACGGTTATAAAGAAGGTACGTCAAGAAAATCCAAATACCATATTAGTAGATGCTGGGGATACAATTCAAGGAAATTCAGTAGAGTTATTCAATGATCAGCCACAATCGCCAATGATGGTAGCGATGAATGCAATGGAATATGACGCCTGGGCATTTGGAAATCATGAATTTAACTTTGGATTAGATACATTGAAAAAAGTTAGTGAGCAATATAAGGGCAAGACATTGGCAGGAAATATTTATAAGGAAAATGGAGAGCGTTTTCTTCCTGCATATACAATTGTTGAAAAAGATGGAATTAAAGTCGGGATTATTGGTATGAATACACCAATGATTAGTGATTTTGAAAAAGGGACAGATCATTTGGATGGTTTGGTAGTGAAAAATCCAGTAGAAGAGACAAAGAAGGCCATTAAAGAATTAGAAGGTAAAGTAGATGTAATGGTAGGCGTTATGCATATGGGATTAGAAAATGAGAATGGAATCCCTGGTACTGGTGTTCAAGATATTGCGAATGCTTGTCCGGAACTAAGTGCTATTTTTGCAGCTCATATGCATAAACTTGTTAAAAAAGAAGTTGTAAATGGCGTTATTATTACAGAACCAGATAAATATGGAACACATATCTCACGTATTGACCTTACTTTTACAAAGCAAGATGGAAAGCTGGTTTTAAAAGATAAAACTGCTACCGCTATACCTGTAAAAAATACTGATGGAACAACAGTAGTATCTGATCCTACACTTGAAGACACACTGACACCTTTTCATGAGTATGCGAGGGGAGATGCAAATGTTGTAGTCGCTCAATTAAAGGGTAGAAACCTTGTTCCTGAAAATGAAATAAAGGGTATTCCAAGTGTGCAGATTCAAGAGACACCTTTATCTGATTTCTTTCATGAAGTCATGCTCTACTACAGCAAAGCAGATGTAGTCGCCCATCAAATTGATAACGATAATGCCCGTTTGGATGTAGGTCCTATTAAGAAGAAAGATATTGCGTATAACTATCAATATGCTTTGGGAGAAATTACAGTATA